>NZ_CP113524.1:1875000-2195000 GCF_026723765.1 Lacrimispora xylanolytica
TTTATTCCGGAGATGAAGCTCTGGTGCATTATGAGGAGGCTCTTTCTGTATATGAAAAGATATTTGAGGAAAATTGCCTCTATGAGATAAAACCTTATGATGGAATCCCGGAGCTCCTTCGGTTCTTAAAGGAAAAGGAAATTAAATTAGGGATACTGACGAACAAAAACCGGGTGAGAGCGGTGGAATGTGTGGAGACCTGCTTTGAACCGGGATATTTCGATCTGATTGTAGGGGATGGGGACGGAATTTCCTTAAAACCTGATCCAGCCGGTGCCTTATTTATGGCAGAAAGCTTTCACGTAAAGCCTTCAGAATGCCTGTATTTCGGAGATACCAACACAGATATGAAGACTGGAATCCATGCAGGTATAGATACCGTTGGTGTCACTTGGGGATTTAGGGATCAGAAGGAACTTGAAACATTTCATCCCAGCTTCATCATCGATCACCCGGAAAAGATAAAACATATTTTTGCATAAATTTTAAAAATAAAGGGAAATTAAGGAGAGATAAGAATGCATTGTTAATCTGGGAGGAATCATGGCTAATTACTTGAAATGGGGCTTTATTACGATTGCAGCCGTATGGGCGGCTATGATAGGTACGATGGCAGGATTTGCATGGAATATAGCTCATATGCCGCAGAGGCTGCCGGAGATTGAGAGGCCCCCGGTTCAGAATACCAATATCAGTATAGAGACTCAGGAAAAGATGGAAGGCTATTGGACCGTTGCTGTCTTTGGTGTGGATTCCAGAGAAGGCAATTTAAAAAAGAGTACCAGGTCTGATATGCAAATGGTCTTTAATATTAATCTAGGTACCGGAGAAATGAGAGTTGTTTCTGTATACCGCGATACTTACTTAAAGCTGGATAAAAAAGGACGGTATGGGAAAATCAACGATGCCTACTTCTTTGGAGGTCCTACACAGGCAGTCGATGCTCTGACAGAAAATCTTGATTTAAGTATAGATGACTATGCCGCATTTAGCTGGAAGGCGGTTGCAGAGGCTATTAATATTTTGGACGGAATTGATGTTGACATCAGTCATGAAGAATTTCGGTTAATCAATGGTTTTATCACGGAGACCGTGGAATCTACAGGCATTGGCTCCCATCATCTAAAGAAGGAAGGCTTAAATCATTTGGATGGGGTTCAGGCGGTGGCTTATGCCAGACTTCGTAAAACAGATACTGATTTTAAGCGGACGGAAAGGCAGAGAGAGGTTGCAAATCTGGTGCTTAAGAAGGCCAGAGAAGCTGATCTGGCTACCTTAAACAGGCTGGCATCTACCGTTCTTCCCCAGATATCAACCAGCATTGGAATGAAGGATCTTCTGCCCCTGATAAAGAATGTGAGGCGGTTTCACATGACAGAATCGGAGGGATTTCCCTATAAAGTAAAAGACGCTGCCATTGGGAAAGTAAAGGACTACGTTGTGCCCGTTGATATGGTGGACAGTGTCAGGCATATGCATCAGTTTTTATTTGATGAAGAGGATTATGAGCCATCAGAGACGGTAAAGGAAATCGGGAAACTCATTAAGTCCAGAGTAAATAAATAATGACAGGTATGCAATGATTTTTTGGAACCTGGCTACAATCCGTGAAAGTGAGAATATTCTATATATAAAAGTATCTGATTCTCGAAGCTACTTAGAGATGGAGGCAAAAAAGGAAGGAGAGACCTCTTATGCTGTTGTGGCTTTCCGCCAATGGATCAACAATTATTATTTCTCTGATTCTGATTTTTCTGGTGTATCGTGCCGGAAAAAAATTGACTAAGCAAAAGGGCAGCTGCTGCGGCAACTGTTCTGGATGCAGCGGATGCTGTTTTCACTGCTTTGATGAGCAGGAAAGGGAAAAGCAGGAACTGTAAAAGGCTTGTTACAAGCGCCCTGTGGAAAAAGGATAAAAAATATGCCTTGATCGGTCTTATAATTCCCGTTTCAAGGCGTATTTTTATGGCATTATAACTATGATATCATAAATTTATAAATGAATAGAATCCGTGTTTATGAATGGAGCTGGCTTGTTTTTACCTTTATCTCTTCGTTATTGACCAGAATGGCCTCTTGGTTGCTGATGGGAGAGAGCTTTAAGGTAGAGGAATAAGTATCTATAATTTTCTTAGAGGCTACCTGAAAGGGTGGATTGTTATAGTGAGGGACAGGATAGAAATCTACAAGACCAAGCGCTTCAAAGCTTTCAAGGTTCGGTGCCTCATCAATAGAATCCATACCTTTTGCATATTCAATATCAGCCGATGCAACAATGGCTCCTGCCGATTCCCCGATATAAAGTTTTCCTGAATTTACTTCCTCTTTTATTAACTGATCAGTACCGGTACGTTTCATTTCCTGAAGCAGGAAAAATGTGTTCCCTCCGGTCACGTAGATATAATCATTTTGCTTGAGTTTTGAAGTGATTTCTTCTGCTGATGCAGTGGAAATCTCCAGCTCATCAACCATAAGTCCCATATCCTCCAATGTTTTCCTACCTGATTTCACATAAAAATTAACCGTTTCCACGATACTTGCGGTGGGAATAAAGGTAATTGTTTTCCCCTTTAAGTTTTTTTCAAAATCTGGAAGCAGGTCTGCCACATCCTGAAATGAGGATGCCAGAAATAGTTTTTTCATAAGCTGTTAGCTCCTTTCTTTGCTGTCTTTATTATAGTATACCAGAAAAAGGTGTCAAAAAGTGATACCATTAAATTGGAATCATTGAATCAGCTGATAATTTTTGCAGATTATGCCGAAGAAAACAGGAGGCACTCTGCTTGACTTATGGTAAAGTTTGTGACACAATAAGTAGTTGTAGTTTCTTGTTAAACTCTGGAAAGAAAAGAGGTACGTACTGACATGACAAAGATTGATATTATCTCCGGCTTCCTTGGAGCTGGAAAGACGACTTTTATTAAGAAGTTATTACAGGAAGCCATTGCAGGTGAGCAGGTTGTCCTGATTGAAAATGAATTTGGTGAGATAGGAATTGACGGTGGTTTCTTAAAGGATGCAGGCATTGAGATCCGTGAGATGAATTCTGGCTGTATTTGTTGTTCTCTTGTAGGCGATTTTGGAGAATCCTTAAAAGAAGTGCTAACAAAGTACCAGCCTGACCGTGTAATTATCGAGCCTTCTGGTGTAGGTAAGCTGTCTGACGTTATGAAGGCAGTTGTTGACGTTGCTTCCCAGCTTGATGTGGTTTTAAACAGCGCAGTGACCATTGTTGATGCTCAGAAGTGTAAAATGTACCGGAAGAATTTTGGTGAGTTCTTTAATAATCAGATAGAAAATGCCGGAACCGTTGTTTTAAGCCGTACAGACATCGCGCCATCGGACAAGGTTGACCAGGCAGTTGAAATCATCAGGGAATTGAATCCAAAGGCTTCCGTAGTTACCACACCATTTGGGGAACTGAGCGGAAAACAGCTTATGGAAATCATTGAAAAGCCTGATACCATGGTTGAAGATCTTTTGGCTGAGGTCAAGTCCCATCATCATGACCACGAAGGAGAATGTGGCTGCGGCCATGATCACGGCCATGAGCATCACCATCATGATCACGAGGGAGGCTGCGGCTGTGGTCATAATCACGACCACGATCACGACCATGAGCATCATCACCATGATCACGAAGAAGGCTGTGGCTGCGGTCATAATCACGACCACGATCACGACCATGAGCATCATCACCATGATCACGAAGAAGGCTGTGGCTGCGGCCACAATCACGACCATGACCATGAGCATCATCACCATCATCATGGTGAAGGCTGCGGCTGTGGTCATGACCATGACCATCATGATGCAGATGAGGTATTCACCAGCTGGGGAGCAGAGAATGTTGCTTCTATCAGCAGGGAAGAGCTGGACAAGATCCTTGATGAGCTGGCATACGGAGAAGGCTTTGGAGATGTTCTTCGGGCTAAGGGTATGATTCCAGGAGAAGAAAAGGGTCAGTGGCTTTACTTTGATCTTGTGCCGGAGCAGTACGAAATCCGTAATGGAGTTCCGGAATATACTGGCAAGGTATGTGTCATTGGAGCCAATTTAAAAGAAGAAGAGCTGAAAAAAGCGTTTAAGCGTTAAGTGGAATGGAGGAAAACATGAGTAATACCGAAACAATGGAAGATGATTTTATGCCGGTATTCCTGATTAATGGATTTTTGGAATCAGGTAAGACCCAGTTCCTTCAGTTTACCATGGAACAGGATTATTTTAAGACAGACGGGAAGACACTGTTAATTGTCTGCGAAGAAGGTGAGACAGAATACGATTCAGAACTGCTTTCCCGTAATCATACAGAAGCTGTTTTCATTGATAGCTTAGAAGAGATGACACCAGACCGACTTCTGGAGCTGGAGCTTCTTCACAATCCGGAGCGTGTTCTGATTGAATGGAACGGAATGTGGAATTTAGATCAGTTAAAGCTTCCGGATGACTGGAACGTTTATCAGCAGATTACACTGATTGATATGTCCACCTTTGATTTATACTCAGCCAATATGAAGCCGCTTCTTTTTGCAATGGTCAAAAATTCCGAGATGATTATCTGCAACCGCTGCGATGGGATCGAGGATCTTTCCGGCTATCGCCGGACGCTTAAGTCCATGAGTCCCAAGGGAGAGATTGTGTTTGAAGATTCTGAGGGAGAGGTCAATGAGATTGCAGAAGAAGATCTGCCCTATGATATGAGCCAGGACGTAATACAGATATCGCCTAAGGCTTATGGAGTCTGGTATATTGACTGTATGGAGCGGAGAGACCGGTATGAAGGGAAAACCGTCGAATTTACAGCTATGGTACTAAAAACTCCCGAGTTCCCAAGAAATTACTTTGTACCGGGACGTATGGCCATGACTTGCTGTGAAGATGATATGACCTTCTTAGGATTTGTAACAAAATCAAGAGAAGCCAATAACCTTGAGACAAAGCAGTGGGTCAAGGTAAAGGCTAAAATTGCCTATGAATACTGGAAAGATTATAACGGGGAAGGCCCGGTACTTTATGCAGAAACTGTATCTCCTGACCAGCCGATCAAAGGATTCGTAGAATTTTAATACATCGTTTAAGTATTTCACGTAGTTCATTATAAAAAAGGTATTTTGACTGGTGCTAAACCATGTCAAAATACCTTTTTACTTATTTGCGTATTTATTTCTATCTTTCTATATTTCTAAAACAAATGAATTATGAAACGTTCCCAGTTTAAGCATTGCTGCTTACATGGGAGGAACAGGGGTAGGTCTGTCCGGATCAAATACGTCAGGTACATTGAAAAGATCCTTTAAGCTGTCAGGATAATAATACATACGGTATCCGTCAAGGTTTCTTCTGGCCTGGCGGAAATAATCTGGTCCAAGCTGCATCCAGGTGGATTTGCTGGCATCTACATTACAGAAATAGCGAAAGCCCTGTGATTGTAAATAAGTAAAACGTTCGTTGTCCTCCGTATAAGGCGTCCAGCTTCCAATGTCACTTCCAAAGGGAAAGAGAATAATGTCCGTTGGGCCGATTAAGGACCCCACGTTCTTTGCCCATTTATCCGAATCTATTTTAAAATGCTCCATGGAAATTCCGCCCATGTTGCGGTGGCCCCAGCTGTGAGAGGCCAGCTCCCATCCATGCTCCTTAAGATTCTGGGCTACGGCTGCCGCCTGTTTTTTGTCTTCTTCAAAATTAGGGTTGGTATCTTTATAAGCCTCGTCGGTGCGATACCCCAAGATTCCATTGTACCCGGTAAAAGCCAGGATTCCCCTTGCTCCTTTGTAGGAAAAACCAGGGTGCGTCTGAATAAAATTTTCCAGAATAGGGACCAGGTCATAATCTCCAACGGAAACGCTGCCATCATCCATCTTCATCTCACAGGTGGGGTAGCCGTCTTTTCCAATGACAAGCCTGGAAGCGAATCCGTCCCCATCCATATATTCGTAGTAACAAACATCATCCTGGGAAAGAACGAACGCTTTTTTTCCCTCTGGTAACATGATGTTGCCATATGTAAATTTAGGATTGCCGTTTTCATCCTTTGTCTCATATGCCAGATCGTGAATCTTGACAAGCACATAGCCCTTGTCGTACATAGACTGCATGATCTTTAAGAATTCAGACTTGGTGGTCATCATCTGGTTATAGCCTGCCTGTTTCTTATCTCCATCAAAGGCCTTTTTGTTGTCCATAATCAGAGAATGAAAAAATACATGGGTCACATCCTGTGGATTAACAGGGACTAAAGCGCTTTTGGCAGTTTCATATCCGGCAATGGCTGATTTAAAATCCTCTCTGGCGGCCAGATTGGTATCAGACTGTAAAAGGGCAATGGCTCCGTCATAATCGTACTGGATAGACAGTGCCTCAGCCTTTTCAAGAAGAGTTAAACCAGGATCCTTTTCTGGTTCACTGGCAGCAGTTGCTTCACTTTCAGAGGAGTGGTTTGCGACAGAAGAATCAGCAGGCAATGTGCCATGACCAAGCTTTTTATTTATGGCAATGCCACAAAGTGCAAGAATTGCAATGATTAATAATCCAAAGAATGCAATTATAATAGTGCTTTGAATACGGTTTCGACCTCTGCCGAAATTTCGCTCACGGAAATTATTAAAGTTCATAGTCTAACCCCTTAGCTTTTCAATATATTAGGTTGTTACCCAATGAGTGTAACATTTCCTGTACAAGTATATCATACTTTATGGGAAGATGAAACGATAAGCTGGGAATTTTTTTTGGAAAAATTGGCATAGGAATAGGATATGTCCCCATACAATGGTATAAAGTAATTTTCAGGGGATGGTATCTAGCATGAGGAGAGTTACGGCATTTGTTTTAAGCTGTATCCTGCTTTGTTACAGTTTATGCATTCCGGCCGCAGGACAGGAGCCTGATATCGCGGTAGCCTCGGATATGATTGTACAGGCAGAACAGGCGAAGGAGGTTAATGCAGAGGGAGGCCCGGCGATCCAGGCCCCAAGTGCTATTTTAATGGAGGCTTCGACCGGTCAGGTCATCTATGAAAAAGATGCAGATGAAAAGAGAAGCCCAGCCAGTATTACAAAAATTATGACACTGATCCTTATTTTTGATGCGCTGGATTCCGGCAAAATTAAACTTACGGATGAGGTCGTTACCAGTGCCCATGCAAAATCAATGGGTGGCTCTCAGGTGTTCCTCGAAGAGGGAGAGGTTCAGACAGTGGAAACCCTGATTAAGTGTATTGTGGTTGCCTCTGGAAATGATGCCTCTGTGGCCATGGCAGAATACATAGCAGGAACAGAAGATGAGTTTATAAAAATGATGAATGAGAGGGCGGCAGCTCTTGGAATGACCAATACTCATTTTGAAGATTGCTGCGGACTTACAGAGTCCCCCACCCATGTGACAACTGCCAGGGATATTGCTATTATGTCCAGAGAGCTTATTAACAAATATCCTCAAATACATAATTATTCCACCATCTGGATGGAGAACATCACCCATGTAACAAAGCAGGGGACGAAAGAATTCGGTCTATCCAATACCAACAAGCTGTTAAAGATGGCCACGAACTTTAATGTAACTGGTTTGAAAACTGGTTCTACCTCTGTCGCCAAGTACTGTTTGTCAGCCACAGCAGAAAAAGATGGCGTCCGGCTCATTGCCTCCATTATGGCAGCACCGGATTATAAGGTTCGGTTTGCCGATGCCCAGACCTTGTTAAACTACGGGTATGCCAACTGTAAGCTGTATGAAGATAAAGATATGATTCCTCTTCCGAACATGATCGTAGATAACGGTGTGGAAGAAGAGGTCCCCCTAAAATATGGCGGTTCATTTTCATATCTGAGCTTAAAAGGGGAAGATTTTGCAGCCATTGAAAAGAAACTGGAACTGGTTCCTTCCCTTCCGGCACCCCTAGAAGAAGGCCAGCCGGCGGGTTCTCTCATCTATACCCTTGGTGGAAAGAAGATAGGAGAGGTTCCCATTCTTACTGCCCAGGCCGTCCGGGAAGCTAAATTCATGGATTATTTGAAACGTCTATTAAAGGCATTTAATCTGTAATTACAAAAAAACGCAGCCGCAAAAATTCTCGTTTTGCGGCTGTGTTTTTTTTCTATATACAATAATATTGACAAAAAGTTTAAGGGAAGCTAAGATAAATTATGATTATTGCACAAAAACGACAAATGGGGATTGGGAGGAAAACAGGTGGGGAAACGGCTGCTTGCCCTTTGGTATCAGATGACACTAAAAAAGAAGCTGTACGTAATCATTGGCAGCGTAGGAATGATTATGGGTGCTTCTATTTTTATCAATTTAAAGGTGGTATACATATTCGTAGACGGTGCAAGAGTGATTATGGATGACAATCTGGCCTGCTATAAATTTCAGGAATCCATGGAAAAGGAGAGGGAGCAGTTTGCCCGCCTTCTTTCAAACAATACATCGGATAACCGGTCGGCATACCAGCTGGCCTGCAGGGAGACTAAAATTCATTTAGATGGACTTCCTTATGATTACGATAAGATAGGGGAGGCCCGTTTTGGGGTGACCTGGAATATTATCAATGGATATGAGACCTATGAAAAGCAACGGGAAAAGGTAGTATCCATGAGCTCGGGAGATGATAACTACATCAAAGAGCTGTACAAGGTCTATAACATGCAGAAGTATCTGGAAATCTATGCCAACCGTCTCACGAAAATCGTGTTAATGGCGGGAAATGATTATTATGAAGTCCAGATTTCAGCGCTGAAGCGGATGCCCTATCTTTTGGTTATGATCAGCCTTACGGCCTTTGTGGTGCTTGTGATTCTTCTTCGGTTCATTACAGGGAGTATCGTTAAGGCGGTGGTACAGCTGGCCAATGTTTCCGGAAGAATTGAAAAGAATGATTTTTCTTCTCCTGATGTGCACTGGGACGGAACCGATGAAATCGGACAGCTTGTGAATGCCTTTAATAAAATGAAATCCTCCACAGAAAATTATGTGATTGCAACAGAAGAGAAAAGACAGGTGGAAGAAAAGCTTTACCGCCATGAGCTTGAGAGGGCAGAGCTTGAAAAACGTTTCTCCATGGCTCAGCTTCAGCTGATTAAAAGTCAGCTGAACCCTCATTTCCTGTTTAACACCTTAAATATGATGACAAGGATGGCTCAGATGGAGGAAGCGCCGGTAACGGAAGAGATGCTGGTCGCCGTTGGAAATCTTCTTCGTTACAGTCTTAGGACCTCAAACGCCTTTGAGCCTCTGGAACAGGAGCTTAAGGTGGTGCGGGATTATATGTATATCCAGCAAATGCGTTTTAAGGACCGGTTTCAATGGAATATCAATTGTGACAGCGCTTTGTATCAGGAGGAGGTTCCTGTTTTTCTTCTACAGCCTCTGGTGGAAAATGGGGTGATCCACGGCATATCGGAGAAAGAAATGGGGGGCGCCATCCAGATCGATATTAAAAAATCAGGGGAGAATTTATGGATATCCGTCTCGGACACCGGAAAAGGAATGGATCCGGAGAAGCTTAATGCCATACGAAATGCCATGGAAACAAAAGGGACCGGACTGGGGATCGGTCTTGGAAATATATACAGAAGAATTTCTGCTTATTATGAATATGGGAAGGTAACCATTCACAGCACAGAGAACAAGGGTACTGTAGTTGAAATTGAATTCGGTGGGAAAAAGGGGTATACGGGGAATGCAACGGTTGATGATAGTGGAAGATGAAATGATTGAGCGGATTGTGCTTAAGAAGATGATTCAAAAAAAGTTTGGGGACAGCTGTTTTGTGTTTGAGGCACAGAATGGAAAAGAAGCAGTGGATGTCTTTCGGCGGGAGAAGATTCAGGTGGCTATTTTGGATATTGGAATGCCAGGTCTTAATGGAATCCAGGCTGCTGAAATTATGAGAAAGGAAGACCCGCATTGCTGCCTTATATTTTTAACGGCATATGACAGGTTTGATTATGCAAAGAAAGCCATATCCATAAAAGCCATGGAATATTTATTAAAGCCCTATTCCCAGAAGGAAATTATTAATGTAGTGGAAGAAGCTCTAAGGGTAAGCGGTGATGTTACCCCCCAGACCAAAAAAGAAAAGGATATGGCAACAGAAGCTGTCAATAATATTTCAGAAAAAGAACCGGATTATAACAGCAGTCGGTTGTCGGTGATGACCTCTATGGTGGAGGAATACATTCGTTCTAATTTCATGAATGATATTTCGATGAATGAAGTAGCTCGTTCCATCGGGTATTCAGAACCTTATTTTTGTAAAATGTTCAAGCAGCAGTTCGGTCAAAGCTTTACCTCTTACTTAATGGATTACAGGGTTGGCGAGGCAAAAAAGTTTCTGGAACAGCCCAATGTAATCGTGAAAGATGTTGGTGCAAGAGTGGGATATTTAGATTCCAATTATTTTACAAAGGTTTTTAAACGTCTGGTTGGGATTAACCCGTCAGAGTATAGAATGAATCGACTGAATGAGCTTTCATAGGGACAGAGCCTGGTGATCCAGGCTCTTTTTTTCTTTGTTCGTAAAAAAAGATAAAATTATACTAGGGATGATAAAAACTTACGATAGAATCCGGTATAGGCAGCAGATATAATGAATGCAAGCACAGGAGGTGTGAACAAGCAGAGAGGAGGATGAGGGATGGAACAGGAATTGTTTCGTATGGAAGGAATCAGCAAAAGCTTTCCCGGGGTCAAGGCTCTCGATAAAGTAAAACTGTCAGTAAATAAAGGAGAAGTATTAGGACTTGTAGGCGAAAACGGAGCTGGCAAATCCACTCTTATGAAGATTTTATCCGGAGTGTATCAGGCAGATGAAGGTGAAATCTTTATTGAGGGAGAAAAAGTAGTCATTGATTCGGTTGCCAAGGCACATGAGCTTGGGGTCAGCATTATTATGCAGGAACTTAACATGTGCGGGCATTTAAGCGTTGCGGATAATATATTTATTGGCAGGGCGCATAAAAAAGGTATCTTTATTGATGACAACAGGATGCACGAGGAAGCAAAAAAGATACTGGTCGACTTAGGTATTGAACTAAATACCTATGACCACGTAGGAAGCTTGAGCATTGCCCAGCAGCAGATGGTGGAAATAGCAAAAGCAATCAGCTTTAATTCCAAGATACTGGTTCTTGATGAGCCAACGGCAACGCTGACAGAGAAGGAAATCGAGCAGCTGTTTGGAATTATCAGGCGTCTGAAGGAAAAAGGCGTTGGAATGGTATATATCTCCCATCGAATGGCAGAGCTGAACCAGATATGTGAACGAGTGACCATAATCCGGGATGGACAGTACATAGGAACCAGAAATTTAAATGAGATAACAATGGATGAACTGGTAAACATGATTGTAGGCCGTTCTCTGGAGGACAAATATCCAAAACATAAGCGTACCATTGGAGACATTGTACTGGAAGCTAAAAATGTACGCCGTGGTACCAAGGTAAATGCGGATTATCTGTATGTAAGAAAAGGAGAAATCCTTGGAATTTCAGGTCTTGTGGGTGCTGGAAGAACAGAGCTTATGCGTTGTATCTTTGGTGCGGACCAGCCGGACTCCATGGAGCTTTTTATGGAGGGAAAGCCCATTAAGGTGACTTCCGTCATTCAGGCCATTAAGCATGGAATTGGTTACGCCACAGAAGACCGAAAACGGGATGGACTGGCCCTTGGTCTGGATATTAAATACAACACCAATATGGCTCATCTCCCAAGCATAACCCGTTTTGGCTTTATTAATGATAAGGCCGGACTTGAGAATGCAGAAAAATATGTAAAGCGTATGAGGACGAAGACACCCAGTGTCCATCAGCTTTGCAGAAATCTTTCCGGTGGAAATCAGCAGAAGGTGGTGCTTGCAAAGTGGCTGTGCAATGATGTTAAGGTGCTGATCGTCGATGAACCTACCAGAGGAATTGATGTAGGAGCGAAGTACGAGGTATATGAGCTTTTCAACCAGCTTAGTGATCAGGGCGTATCCATTATCATGATTTCTTCAGAATTACCTGAAATCCTTGGTATGAGTGACAGGGTTGTTGTTATCCATCAGGGCGAGATTAATGGAGAACTGGATGCGAAAACCACGACCCAGGAAGAGATTTTATATCTGGCAGCCGGTTATAACAAACTGGAAGGAAAAAAGGCGCCTGTTTTACCGGGCGGAGGAGATAGAAAAGGAGAATAAGGATGGCAATTATAAAAGCAAAGGGGCAGGAAAAGAAGGGCGGCTCGTTTGGAAAGCTGGATGCGGCTACAAGGCGTGCAATCTATTCACTGGGGATCCTGATCGGATTGTTTGTACTGTTTTCAGTTCTTCAGCCGGCAAAATTTTTGGCTCCTGCTAATTTACAGAATCTTTTGCAGCAGATTGTAACGTATACGATTATTGGATGCGGTTTAACATTTTGTCTTGTCTGCGGTGGTAACGATTTATCCGCAGGTGCTTCCATGGCATTGTCAGGCATTATTATGGTAGCCCTTTTGATGATGGGACTTCCCCTTCCGGTATGTATCATTTTATGCTTGATCATGGGCCTGCTTACGGGTGTCATGAACGGTTTCTTTATTGAGATTTTGGGAGTGGTACCTTTTGTAGCTACGTTAGCAACCCAGTGGGTATACCGAGGCATGGCCAACGTTTTGGTAAACGGTGCTCCACTTTATACCACCAACATTCCTTCCGCAGAAGTTCAAAAGCAGTTTTACGTTCTTGGCGGAGGACGAATTGGAGGGGACGGGCTTCCATACAGCGTTATCATTACTCTTGTCTATGCATTGATTCTTGGAGTGGTTCTTGCAAAGATGCGGATCGGCCGCCAGATTTATGCCTGCGGTTCCAACTTAGAAGCAGCCAAGCTTTCCGGTATCAATGCAGTAAAAACACGTATGTTCGCTTACTGTATTTCCGGTCTGTCTGCGGCAATCTGTGGAATTTTAGTTGCCTCAAGATTATCCAGTGCCCAGCCTACCGCTGGTAACGGATATGAGATGGAAGCCATTGCAGCGTCTGTATTAGGCGGAATTTCCATTATGGGTGGAGAAGGTAAGATTTTAAATACGGTAATCGGTGCCTTAATGATGGGTGTTATTCGTAATGGACTGAATTTAAATGGGGTCAATTCATTCTGGCAGCAGGTAATTGTAGGCGTAATCCTGTTAATCGCAGTTGCATCTCAGACTGCGAAAAAGAGCGGTGATTTAGGGGCAATCAAGCGGTTCTTTGGCTTGACAAAATAAAACTATATAATTCCAGGAGGAGAAGAAATGAGAAAAGTAACGGCAGTATTGTTGGCGGCAGCCATGGCAGTTACCGGTTTGGTTGGCTGTTCCAGCAAACCTACAGGAGGCGCAGCAGCGACCACTGCAGCGGAGGGCAGCAAGGAAACATCAGCACCGGAGAAGGCAGAGAGTACCAAAGCTGAAGCAAAGACCGAACAAAAAGCAGGGGGTAAGACCATCTACGTAATCGTAAAGGTGTTGGGAAATCAGTACTGGAGCGTTTTACAGGCAGGTGCAGAGCAGGCAGGCAGAGAGCTGGGCTGCAATGTAGTAGTCGTTGGAACTGCTTTGGAATCTGATATTGAAGGACAGCTTACCCTTCTTCAGAATGCAGTATCTGCTCAGGCAGATGGAATTGTTATTGCTCCCCTTGACAGTGTATCCCTTGACGCACCCATAACAGAAGCTAATAATTCTGGTATTCCGGTTGTTTTAGTAGATACAGTCATTAAGAGTGATAATTACAGCGCAGCTCTTCTTACAAACAATGTAGAGGCTGGAAAAACTGCTGCAGAAGAGATGATCCGCAGATTAAAAGACAGAGGAATCAGTGAAACAGAAGAGGCTCAAATTGCCATTCAGGTTGGTTCCACAGGCTCCCAGACCATCAATGACCGTGTAAAAGGCTTTAACGAGTACTGGGATTTAAATGCTCCAAAGAGCTGGAAGGTTTTAAATAACGACATCAAGGTAAATGATGGTGATATCAGCAAGGCAGTAGGCTTCTGCCAGGATTTCATTACCACCTATCCTAACTTAAAAGCAGTCTTTGGACCGAACAATGGTTCTACCGTAGGATTTGTAACTGGTATTACAGAATCCGGACGTGACGATATTTCCATGGTTGGCTTTGATTTCTCTGCTGAGATTGAGACCATGATCCGCAGTGAGAAGTACGATGTAGCTTCTGTGGTACAGCGTCAGTTCTATATGGGCTATGATGGGGTTAAGACAGCCCTTGAACTTGCCGATGGTAATGGTGTAAAAGAAAAAACCGTGGATACTGGTGTTATTCTGGTAGATAAGACCAATGTGGATGATCCTAAGGTTCAGAGTATAATTAATCCATAAACAAATAAACTATAAGTAAGATTAAGACGCTTCCTCTGTGCCCAGAGGAGGCGTTTTGGGGTGAAGGAAATGAAAAAAAGAATAGCAAAAGCCAGCATTTATGCGGCAGTATTAACATTGACTGCTTTGGGGACAGTCTTTTTTTGGAATTTAAGGCACAGGGGAGAGCTCCCTGTTTTTCCGGGGCTTAAAACAACGCCACAATATGTATTTACCTATGCGGATAACCAGCCGGATGATTATCCCACCACTCAGGGTGCAAAAAAATTTGCACAGCTGGTCTTTGAAAGAACGGAAGGAAGGATAAAAATCAACGTTTTTTCCGGTGGAGAGATGGGAGACGAGGATCAGATTACCGAGCAGCTTCAATACGGGGGAATTGATTTTGCCAGAGTGTCGGTGATGATGCTTACGGATATCAGGCCAAAGTTCAATGTGCTCCAGCTTCCCTATGTCTACCGGGATGAGGACCACATGTGGAAGGTGCTTGATGGAGAAATTGGGGAGGAATTTAAAAAAGAATTAGACGGCAGCGGAATGGTGGCCCTATCCTGGTTTGATGCAGGAGCCAGAAATTTTTATAATTCGTCCCATCCCATTGAGCGGGTGGAAGATTTAAAGAAAATGCGCATCCGGGTAGCAAAATCAGACATGATGGCGGCCATGGTAGAGGCTCTTGGAGCAAAAGCAGTGCCTATGGCTTATTCCGAGGTTTACGCGGCACTGGAAACGAGCCATATTGACGGTGCGGAAAATAATTGGCCTTCCTATGATACCATGCGCCACTATGAGGTTGCTAAATACGTCACTCTCGATGCTCACAGCAGAATTCCGGAACTTCAGCTGGCTTCCCAGTCTACCTGGGATCGGTTAAGTGAGGAGGATCAGGAAACTATCCGGGCCTGCGGAGAAGAATCCGCCCTTTATGAAAGAGAGCTGTGGAAAATCAGGGAGCAGAATGCCAGGGAGCGTTTAACAAAAGCTGGCTGCGTGGTGACAGAGTTAAAGCCAAATGAGCAGGTTCGTTTCCGGTCTGCCGTCATGAGCGTTTATCAGACGTATTGCAGTGACTATATAGATGTTGTCAACCGGATTGCCCAGGAGAGATAAGGTCAGGTCGCAATTAACAGAAAACGTGGGATACAGTTTGGGTGGAGTGTGTTATAATTCAGGACAAAGCGGTGAGGAGGGAAAAATATGCTCTACATTGATCGTGATAGTAAGACACCCATATATCAGCAGATATATGAACAGTTAAAAAGGGACATCCTGACTGGTAACATACCTGTTAACGCCCGTATCATCTCCACAAGGGCCCTTGCCAGAGAATTGCAGGTTGGCAGAAACTCAGTAGAAAATGCTTATGATCAGCTTAGGCTGGAGGGGTATATTACCAGTAAGCCAGGAGCGGGATACATCGTAAACAAATTAGAGTTTGATCTTATGGAGAAACCGGCCGAAGCGTATCGGCAAAATGAATCCCAATTTAAGCGTCTTTCTCCATTTGACCATAAGATAAAATACAGCTTTCAATATGGGGAGCTTGATGAATCCAGTTTTCCAAAGAAACTCTGGCGGACATATACGGCTCATGTTTTGGATGGACCTCTGTCTAATTCGTGGAACGGAAGTTCCGATGGAAAGGGAGACTTTGGACTGCGCCAACAGATCAAGCAATACCTCTATGTCAGCCGCGGAGTGAAGTGCGAAACAGAGCAGGTCATTCTTTGCAGCGGGACTCAGTCTGCACTGGAAATCGTGGTACGAATTTTCTCAGGCGAGAAAACAATCGCAATGGAAGAACCTTGTTATGAAGGCGCAAGGGCCGTATTTCAATGCAACGGGTTTCAAATACAGCCTGTTCCGGTCGGGGAAGACGGAATTGATTTACTTAGGCTTTCGTCGGAAACGGTGCCAATGGTTTATCTAACCCCCTCCCATCAGTTTCCAAAAGGTGCTGTTATGCCCATCCACAACCGCTTGGAGATATTAAACCATGCACGAAAGCGTGATATGATAATCATAGAAGATGACTATGACAGTGAGTTTCGCTACAAAGGAAGACCCATTCCGTCACTGCAATCCATAGATCAGGCTGGACGTGTGATTTATATTGGCACATTTTCAAAGGCATTGTCACCAGGCCTTCGGATGTCCTACCTGGTTTTGCCTGCCTGGCTGTTAGCTGCTTATGATGAGAAATATAATGGGTATGAATGTACAATTCCTCTGATGGAGCAAAAGATACTTTATCATTTTATGAAAGACGGACATTGGGAAAAGCATCTCCGCCGGGTATGCTCAAGCCAGAAAAGAAAGCATGATGCCTTGATTGCTGCCATTGGAAAGGTCATGGGTGACAGGGTCAATGTTTACGGTCATCATGCCGGACTGCATCTGTTACTGGAATTTAAGAATGGGGAGCAAGAGGATGTTCTTGTGAAAGAGGCTTTGAAGTATGGGGTTTTCGTTAGCCCTGTTTCTCCTTCCTGGCTGGAAAAGAGTAATTATAAAACTCACTGTGTCATTCTTGGATATGGAGGGATAAAAGAGGAAGATATTCTGCCTGCCGTAGAGGGTTTGAACAAAGCATGGTTTGAACATGAATGAACTGTATCCTATAAAAATGTTAAAACTGTCCCTTATCAAGGATACAGTGTTTCGGTATAATGAGCATAATCGATGGAACTTTCTCTTCGTATTATAATAACGTTAAGATCAATAAGCGTCTCACAGGAGGAAAATGATATGCAGTACAGAATGAAGACTCATCCGTTATCAGACGATCGGCTGAATGATTTATTGAACCGGATAGAAACTGGCAGTCTGGCAACCATGAACGAAGATGGCACCCCATATAATACTCCGGTTCACTTTGTTTATATCAATAGTAGTATTTATGTACATGGTTTACCAAAAGGACAAAAGATTGACAATATCATTCGTAATAGTAAAGTGGGATTTACTGCATATGATATGCAGGCGCTTTTGCTCGATGAGAACGGTAAGCCCTGTGATACAAATACAAAATATGAGAGTGCAATTGCAACAGGGAATGCGGCTTTGGTCACGGACATAGAAGAGAAGAGGAAAGTGCTTCAAAACATAGTGGCAAAATATACCCCACAACTGGCCCATATAACTCTTCCTGACAATATGGTAAAGGGAACTGCTGTCATACGTATCATTGTGGAAGAACTCACCGGCAAGTACTATGAATAAAGGATTTATAAAACATTAAATATATAATAGAAGCGAAACATCAGACCAAAACGAATGATCTGATGTTTCGTTTTTTTTTACAGAAATTATCTACAGTTAAAAAGTGATGATAAATGTATAAATAATTGTTGACAAACAATATTATACCTCATATAATATATACTATACAACATATAATATAGGGTAAGGCATAATATTATAGTTATTCATACTAAAAAAGAGAAAGGAAGGTGACAATCGTGGAGCCAAAGCGTTTGTACCGTTCTGTAAAGAATAAAGTGTTATGCGGAGTTTGCGGTGGGATCGGAGAGTACTTTCAGATAGATCCGGTAATGATAAGACTAATATGGATATTTCTAATGATGTTTCAAACATGGCGTAATTTATTCCATTGGTTTACGGGATTATCTCTCGTAGGCGGCAGTCTGATTCTTTATATCATTGCAGCAGCAATTATCCCCAAAGCACCAGAAAATTAATGCAGACGATCGTTTCCTGCATGGAGAGATAGGAGTGGACATATGGTTTTTAACACGGGAGCAGCATTACTGGACGCCATTGTCCTGGCGATAGTGTCAAGAGATCAGGAAGGTACTTATGGATATAAGATCACCCAGGATGTGAGAAATGTAATAGAAATATCGGAATCAACCCTGTACCCTGTTCTACGGAGATTACAGAAGGAAGAATGTCTTGAAGTGTACGATCTGGCTTTTGATGGCAGAAATCGTAGATATTACAAAATTACGGAAAAAGGACGTATTCAGTTAAACCTGTACAAAGGTGAATGGATTGGTTATTCCAGAAAAATATCCCAAATATTTGAGGAGGCACATGTATGAGTAAGGATGAGTTTATGAAAAGTCTGGAATATCTGTTGTCGGATATACCGGATGAAGATAAGGCAGATGCCATCGGATATTACAGGGATTATCTGGAAGAAGCCGGACCGGACAAGGAAGAACAGGTCATTCGTGACTTTGGGAGTCCGGAACGAATCGCCTCCATCATACGTTCTGAAATATCCGGTCACCTTTCAGATGGCGGGGAATTTACAGAAAACGGCTATGAAGATGAACGGTTTAAGGACCCCAACTATCAGATGGCAAAACGGTATGATCTCCCGGATGTGAGAGAGGAAGAAAGCCGTGGAGAACAAAGAACCGAAGAAGTTTATGGCGAAAAAAAGCGTGACCAGTCTAACCGAACGGTAAAGCTTATCCTTTGGGCCATTCTTCTTATTGCAGCCTCTCCCTTAATTCTGGGAATCGGAGGCGGATTTATGGGGCTTTTAGGGGGACTTTTTGGCATTCTGGCGGCAGCGGTCGTAGGGCTTGGGGCAATCACACTTGCCCTCCTTGTAAGCGGCTTTGCAGTTATCATAGCAGGCTTTGTATCAGTAGCAGTTCATCCCCTGGGAGGTTTCCTGGTTTTGGGAATCGGAGTTGCTCTGCTTGGACTAGGGCTTCTTGGCCTTGCAGTGTGTGCAGCATTTTACGGAAAGTTTCTTCCGTACCTTTTTAGAGGGATTGTTAATGCAATCCAGACCTTATTAAATAGAAGGAGGAGCCGTCTATGAACAAATTTATAAAAAGCTGCATCATAGCCGGTGTTGTGTGCGTACTGGCAGGCGGTGGAATTACGGCGGCAGCTGTAGCAATGGGAGGAACCGTGATTGATGCAATTCCGCTGCGTTTAAAGCAGTGGGGGTTCGAGCTGGGACAAATTGCTGAAGAAGATTTTTGGAATAATAGTGATTTTTCTTTTGAAGATGGGGAATTTAACAATGACGACCTTCTTCTTGGAGAGCAAACCATTCATACTACCGGACAGGGAAGTCAGATATATTCGGCTACCGGTATTAAGAATTTAAGAGCAGACATCAAAGCAGGCGGATTACGGATTGTGGAAGATTCACAGGGAGATGAAATCACCATCTTCTGCAACAAGGATGAATCTTTTTACGAGATAGAAGAGAATGAGGGGGAGTTGATTCTTCAAACACATTCAAAAAAAGCAAATTATAAAAACCCTAAGCTGCTTTTTACCATTCATGTACCAAAGGATTACAAGTTTACCAGTGTGGATATCCAAGTAGAACCAGAACGTGTACGTTATGAGAATGAGGATTCAAGCGTTTATCTTGTGGCAGATGGCCTTATAGCTGATGAATGTAACCTGGATATAAAGGCAGGAACAGCAAAGATAAGGAAAGGTAACATTGACACATTAAACATTTATTCAGAAGCGGGAGCTGTGAATTATTCAGGCAGTGTATTAAACCAAATCTCTTTAAATTGTGAGGCCAGTGCTGTGAAGTTTCAGCTGGAAGGCAAAAAAGAAGATTTCAGCTATGATGTCAGTGCCAGTCTGGGAGCTGTGAAACTTGAAAATAAAAGTTTATTTGCTTTTGATAAGACCATAACACAAAATCCTGATGCACTAAAATCCATAATCTTAAACTGTGAAGTGAGTGCGGTTCAAATAACATTTAAAAATCAGGAATCATAAGTCGTAGGAAGGAGAAATACAAATGGGAGACAATCAAAAAAGGTTATACCGCTCTGAAACGGATAAAATGCTTTGTGGTGTATGCGGAGGAATTGGTGAATATTTTGAAATTGATCCGACGATCGTGCGCCTTTTATGGGTACTGTTAACTTGTTCAGGACCTGGAATCATTGCTTATATCATTGCGGCAGTTATCATTCCAAGAAGATAAGGACAGAAATAAGTTTTTTAGACAGGAGCTGTGAATCCCATCATAGCCCCTGTTTTTTTGTATGGCACTACGTTTAAACCTTTCTTTAGCGGGTATACTCTCACTAGATTTAAGAAAGGAGATGGAAAAAAGTGTCAAAAGTAAAAAATAATGAACCATTTGATCCTCACAATTTAAAACCGGAAGAAGTACTTAAGTTTGAAATAGCCACCGAACTCGGGCTTGGCGATAAAGTAATAAGAGGCGGATGGCGCAGCCTGACTGCTAAAGAGAGCGGCCGAATCGGCGGATTGATTACGAAACGAAAAAGAGAATTAAAAAGAGAAGCTTTGGAAAAAGAAGAGGAAGCATAGGAAAAAGCTAGGAATTCCCTTGCGCCATAAGCAAAAATCTTTTATAATGTACATCAAAGAGGATAAAAAATGGAAAAATACCAACTAAGAAGCGGATTTACCACTGGCACATGTGCCGCTGTTGCGGCAAAGGCAGCAGCAGCCATGTTGCTTACGGGAAATCCTTTACAACATATGAAGCTTGTGACACCAAAGGGGACGGAAGCCGATCTGCCCCTTTTTCGCGTTGTCCTAAATGATCAGGAAGCAGCCTGTGGAGTACAAAAGGATGCAGGAGATGATCCGGATGTGACCCATCAGGCATTTGTTTTTGCAAGTGTGGGTCATTTTTATGGGGATGAAAAGGAAGCTCTTAAGACCTGTTACCGATACGATTTAGAGAATGGAAGCCCCCTGTTTCTGACCGCAGGGGAAGGAATCGGCTGGGTGACGAAGCCAGGTCTGTCCTGTCCCATTGGCTTACCTGCCGTTAATCCCGTTCCCAGAGCCATGATTTTTCAGGGAGTGGAAGAGGCCAGAAGAGAAGCCGGATTTGAGGGACCTCTTATAATAACCATTTCCATGCCGGAAGGAAAAAAGTTGGCAGAGAAGACCTTTAATTCAAAGCTTGGTATCGTGGGAGGGCTGTCTATCCTGGGAACCACGGGAATCGTTAACCCCATGAGTGAAGAAGCACTCACTGCCACCATACGCCTGGAGCTTCATATGAAGGCTGTGGCAGGGGAAAGAAAGGTCATACTCACTCCTGGGAATTATGGAGAAGCATTCATTAAGGAAGCTTTATGCCTTTCCATGTCAGAAGGAGTCACCTGCAGTAATTTTATTGGGGAAGCTTTTACCATGGCAAGAGAGGACCGCTTTAAAGAGATTTTGTTCGTTGGCCACATCGGAAAGCTGATAAAGGTAGCAGGAGGGGTATACAACACCCACTCCAAGCATGGAGACCGGCGCATGGAAATCCTATGGGATTGTGTTAGCAGCGTAATTCCGGATTCTCAAAGGCTTGAGAAAGAGATATTAAGTGCCAATACCATGGAAGAGGCTTCTAAGATTCTAAAGGAATATAATATTCTTGAGCCGGTAATGAAAGAAGTCGTACATAGAATACAAGCTCATGTGTCTCGCTGGAGCGGAGGGATCCATGTGGAAGTCGTAACCTTTTCCACCACATACGGAATCCTCGGTATGAGTGAGGGCGCACAGGAGATGATAAGTCATTTTGCAACACGAGAAGAGGACAGGGAATAGACAGGAGGATAAAACATGGCAGGGATCATGTATGGAATTGGAGTCGGACCAGGGGATCCTGAGCTGATGACGATAAAAGCAGTAAAAAGAATCAGAGAATTAAAGGTAATTGCAATCCCCCATAAGGATAGGGAAAAGTGCACTTCCTATGAGATTGCCAGACAGGCGGTGCCTGAAATTACAGAGAAGGAATGTCTTTGCCTTCATATGCCTATGACAAAGGATGAGGAGGCGCTGAAAAGAAGTCATGACGAGGCCGCAGAGGCTGTGATGGAGCGGCTTAAGCAGGGAGAGGACGTGGGCTTTCTCACTCTTGGAGATGTGAGCATCTATTCTACCTTTGCCTATCTGGCAGAGCGTGTCATAAGCGAAGGCTATGAGATACAGCTGGTCAGCGGAATTCCTTCTTTTTGTGCAGCGTCAGCAAGACTGAATCTACCCCTGGTGACTGGGTCAGAGGAACTTCATATCATACCGGCTTCCTATCAGATTTCCCATGCCTTAAAACTGCCTGGGGTAAAGGTATTGATGAAAGCAGGCAGGCAGATGAGCGCAGTGAAGGAAGAAATAAAAAACAGCGGCTTGACCGCAGTCATGGTGGAAAATTGCGGTATGGAAGAGGAACGGATTTATCTAAACCTGGATGAAATACCGGAAACGGCTGGTTACTATTCATTGCTGATTGTGAGGTAAATATGGTACATATTGTTGGAGCAGGTCCGGGAGCACCGGATCTTATTACAGTAAGAGGGAAAGAACTCCTTTCCAAAGCGGATATAATTATTTATGCAGGTTCACTCGTAAATCCCCTTCTTTTAGATTACAGAAAAGAAACGTGTCAGGTCTATGACAGTGCCAGGATGACTCTGGAAGAGGTGATCTCTGTGATAGAAAAGGGAGAAGCCGAAGGAAAGATGATGGTAAGGCTTCATACAGGAGACCCCAGTCTTTACGGAGCCATCAGAGAACAGATGGACGAGCTTGATGTCAGAGGGATTTCTTATGAGATCTGTCCTGGTGTCAGCTCTTTTTGCGGTGCTGCAGCAGCTCTACAGATGGAATATACCCTTCCTCAAATAAGCCAAAGTGTAGTGATTACCCGTATGGCAGGCAGGACACCGGTGCCAGAAAGGGAATCCATCGCTTCCTTTGCTTCTCACGGTGCCACTATGGTCATATTTTTAAGCACAGGAATGCTTACGGCTTTATCAGAAGAGCTGATCAAAGGGGGATATGCTCCTGAAACACCGGCTGCCATCGTTTATAAAGCTACCTGGGAGGATGAAAAGACCGTTGTTTGTACGGTTGCCACTCTGGAAGAGAATGCCAGAAGGTGGGGCATTAAAAAAACGGCTCTCATTATAGTAGGAGATGCAGTGGCTCAGACAGGCTATGAGCGGTCTAAGCTTTACGATCCTGAATTCACCACAGAGTACCGGAAAGGAACCGGTGAAAATTCATGAAAATTTCCCTTGTCTGCTTTACCAGGGCTGGAGCCGGATTGTGTGTAAGGCTTATGGAGGGATTGTCAAAATCCGGAGATGTCTGCGAAGGATTTGGACCAGAGGGAAGCCCTCTTTTGCCAATGAATGCGCCTTTAAAGGATTGGACAGGGGATCAGTTTGAGCGGAAAGAGGGAATTGTCTTTATCGGGGCAACAGGAATTGCAGTCCGTGCCATCGCTCCATATTTAAAAGGGAAAGATAAAGATCCTGCTGTGGTGGTGTTAGACGACTTAGGCCGCTTCTCGATCTCGCTGCTATCCGGTCACTTAGGAGGCGCCAACGAGCTGGCGGCCCGGGCAGCCAGTATTTCAGGAGGACAGGCAGTGATTACGACAGCAACGGACAATCATGGCAGATTTGCGGTGGATCTGTTTGCAAAAGAACATGGTCTTTTTATCTCCCGACTGGATGGGATTAAGGATATATCATCTTCTCTGCTAAATGGACATGATGTTGGATTTTTCAGTGATTTCCCCATAGAAGGAAAGCTCCCAAAAGGACTTTGCAAAGACGGGCCATTCTCTCCGTCAGTCTATATCAGTATAAAGGATCGCCTTGAGGGAGAATGGAAAGATTCTCTGCTCCTGGTTCCTAAGATAGCAGTACTTGGAATCGGATGCAGAAAAGGAGTTTCTTTTAATGCCATAAAATCTGCTGTGGATCAGGTGCTTTTTGATTGGAATATAAAGAAAGAAAGTCTGGCTGTATGTGCCAGCATTGATATAAAGAAAGAAGAACCGGGAATCTGCCAATTGGCAGCCTTTTATGGAATTCCGTTTGTTACGTACCCGGCGGAAGTTCTATCAAAGGCAAAAGGAGAGTTTTCTTCCTCATCTTTTGTAAAACAGATAACTGGTGTTGATAATGTATGCGAACGGGCAGCCATAACCTGCGTAGAAGAAATGGGTGGAGGTAAGCTTCTGATTAAGAAACAGCCCCACCATGGTGTAACAGTGGCATTGGCAGTCCGGGATTGGAAGGTAGAGATATGAAAAAAACAGGTAAGCTTTATGTTGTGGGAATCGGCCCAGGTTCCTATGAGGACATGACAGTCAGGGCGATCAATATATTAAAGGAATGTGAACTCATTGTTGGGTATACTGTATACATAGATCTCATTCGAGATCATTTCCCGGATAAGGAAACTCTTACAACTCCAATGCGTCAGGAGAAAGAACGGTGTCAGATGGCTCTTGATGAAGCAAAAAAAGGGAAGACAGTTGCCATGGTATGCAGTGGAGATTCCGGCGTATATGGAATGAGCGGATTAATTCTGGAGCTTTCAGATGGAAGCGTTGATGTTGAGATGGTTCCTGGTGTAACGGCCGCATTAAGTGGAGGAGCCCTTCTTGGAGCCCCTCTTGGACATGATTTTGCAGTCATCAGTTTAAGCGATCTGCTTACCCCCATGGAACTGATTGAAGACAGATTAAGAATGTCTGCAAAAGCGGATATGGTAATCTGCTTGTACAATCCTTCCAGCAAGAAGCGGTCAGATTATTTAAAGAAGGCCTGTGAAATTGTGATGGAGTACCGGGATCCTAAAACTGTCTGCGGAATCGCAAGAAATATAGGAAGAAGCGAGGAAGAGAAGAGTGTCTTAAGTCTGGAAGAATTAAGGGATACCCAGGTAGATATGTTTACCACCGTGTACATAGGAAATTCCATGACAAAAGAAATAGATGGAAACATGGTAACGCCGAGAGGATACCGGCATGTGTAGGATTCTGATTTTCGGAGGAACAACGGAAGGACGTCTTCTTTCTGAGTACTGCCACCAGCAAAAAAAGAAAGTTTGGGTCAGCGTTGCCACTGGTTACGGCAAAATGGTCCTTCCGGAAAGTCCCTATCTTTTCGTTCATGAAACCCCAATGAATGAAGAGGAGATGGAAGGGTTTATCAGACGCAACAAGATTACCCTTGTGTTCGATGCGACCCACCCCTATGCAGCAGTGGTGAGTAAAAACATTGCCTCCTCCTGTGAAAAAACTGGGACTAGAAGAATTCGTGTGATACGGGAATCCTTAACCAGCGTGGAGGATTTAGGAGCAGGGGATCATGTTGTCTGGGTCGATTCTGTAGAAGAGGCAGTTAAGTATCTGGAGGAAGAGACTGGAAATATTCTTGTTACCACAGGCAGCAAGGAGCTTGTCCGCTTTACTCGCTTAGACTCCTTTGAGGAGCGCGTCTACGCCAGGGTACTTCCTACGGTTGGTGTTATTTCTGCCTGTGAGGAAATCGGCATAAAAGGAAAGCGCTTAATCGGGATGCAGGGTCCGTTTTCGCAGGAACTGAACGAAGCCATGATCCGGCAGTATGATATTCGCTATCTGGTGACCAAGGAGGCAGGATCTGCCGGAGGTTTTCAGGAAAAAATAAATGCAACAGAAGCCTGTCAGATAAAAGCTGTGGTTGTGGGCCGTCCCGTTGTCGAATCGGGTATGACCTTAACAGAAGCAAAAGAGTTTCTTTCTGAGTATGAAGCAGAAGAAGAGGAAGAGGATGATAAAAAATCACCTTCTGAGGCATTTGGAATCAGAAACGTATCCCTCATTGGAATCGGCATGGGCGGACCGGAACAGATGACCGGACAGGCTGTCAAAGCATTAAAAGAGAGTCAGGTGGTATTTGGAGCAGAAAGAATGCTTAAAAGCATAGGAGATTTGATTCCAGGCGTAAATCTGATTCCATGGTATTTAAGCCATGACATTCTCCCCTGGCTGAATGAACATAAGGAATACAAGAAGATAGCCATTCTTTATTCTGGAGATACCGGATTTTACAGCGGTGCAAAAAAGATGATAGAAGCATTTCAGACTGAAACAAAGGAAAACCAGTATGAAATAGAGGTTCTACCCGGTATTTCTTCGGTATCTTACCTGTGTGCCAGGTTAAGCACCGGATGGGAGGATGCCAGACTCATAAGCCTTCATGGAAGAGACGGAGATGTGGCCCGGGAGCTTTTAAAATTCCATAAGGTATTTGCACTTTTAGACGGAACCAATACCGTAAACCAGGTATGTGGCCGGCTTATAGAAGAAGGGTTTGGACATGTTTCTCTCTCTGTTGGTGAGAGGCTTTCCTATCCGGATGAGCGAATTACTACTGGTACGCCGGAAACCTTGAAAGATGGTTCTTTTGATGTGCTGTCAGCAATATGGATTGAGAGGTAGGATATGAGAGATGAAGTCTTTATCAGAGGAGCTGTGCCCATGACCAAAAGTGAGGTCAGGGCTGTTTCTCTTTCTAAACTGGAGCTAAGACAGGATTCCATTCTATATGATGTAGGTGCAGGCACCGGCTCCGTTTCCATAGAAGCGGCTTTCGCTCTTTCTAAAGGACGGGTCTACGCCATAGAAAAAAAGCCAGAAGCCATTGAACTGATTCAGGCAAATAAGGAAAAATTTTCTGCGGAAAACGTAACTGTAATCGAAGGCATAGCGCCTCATGCTCTTTCTGATTTAGAGGCACCTACCCATGTGTTTATTGGTGGCACCTCCGGGGCCATGGGAGAGGTTTTAGATACCGTCCTTAAGAAAAATCCAAAGGCAAGGATCGTTATAAATGTGCTTGCCCTGGAATCCATAGCAGAAGTACTTGACTGGCTAAAAGCTCATTGTGTAGAAGCGGAAATGGTACAGGTACAGGTTTCCAAAGGGAAAACGGCAGGCAGCTATCATATGATGATGGGACAAAATCCGGTGTATGTGATTTCCTTCGGGGGAGAAGGAGGTGTGCCGGTTGCGTGATTCTTTTCATAGACTCCTTCTTGGTGCTCCTAAAAGTGGCAGCGGAAAGACCATGATTACCTGTGGGCTGTTAACCGCATTTCAATTACGAGACATTTCCTGCCGCTCCTTTAAATGCGGCCCCGACTTCATTGACCCCATGTTCCATAAACATGTGCTGGGCATAGAAGGCGGAAATTTAGATACATATTTTCTGGAAAAAGAAAGAGTAAGGGACCAGTTCATGGCAAGGGCATTAGGTGCGGATGTGTCTGTCATAGAAGGGGTTATGGGGTATTACGATGGAGTGGGAGGCAATACCACCCAGGCAAGCTCCTACGAAGTAGCCTGCGCCATAGATGCCCCTGTAGTCCTGATTATAGATTGCAAGGGTGCCAGCCTTTCTCTGGCGGCTGTGGCAAAGGGGTTCCTGGAGTATAAGGCTGACAGCCATATTGCCGGTGTTATCCTAAATCGTACCTCAAAGGCCATGGCAGAACGACTGAAACCAGAGATAGAGGCACTGGGAGTAAAGGTTTACGGATATCTGCCGGAATGCGAGGAAGGGAGACTAGACAGCCGTCATCTTGGCCTGGTTCTGCCGGGTGAGATCGGGGGGCTGAAAGAAAAGCTGAAACAATTGGCTGAGACTATGGAAGCTACCATAGATATTCAAGGGCTGTTAGAGCTGGCAAGGAGTGCAAGTCCTCTTTTAACGTCTGATTCTTTTGTTGAAGAGAATGTACCTATAGGTGAAGAACAAGAACAGGTGTCCATCGGAATTGCAATGGATGATGCTTTTTGCTTTTATTACCAGGAAAATCTGGAACTTTTAAAATCCATGGGAGCAAGGCTGGTTCCATTTAGTCCGTGTAAGGACCATAAGCTGCCGGAAGGAATCTTAGGGATTCTCCTTGGGGGCGGTTATCCTGAGCTATATGCAAAAGAATTGTCTGAGAACACCTCCATGCTTTCAGACGTGAACCAAGCGTTTCATTCCTCCCTGCCCATATTGGCTGAATGCGGTGGTTTTATGTATCTTCATGAAGAGCTTACCACTGATGAGGGTACTTATCCCATGGCTGGGGTAATTAAAGGGAAGGTATTTCCCACCAAACGGCTGGGACGATTCGGTTATATTGAGGTCCATCCCAAGGAAGACCTTTCATTTCTGAAAAAAGGAGAATCCATACGAGGCCACGAATTTCACTATTGGGACAGCGAAAATAATGGTGACCATATGGAAGCGGTAAAGCCGGGACAAAACAGAAGCTGGGACTGTGTTCATGGGAAGAATCATCTGATGGCAGGCTTTCCTCATTTTTATTATCCTTCTAACCCATCCTTGCCCCGCCGCTTTTTGGAAGCCTGTAGAAACTATAAGTCACAAGAATGCAGTGAAATGCCTGTGACGGGAAAGGGCTGATGATATGACAGAGGAATTAAAGGAATCTTTACTTAAAATCGCTCCACTGGATGAAGAAGCCATGGAGATGTCCAAAATTCGATGGAGCCGGGTTGCAAAACCGCTCTACAGCCTTGGGGCCCTGGAAGAGGACATCATTAAAATAGCAGGAATCAGCCAAAATCCCAGAGTCCATATGGATAAAAAAGCACTGATCATTATGTGTGGGGATAATGGAATTGTGGAAGAAGGGGTTACACAGACTGGGCAGGAAGTAACTGCGGTTGTAACTGAAAATATGACCCATGGGAACAGCAGCGTCTGTATTATGGCAGAGCGGGCAGAAGTGGACGTATTTCCTGTCGATATAGGTGTTTCCAGAGATTTAGAATCCGGGGACCGTTACCCCCTCATACGTAAAAAACTGGCTTATGGAACGAAAAACTTCTGCAAGGAGCCTGCAATGACAAGGCAGGAGACCATAAAAGCAATTGAAACCGGTATGGAACTTGTAAAAGTTCTGGCAGAGAGAGGCTACCGTCTGATTGCCACGGGAGAGATGGGAATTGGAAACACCACCACCAGCAGTGCGGTAACCTCCATGCTGTTAAGTATGGAGCCTGGCCTATTGACAGGCAGAGGTGCGGGGTTAAGCGATGAGGGACTGGACCGGAAGCGTAGGGTCATTGAGGAAGCCGTAAGAACCTACGGGCCTTCCTGCAAGGACGGGATCGATGTTCTTTCCAAGGTAGGTGGGTTTGATCTGGCTGGCCTTACGGGAGTTTTTCTGGGAGGTGCCATTTACCGGATCCCCATTCTTTTGGATGGATTTATTTCAGGAGCAGCCGCTCTGGCTGCGGAAAAGATCCATCCTGGCTGCCGTGATTTTATGCTAGCGTCCCATGTTTCGGCAGAACCAGCAGGAAAGCTGCTCCTTGATGAGCTTAAGCTGACTCCTCTCATTCAGGCAGGTCTTTGCCTTGGAGAAGGAAGCGGAGCCGTGGCTGCCATTCCCCTCCTTACTATGGCGGCTGATATTTATGAGAAGATGAGCTCCTTTGAAGATATAAAGATTGAAGAGTATAAGCCTTTGGGAGGTAAATGATGATAACCCTGATCATCGGAGGAAGCGGAAGCGGAAAATCAGAATATGCAGAAAACATGATTACCAGCCGGTCCAAGGGAAGGTGTATCTATATCGCTACCATGAAGCCCTGGGATGAGGAATGTGAAAAGCGGATTCAGAGGCACCGACTCATGAGGGCTGAAAAAGGATTCGAGACGGTGGAATGCTACCGGGATTTAAAAGAAGTCCATTTCTCACAACAGGAGGCGGTTTTGGAGGTCCTTCTGGAATGCATGTCAAATCTGGTATCCAACGAGCTTTTTGGCCTTTTGGAACAGGGGGAAGTCTTACTGACGCCCCATGAGGCAGTGACGGAAATTTTAGAAGGCATCAGCCGTATCCACCTTCAGACAGGTAATCTTACCATAGTGACCAATGAAGTCTTTTCCGACGGAGACAGCTATAGCATTCAGACCAATGAATACCGGGAGGCCCTGGCAAGAATCAATCAGGAGATTGCCCGTATTTCAGATCGCGTGATAGAAGTGACAGCAGGAATCCCGATAATCGTAAAAGGAATTAATTGAAAAAAATCCTCAAGTATGATATTATCTTAACATAGCAGTATCCTGACACCAAAAACGTTGTTTGAGGTAGAAGGTTCGGCATTTGGGGAATGTTATGTTTGCCGCACCTTTTTGGTGCGGTTTTTTGCATGTTAAAAGAACCGTATCAGGTGTGATGAAGATGGAGGAACAGACATGGAAACTAGAATTGCTGTTATCGGAATCGTGGTGGAGGAAGAGGAGTCTGTAGAGCTGCTTAATGATATCCTTCATGACTACCGCAATATTATCATTGGGCGCATGGGAATCCCATATCCTCAAAAAGGAGTCTGCATCATAAGCATAGCGGTTGACGGACCGCAGACCGCCATTTCTGCGCTGACGGGAAAGATCGGGAAGCTGAAAGGAATCAGCTCCAAGACAGCTTACCAGGGAGTAAGCGGTTGATAAAAAGCCGGAAATAATTTCAAAAGACCAAGGTCTTATGAAGTAATATACCACTGACGGAGAAGCAAAAAGCTGACCCTAAAGAAAGGAAGTAACATTTATGTATGATCCTAAATCGCTGAAGGCGGAAGAATTCATTTCACACGAAGAAATTCTTGAAACACTTGATTATGCGGAAAGAAACAAAGACAATGTAGAGCTGATCGACCAGATTATTGAAAAGGCACGCAGCTTAAAGGGACTGACACACCGGGAGGCTTCTGTGCTTCTGGCCTGTGATATCCCGGAGAAGATTAAAGAGCTTTATGATCTGGCGGAGCAGATTAAAAAAGACTTTTACGGAAACCGTATCGTTATGTTCGCTCCATTGTATCTGTCCAATTACTGTGTAAACGGCTGTACTTATTGTCCTTACCATTTAAAGAACAAACACATAGCAAGAAAGAAACTGACTCAGGAAGAGGTAAGGAAAGAAGTGATTGCACTTCAGGATATGGGGCACAAGCGCCTTGCTATAGAGGCCGGCGAGGACCCGGTAAACAATCCCATCGAGTATATATTAGAATGTATTGATACCATTTACTCCATCAAGCATAAGAACGGCGAGATACGAAGGGTCAATGTCAATATAGCGGCAACCACAGTGGAGAATTACCGTAAGCTAAAGGATGCAGGAATCGGAACCTACATTCTTTTTCAGGAAACATATCATAAAGAGAGCTACGAAGAGCTTCACCCAACAGGTCCAAAGCATGATTATGCCTACCATACCGAGGCCATGGACCGTGCCATGGATGGGGGGATTGATGATGTGGGCTTAGGCGTGCTTTTTGGTCTGGAACGTTATAAATATGAATTTGCAGGTCTTTTGATGCATGCGGAGCATTTAGAGGCAGCAAAAGGGGTAGGTCCTCATACCATCAGTGTTCCCCGTATTAAGGCTGCGGATGATATTGACCCGTCAGCATTTGCCAATGGAATTGATGATGAGATATTTGCCAAATTATGTGCTCTGATCCGGGTTTCTGTGCCTTATACAGGAATGATCATTTCTACCAGAGAAAGTCAGGCGGTAAGGGAAAAAGTGCTTCGTCTTGGCGTGTCTCAGGTGAGCGGTGGTTCCAGAACAAGCGTCGGCGGATATCAGGAAGAGGAACGTCCTACAGATACCGAGCAGTTTGATGTATCGGATCAGCGTTCCCTTGATGAGGTGGTTCGCTGGCTCATGGATATGGGATATATTCCTTCCTTTTGTACTGCCTGCTACCGGGAGGGAAGGACCGGAGACCGTTTTATGAAGCTGTTAAAGAGCGGCCAGATTCATAATTGCTGCCAGCCCAATGCACTTATGACTTTAAAGGAATATTTAATGGATTACGCCTCAGAAGAGACCCATCAAGTGGGACAGGCGCTGATTGAAGCCGAATTAGACCGTATTCCCAAAGAAAAGGTACGGCTGATTTGTGAAGATCATTTAAAGAAGATAGAAGAAGGCATCAGGGATTTCCGTTTCTAGTAGTAGCACATACGAATAATGAGGTGAAAGCATGGGACTTAACGAGACACCGTCATCTGAACGGGTACACATCGGCTTTTTCGGCCGCCGCAATGCAGGCAAATCCAGCGTAGTCAATGCAGTGACAGGACAGGAACTGTCCGTAGTATCTGATGTAAAAGGCACCACCACCGATCCTGTTTACAAGTCCATGGAGCTTCTTCCCATGGGTCCGGTAGTCATCATAGATACCCCAGGTTTTGATGATGAGGGAGCCTTGGGGGAAATGAGAGTCAGAAAGACAAAGCAGATACTTAACCGGGCAGACTGTGCTGTTTTAGTGGTTGACGGCACCCTTGGTAAGACTGAGATGGATGAAGAACTCATCGGCCTGTTTCAAGAAAAAAAAATACCTTATGTAGTCGCTTATAATAAATGTGACCAGACAGGCAGTCAGGAGTATTCAGACGGTTTGGCTGTCAGTGCAACCGAAGGGCTGTTTATCCATGAATTAAAGGAGAGAATCGGAGCCCTTGTAAATACCGGGGATGCCAAGATGAAGATTGTCGGAGATTTATTAAAGCCTCTGGATCTGATTGTTCTCGTAATCCCAATTGACACGGCAGCACCCAAAGGACGTCTCATACTGCCGCAGCAGCAGACCATAAGGGATATTCTGGAAGCAGGGGCCGTAGCCATTTCCGTTCGTGACACGGAACTTAAGGATACTCTTCATCGGCTAGGGACAAAGCCTGCTCTTGTGATTACCGACAGCCAGGCGTTTGAACAGGTAAATAAGGATACGCCGGAAGATATTTTACTTATCTCTTTTTCCATTCTCATGGCCAGATACAAGGGCTTTCTGGCTGATGCGGTGAAAGGCGTTTCCGTAATTCCAGAGTTAAAGGATGGGGATAAGGTTCTTATTTCTGAAGGCTGTACCCACCACCGGCAGTGCGATGACATCGGCACGGTAAAGCTGCCCCGCTGGCTGAAGGAGTCTACGGGAAAGGAGCTTGTAATAGAAACCACATCCGGCAGAGAATTCCCCGATGATATTTCTTCCTACCGCCTGATTATCCACTGCGGAGGCTGTATGCTGAATGAAAGAGAGATGGAGTACCGCAGAAAATGCGCGGCAGATGCCGGTGTGGCATTTACCAATTATGGAACAGCCATTGCATTTATGAAAGGGATTTTAAAGAGAAGTCTCATGGTACTTCCGGATTTGGAACATTTGATACCATAATAGAATCACAGTATAAATAAAAGACAAGGCCAGTATCTGTAACCGAAGATACTGCTTTGTCTTTTATTGTTACTATATTGATGCTATAAAATAAATCACTCTATGGGGGTGAAATCTCAATTAAAATCACCACAGGTATCTGGAATACAAATGACAATTTCCTGATTGTGTGGTATGATATTTTATGTCTAAAAATGGAAAAGTAATTTCATCGTTTGTAATTTAGACAGGCTATGGCAGAGGCAGGTATAAAAATAATGATAAATTTAATGGGAAGCTTTGTAATCGCATTTTCCATGTATTCCCGGATCCCCATGCCTCAGGTGGAATGGACCAGGGAACGGATGAAATATGCCATGTGCTTTTTTCCTCTCATTGGAGCGGTGATTGGAGTATTACAGCTATTGGTTTATTGGGCCTGTAATCGGTTTGGTTTTTCTTATTTTGGCAAATTATTTCCTGTGATTCTCCCGATTCTTATTACAGGGGGAATTCACATGGATGGACTTTTAGATGTGATAGATGCAAGGTCCTCTCATATGGAGACAGAAAGGAAACTGGAAATTTTAAAGGATCCCCATACGGGAGCATTTGCCATCATAGGATGCGGCGTTTACCTGCTTTTATATGCGGCTGTATTTGGAGAGCTGAGACCCAATATGCTTCCTGCATTTGGAATGATATTTATTCTCACAAGAGCCTTGAGCGGATTAGCAGTGGTTACGTTCCCAATGGCAAAAAAAAGCGGACTGGCTGCTTCGTTTTCCGGTGCTGCTCATAAAAGAACGGTTGGAATTGTGATGATTCTTTATCTTCTCATAGGAGAGGTTGGCATCTGGTATTTTAGTGGTATTCTTGCTGCGGCAATTGTATTTTTGATTGCCTCCTTGGTGTACTGGTATTATTACACTATGGCAAAACGGGAATTTGGCGGTATTACCGGGGATTTGGCCGGATATTTCCTGCAGATATGTGAACTTGCTCTGGTAGCGGGGCTGGCAGTGGTGTCACATCTGGTGTAGCAGAGAAACAGAAAGGAAGGACAATGATACTGATTATTGGAGGAGCGTGGCAGGGTAAACTTGATTTTGCCAGGGAGCTGGCTGAGAAACGGGGAATCATGGTTAACGTCTCAGAAGGAAAGACAGATTCCTTAAAATATGCGGAAAGCAGCTCTATCATCCACGATTTTCATGAATACATAAAGCGGATTTTAAAAACAGATGACAGTGTGGAGGATTTTATTTCCACCATAGAAAGAAACAATCCGGATGCGATCATCATATCCAATGAACTTGGCTGTGGCATAGTTCCAATGGACCCGGAGGACAGGGCATGGAGAGAAGAAACAGGAAGAGCCTCAGTCCGTATCGCAAAATCATCCGATGAAGTATACCGCCTGGTTTGCGGCATTGCCACCAGGATTAAATAGAGATAATAAGGAAGAAACGTATGATTCAACTACATTTATTAGCAGTGCTTACCGGATGTTTTCTGGACTTCTTATTGGGTGATCCAAGGTGGCTGTGGCACCCGGTCTGCGGCATTGGTAATTTGATTGCAAGGCTTGAGAAGGCGTTAAGAAAATGGTTTCCAAAAGGGGAGAAAGGAGAGCGAATGGCAGGACGTTTTCTGGTGGCTCTTGTCCTGTTGGTGACAGGAGGGCTATCCGGAGGTATCCTGCTTGCGGCTTACTCCTTCTCTCCCTGCATCGGTTATGTGGCAGAAAGTATCATCTGCTATCAGATGATGGCCTGGCGCTCTCTTCGGTCTGAAAGCATGAAGGTCTTAAAGGCGTTTGAAGCAGGAGATGTGGAAGAAGCCAGGACGGCAGTTTCCATGATTGTAGGAAGAGATACCAAATCCCTGTCCGAAGAGGGAATTGCAAAAGCGGCCATTGAAACCGTAGCGGAAAATGCATCTGACGGTGTGATTGCTCCCTTACTCTCCATGATTTTCTTTGGAGGGGTGGGAATCTGCCTTTATAAAGCAGTCAATACCATGGATTCCATGGTTGGCTATAAGAATGACCGTTATCTGTGGTTTGGCCGGACGGCGGCAAAGCTTGATGATGTCTGCAATTTTATACCGGCAAGGATATCAGCCGGACTCATGATAGGAGCAGGCTATGTGTGCCAGTTCCTTTCCAGAAGAAAGAAAGCTGACAATCCCTATAATGGAAGCAAAGGGATTGAAATTTTTAAAAGAGACCGTTTCAATCACAAAAGTCCCAACTCCGCCCAGACAGAATCCGTATGCGCGGGGGTCCTGCAGATTCAGCTTGCAGGCAACGCCTGGTATTTTGGGAAGCTGTATGAAAAGCCGACCATTGGAGATTCCGTAAGGCCAGTGGAATATGAAGATATCAGAAGGGCCAATGACCTTATGACCGTTACATACCTCCTCGCCCTGGTCCCGGTCATCATACTCTTTTTTATCACCCTATAATTGTTTATTGTATACAGGAGAAAACCATGGAATATCAGCACGGCGGAGACATTTACACCAATCATGTTAAAATAGATTATTCAGCAAATATTAATCCTTTGGGAGTTCCAAAGGGCGTAGCAGAGGCAATCTGCGGGGCAGTGGCAGATTGTGACCGTTACCCGGACAGCCAGTCAGCTTCCCTTAGAAACAAGCTTTCTAAGTTTCATGGAGTTTCTGAAAATACGATTGTGTGCGGGAATGGCGCTGCAGACCTGATCTTTCAGGTGGTATTTACTCGAAAGCCTAAGGAGGCTCTTTTGATTGCTCCCTCTTTTCTGGAATATGAGCAGGCCCTCAGGGCGGTTTCCTGCCATATATCCTATTACGATCTAAAGGCAGAAGAGGGATTTTTACTGAATGTGGAAAATTTAATATCCTGGATTCAGGAAAGTAACATCCGGTTTCAGATGATATTTCTATGCAATCCAAACAATCCCACTGGCTTTGCCATTACAAGAGAGCGTATGGAAGCGTTTCTTGAGTTTTGCAGGACAAACCGCATATTTTGTGTCGTGGATGAATGCTTTAATGAATTCCTGGAGGAGCCGAAACGCTACTCCATCCTGGATTCCATGAGCTGTCTGGAATGGAATCATGTATTCCTTCTTAAGGCATTTACAAAGATTTATGCCATGGCAGGAATTCGCCTTGGGTATGGGATTTGCAATGATGGTAAGATTCTGGAGCAGATTCACAGCCTGCGGCAGCCCTGGAGTATATCTTCTTTGGCTCAGGCGGCCGGGGAAGCGGCATTATCTGAAACAGAGTATGTAGAGAATACAAGAAAACTGATGAGGAAAGAACGGGATTTTATGAAAGGCCAGCTGTCCTCCCTGGGATTTCATGTATTTGATTCTATGGCAAACTATATTTTCTTCAAAGATGAAAGGCCAGAAGCATTGGTACAGGATAAGCTTTTATATCATCAGATGCTGTCAAAACAGGTTCTTATTCGGTCCTGTGGAAACTATAGAGGACTTGACGGGACGTATTACCGTATCTGCATCAAACAAAGAGCAGAGAATGAAGAATTTCTAACTATATTAAAAACCATACTGGAAAAAGGGGAATAAGAGGATGGCAAAAACGATTATGATACAGGGAACCATGTCAAATGCAGGAAAAAGCCTGATTGTTGCAGGTTTATGCCGTATCTTTAAACAGGATGGCTTCCGGGTCGCGCCCTTTAAATCCCAGAACATGGCTCTGAATTCCTATATCACGGAAGATGGCCTGGAAATGGGGCGTGCCCAGGTGGTTCAGGCAGAGGCAGCGGGAGTAAAGCCGGATGCATCCATGAATCCCATCCTTCTAAAACCCACCAATGACGTAGGCTCCCAGGTGATTGTAAATGGAATCTCCATAGGGAATATGCCGGCAAAAGAGTATTTTGCATACAAGAAAGAACTGGTTCCCCAGGTTCAAAAAGCCTTTAAAAAGCTTTCCGATGAGTATGATATTATTGTGATAGAAGGTGCAGGAAGCCCGGCTGAGATTAATTTAAAGCAGGATGATATCGTAAATATGGGAATGGCTAAGATGGCGGATTCTCCTGTCCTTTTGGTAGGAGACATTGACCGGGGAGGTGTATTTGCCCAGCTTTATGGAACTGTTATGCTCTTAGAACCAGAAGAAAGGGCGCGAATCGCCGGGCTGGTGGTCAACAAGTTCCGTGGCGATAAAACCATTCTGGATCCAGGACTTGAGATGATTGAAGATAAGCTTCATATACCGGTGGCAGGTGTAGTGCCTTACATGAAGGTGGATATCGAAGATGAAGACAGCCTTGGGACCCATTTGGAAGGAACCGAGCGGACGGAGCACACAAAAGCCGAAATCGCAGTGATCCGGTTTCCCAGAATATCCAATTTTACAGATTTTCAGGTATTTTCCATTATGCCTGAGGTACAGCTTCGGTATGTGGAACGGGAAAAGGACCTTGGAAGTCCTGACATGGTAATCCTGCCGGGAAGTAAAAATACCATGGAAGATCTTCTCTGGATGCGGCAAAATGGGTTGGAAGCCGCTATCCTTAAGCTGGAAGCAGAGGGCATTCCGGTGTTTGGAATCTGTGGTGGGTTCCAGATGCTTGGGGAAAGCCTTTCAGACCCTCATGGAGTGGAGACAGCATCTGCTGCCCAGCAGATAAGGGGAATGGGACTTTTACCAGTAAGGACCGTATTTGAAAAAGAAAAAACCAGAACCAGAGTGACGGGAGCCTTTGCAAGTGTAGATGGGATACTGGCAGGGATGTCCGGCAGAAGTTTAGAAGGTTATGAGATACATATGGGAGAAACGGTGCGTGCAGTGCCGCCTCTATCCTATGTAATGGAAAGCCAGTCCGGCTCCCATTTGGCAAAGATGGACGGATGTCAGCGGGGGAATGTATACGGAACCTATATCCATGGCATCTTTGATAAAGAAGGCATCGGAGAAGCTGTGGTTGAAGGGCTTATGAAGATGAAAGGAATCTCTGGTAATGTTCAGGGGATCTCCTATCAGGATTATAAGGAAAAGCAATATGAACGTCTGGCAGATATGCTGAGAGAAAGCCTTGATATGGAAGCAATCTACCGTATCATGGGGTTAACCAAGAACAAATGACAACAACGGAGGAATCAATGAAACAATACGAATTAGAGCGAGTGCTGCCGGAAGAAATTGAAAAGAGAAGCTTTGAGATTATTACTAAAGAGCTGGGCGAGAAAAAGCTGGATCCTGAAAATGAGCTGGTAATCAAACGAGTGATCCACACCTCAGCCGATTTTGAGTATGCGGATAATCTGATTTTTTCCCCTCATGCCGTGGAACTTGCGTTAAAAGCGATAAAAGAAGGCGTTTCTATTATTACGGATACCAATATGGGGAAAGCTGGAATTAATAAGGCAGCTTTAAAAAGACTTAACTGCACCGTAGACTGTTTTATGGCAGATGAGGATGTGGCAGAATATGCAAAGGAGCACAATACCACCAGAGCCTGCGCAAGCATGGACAAGGCCTCCAAGCTTCCTGGGGAATGTATTTTCGCCATTGGAAATGCACCAACAGCCCTGGTACGGCTTCATGAACTGATAAAAGAAGGTAAGATCCGTCCAAGACTGATCATAGGAGTTCCTGTAGGATTCGTCAATGTAGTGCAGTCAAAAGAGATGATCCTCTCTCTTGAGGGAATCCCCTATATTGTGGCCAGAGGAAGAAAGGGTGGAAGCAATGTGGCAGCAGCCATCGTGAACGCCTTGTTATATCAGGTAAAATAATCAGGATGTTTCTTATGAGGGGTAGGACAGTATGGATTTATACAGCATTATTTTAGTGGACGATGAAGAAGAGGTACGCAAAAGCATTATAAAGAAAATTGAATGGCAGGCCGCTGGATTCCACGTGGTTGGGGATGCGGAAAATGGGGAAGATGCCATGGAAAAAATAGAGATGCTGGAGCCGGATGTGGTTTTGACTGACATCCGTATGCCTTACATGGATGGGCTTCAACTGGCAGAAAAGGTCAGACAGCGTTACCCTTCCATGAAGGTGGTGATTTTTTCCGGGTATGATGATTTTGAATATGCCCAAAGGGCCATCAAGCTGAATGTATCCGAGTATATTTTAAAACCGGTCAATGTGGAGGAGCTAACCTCCATTTTAAAACGGATTAAAGAAAATCTGGATCTTGAGATTGAAGAAAAACGAAATCTAAGCCGTTTAAGGGAGAAATACCGGAAAAGCCTTCCTATTATTCGGGAGCAGTTTTTTAATGAGCTGATCCATAAAAATCTAAAAAAAGACTTGGCGGAACAGAAGCTAAGGGAATATGATATCCCCATTCTGGGAGCGAGAAAATGGATGCTGGCAGCCATTGATGTAGAAGAAGGAGATGTTGTGGAGTCCCTATCACTTCATAGCGAGGAAGAGCTGATTCCCATATCTGTCATGCAGATTGTAAGAGAGAAGCTGGAGGGATACTGCCGGTTCGCCCTGTTTCAGTCTGCCTCAGAAGCAGACATGGTGGTCATTACCGCCCTTGATGAGGACAATTCCATCACAGGGCTTACCGATGTTCTTGGGGATATCTGCAAAGAAACGAAACGTATCTTAAAGGTTCCTGTCACCATTGGCATTGGCCATAGCTGTGAAGATATCTCGGGAATTCCAAAGGCATACCAGTCTGCGGTAGATGCCCTTGGCTACAAGGCCATCGCAGGGAACGGCAGTACCATATATATCAATGATATGGAGCCTGTGGGCTCCGGAAAACTGGAATTTGACAGCTTAACAGAAGGAGAACTGATCTCTGCTATTAAATTCGGACCGGAAGAAAAGATTGAATCTTCTGTGAAGAATATTATGGAGAAGATGAAAACTGCCAAGGTCCATTTTCGTCAGCAGCAGATCTACATGATTGGCATCTTTAACAGCATCATTCAGATGATGCAGCAGTATGATCTGGCTCTTGAGGATATTATGGGGGAGGAGCTGGAGTCCATGGTCCTGTTTGACAAGCTGAAAAAGATAGAGGAATTTGGTCAGTGGCTTCTAAGGATTGCAGGCAAATTAAATCATCTCATCAATCAGGAACGTGATATGACCACCAGACAGGTCATTCAGGAGGCAAAACAGTATATCCTGGATAACTACCAGAATCCGGATTTGTCGGTTGAGATGATCTGCCGCCATCTTCATATGAGTCCGGCGTACTTTTCCACTGTATTTAAAAAGGAGACCGGACAGGCTTATATCGCTTACCTTACGGAGGTAAGGCTTAATAAGGCGGTGGAGCTTTTAAACAAAACCGATGATAAGACCTACATCATTGCTTCTAAGGTAGGATACCAGGAACAGAATTATTTCAGCTATGTGTTTAAGAAAAAATTCGGTGTATCACCCACCAGATATCGCGGAGCCAGGTAATGGAAAAAAAGAATAACAGCATTCGCTATACCATATTTGTATATTTTACCGTGACAGCACTGGCTGCCAGCCTTTTAATCACCTTTTCCCTATACCAGCGTCTCACCGGCCAGGTAACGGAAAAGGTAATGGCTGAGAATCAGAGCCTGATCAATCAGGTGGCAAGGTCTGTGGAATCTTATCTGCGAACGGTCATGAAGCTGTCAGATTCCCTTTATTATGGTGCCGTTAAAAATGCAGACATTTCTTCCGAATCCATCAATAATGAAATCACCCTGCTATATGACAATAACAAGGACAATGTGGATAATATTGCCCTTTTTACCCAGACAGGTTCCATGGTGGAGGCGGTTCCTGCGGCAAGGCTTAAAAATGGCCTGAAGGTCACAGAAGAGCACTGGTTCATCAATGCGCTGGATAAAACTGAGAACCAGCATTTCTCCTATCCCCATGTCCAGTACATTTTTGACAGCAATGAAAATCAGTACCGATGGGTGATTTCCCTTTCAAGAGCCGTGGAGCTTACGGAAGGAACCTCCACCACCCAGGGGGTACTGCTTGTGGACTTAAGCTACTCCAGTCTGGAGCATCTTTTTGACGGGGTAACCACTGGAAAGGACGGCTACGTCTATCTCATAAGCAGCGACGGTCAGATTCTTTATCACCCCAACATGCAGCTTATTGACTCCGGCCGTTTGAAAGAAAGCAATCTGGCGGCTGCTACCTATAAGGATGGAAACCACAGAGAGGAGCTGGAGGGGAAAGAGAGAATCATAACGGTCAAATCAATTGGCTATACAGGCTGGAAGGTCATCGGAGTGACTCCCAAAAATGTGGTATCCTTAAATTCCATTAAAACAAGACTTTTCATTGTCTTTTTAATCACCTTAATTTTATCGGTACTTGCCGTAATAAACTCTTACATCTCATCACGTATCACGAATCCGATCAAAGAGCTTGAAAAATCCGTAGGAATGCTGGAAGAAGGAAATTTAGACACCCCTGTTTTAATTGGAGGTTCTTATGAAATCCAGCATTTAGGAAATTCCATTAAAAACATGGCAAAGCAGATCCGCGTCCTTATGGATGACATTGTTTCCGAGCATGAAGCCAAACGTAAACAGGAATTTGACACTCTCCAATCTCAGATCAATCCTCATTTCTTATACAATACCCTTGACATCATAGTATGGATGATCGAAAATGAACAAAAAAATGAAGCGGTGAAAGCGGTAACCGCCCTGGCCAGATTCTTCCGTATCAGCTTAAGCAAAGGAAAAAGCATTATTACCGTCCGGGACGAGCTTGAGCACGTAAGGAATTATTTGATGATTCAGCACATGCGGTTTAAAAATAAATTCTCCTATGAAATCCATGTAGAGGAAGAATGTCTGGAGCTGACCAGTTTAAAACTCATGCTGCAGCCTCTTGTGGAAAATGCCATTTATCATGGCATGGAGTTTATGGATGGAGAGGGAGAGATCTATTTAGAGGTTTTTTGCCGGGGAGAAGAGCTTTATTTTATCGTAAAGGACAATGGACTGGGAATGACAGAGGAGCAAGTCGAAAGCTTATTTACCGGACAGTCTCACAGTACCTCTAAAAAGGGCTCAGGAATCGGCGTAAAGAATGTGAATGAACGGATTAAGCTTTATTTTGGGGAAGCGTATGGCCTTATTATCAGCTCTGAGCCAGACGAAGGAACCACCATTACCATTCACCTGCCTGCCGTTTCTTATGGTTCTGTTTCAGAAAAGGAAAAAAGAGTATGACAAAACAGGAAAAATTACTATGGAGTTTCATGGCATTACTGCTTGTTGTCCTGTTTCTTTTGTCCTCCACGGATCTGATCATTAAAGAAAAGAAAACAGATATTTATCCAGTTTCCATAATTATCAGTGACACCAGCGACGAATATTATGCGAATTTCAGAAAGGGCGTGGATAAGGCGGCAGAAGAATATAATGTGGATGTCAGCTTTATCACACTTTTTGAAAAAGGAGATGACATTCAGCAGATGGAGCTGTTAAAAAGAGAGATGGATGACGGTGCGGCGGCAGTCATCTTGGCACCAGCCAAACCAGAAGCGTGTGCTAAGGCCCTGGATAACATGGTTCTTAACAGCCCGGTTGTTGTACTTGGAAATCTGTTCCCCAATGAACTTGTCCGCAGCAGCGTTTCTCTTAATTATGAAGATGAGGGAAAAAAGCTTGGACAAGCCATTGCATCAGAACATTCTACGTCTCTCCCGGTGTGGATTTTTACGCAAGGACTTGATTATGGATATAACAGAGAAGTGTACGACGGACTGACTGCCGTTCTTAAGGCCTCTGGATTTTCTGTTGGTCTGTATGAAAAGAAGGAGATCGAAACCTTTCGAAAGGTCATAGAAGGAACCGTATATCCAGACAGCAAAGAGGCTATTATCGCAGCCATTGACGTGGAAAGCCTTGATGAAGCAGCAACCATCATCGCCGGAAGTCCGGTATATGGCAATTATATTGCAGGACTTTATGGAGTAGGCAGTACCACAAAACTATTAAAGCAGCTGGATAATGGAGTCATAAAAGGGCTTATGGCAAACAATCAGTTTGATGCAGGCTATACCAGCATTGAGAAGGCAGTGGATGCGCTGCACAAAAGACAGGAAAGAGACCAGATTATTTTGGAATCCTATTATATTAACAAATCCAATCTGCGAGAAAGCAAGTTGGAAAAAATCTTATATCCGATTGATTAAATGGGGGAAGGAATATGAGAAAAATTCATGGGATCATAGCAGCAGCATTCGTAATACTTTTGATTTTGGCAGGGGTTTCTTATAAGAATTTTAAAGCGGGAGAAGCAGACGATAAAAAAGCCATTCGCATTGGTGTAGCACTTTACCGGGGGGATGACTCATTTATCAATATGCTGCGTTCCAATTTAGAGGGCCAGGCAAAGGAATACGAAAAAAGGACCGGAGTTAAGGTAGTTATGGAAGTCGTAGATGCCAAGGGAAACCAAAATACGCAAAACAGCCAGGTAGACCGCTTTATTTCCCTTGGATATAATGCCATCTGCGTTAATGTGGTAGACCGCTCCATGGCGTCTAACATTATAAATAAGACAATGGACGCCAAGCTGCCTGTAGTATTTTTTAACAGAGAGCCGGTAGAAGAGGATATGAGGCGGTGGGAGAAGCTTTACTATGTGGGAGTGAATGCAAAGGAAACTGCTGTTTTGCAGGGAAATATACTGGTGGAGGCATATAAAAAAGATCCGGCTTCTCTTGATTTAAATGGAGACGGGAAAGTAAGCTACGTTCTTTTAGAAGGAGAGAGCAGTCATCAGGATGCGCTGATTCGTACAGAATGGTCCATACAGACTCTGAAAAATGGGGGAGTGCCCTTAGAGAAAATCACTGGTGCCATAGCCAATTGGGACAGAAGTCAGGCCTCCGCCTGGATGGAACAGTGGCTCTCCGAATATCCGGACCAGATTGAGGTAGTGATTTGTAACAATGATGATATGGCTCTTGGAGCATCAGATGCCCTGGAGAGAAATAACATTAAAAAACCAATTAAGATCGTAGGGATTGACGGCACTCCCCAGGGCATAGAAGGGCTTCGTACCGGTAAAATATTCGGAACCGTTCAGTGTGATGGCGAGGAATATGCAAAGGTCATATTTGAAATTGCAGCAGCAGAATCCTTAGGAGATAATGTACAGGATAAAGTAGCTCTTCGTGATGGCAAATATTATGACTGCAGTCAGAGGGCGGTTTACCAGCAATAAAGAACTGTGCTTTGTCTGTGAGTTACAAAAATATAAAAATATTCTATAAAAATATAGATAATCTAAAAAATTCGATATATGACCCAATAATATCTTATGGAAAAGTGCACAAAAAAACTATATAATGAGCGTGTTGATAAAGCAAAGTGCTTACATCGATACGCTCATTTTATAATGTAAAGGGAGGATTTTTCATGAGATTACTTAAAAAAGTATTAGCAGTTGGCCTTGCATCAGCAATGGTATTATCCATGGCAGGATGCGGTTCAGGAGGCAAAGGAACTACGGCAGCATCAGAGGCTACCACTGCAGCTGAGACCAAAAAAGAGGATGGAAGCGCGGCTGAAACCACTGCAAAGGCAGTAAAGGACGCAGTAGGCGGAGACTTAGCAGATAAGAAAGTGGGTATTTCTATCTACAAGTTTGACGACAACTTTATGACTCTTTACAGAACAGAGCTTCAGCGTTATCTGACAGAGGACCTTGGCTTTAAAAAGGAGAATGTAGTTATTCAGGATGGTAAGGGTGATCAGGCAGAGCAGACCAATCAGATTCAGAACTTCATCACACAGAAGTATGATGTACTGATCTTAAACCTTGTTCAGGCTTCCTCCGCTCCGGAAATCACCAACATGTGTAAAGAAGCAGGAATTCCGGTTGTATTCATTAACCGTGAGCCTGATACAGAAGAAGAGCAGAGATGGAAAGATGAGAAAATCAATGCAACCTACGTAGGATGTGACGCAAGACAGTCTGGTACCTATCAGGGAGAAGAAATTCTTGAAACCTCCAACAAAGGTGATATCAACGGCGATGGCGTTATTAACTATATTATGATTCAGGGTGACCCAGAGAACGTTGATGCACAGTATAGAACCGAGTTTTCTGTGAAAGCTCTTACAGAGTCTGGTATGAAAGTAAAAGAACTCTTAAAGCAGCGTGGTGACTGGGATCAGGCAAAAGCACAGCAGATTGCTCAGGATGCCTTAACACAGTACGGCGATCAGATCGAAGTTATCTTCTGCAACAACGATGCTATGGCACTTGGTGCTTTACAGGCAATCGAGGCAGCAGGCCGCACAGTAGATAAAGATATCTATTTAGTTGGTGTTGATGCGTTAACAGAAGCAGTACAGAACGTAATCGACGGCAAGCAGACCGGTACCGTATTCAACGATCACTTCTCACAGGCTAAGACAGCAAGTGATATGGCTGTTAAGTTCTTAAAAGGGGAAGCAGTTGAAAACGTAAACATGGTTGACTATATCAAGGTTACCAAAGGAAATGCTCAGGATATCTTAGATAAATTAAAATAATTAAAAAAGCTGAATAGCGGGTGTGTCGGTAAGGCACACCCGATTTTTAAAGATAATGAAGCACCCTACGGGTATACCTGGATGCCCAAAGAACATGGGCAATAATAATGTAATGAAAGGAGAAACGGGATGGCAGAGCAGTATAGACTGGAAATGGTTGGAGTCAGTAAATCCTTTCCCGGAGTCAAGGCACTTGATAAGATTAACTTAAAAGTACGTCCCGGTACCGTTCACGCCTTGATGGGGGAGAACGGAGCAGGCAAATCAACCCTTATGAAATGCCTTTTTGGCATCTATAACATGGATGAAGGTGAAGTCTTCATCGACGGCAACAAAGTGGATATTGCAAACCCTGATGATGCATTGCACAAAGGGCTCGCCATGGTACATCAGGAGCTGCAGCCGGTTCCGGCGCGTTCCATTGCAGAGAACATGTATCTGGGAAGATATCCTCTCATAAAATTTGGTCCATTAAAGATTGTGGATCATAAAATTATGAATGCAGAAGCAGAAAAATGGCTTAAGGATGTTAAAATGGAGTTTAATCCCAAAGCAAAGCTGGGAACTCTTTCAATCGGACAAATGCAGTCAGTAGAGATTGCAAAAGCGGTAAGCCAGAATGCGAAGCTGGTAATTCTGGATGAGCCGACTTCTTCTCTGACTGATAACGAAGTAGAAGCCCTCTTTCGGATTATAAGAGACTTAAAATCCAGGGGAGTTTCTATGATATATATCAGCCATAAGATGGCAGAAATCAGACAGATCGCTGATGATATTACCATCATGCGGGATGGCACTTACGTAGGCTCCTGGGAAGTTAAGGACATTACAGATGAAGATATTGTAAAACAGATGGTAGGACGTGAACTTGGTAATGTTTATCCGCCAAAGGATGATTACAGAACGGATGAAGTGTTATTAAAGGTAAGCCATTTGTCAAGCATTCACAAGCGTTCCTTTCAGGATTGCTCCTTTGAGTTAAGACGTGGGGAGATATTAGGCTTTGGAGGTCTGGTTGGAGCTCAGAGGACCGAGCTTATGGAAGCCATCTTTGGGATGCGAAACATCGCTTCCGGAGATATTGAAATCCTTGGGGAAAAAGTGTCAATCAAGCACCCGCAGGATGCGATTAATAATTCCGTTGGGATGATAACCGAAGACCGAAGGGGAAACGGAATCTTCGGATGCCTGAGTATTTCTGACAATACGGCAATCTCCTCTTACCGGAATTATACAAAAGCAGGTGTCATTAACAGTAAAAAGGTCGGAACGGTAGTAAAAGACAGCATTTCCAGGCTGAGTATAAAAACGCCTAATGACAGAACGCAGATTCAATCCCTTTCAGGAGGAAACCAGCAAAAGGTAATTATAGCAAGATGGCTGGCCAATAATCCGGATATTCTTATCATGGATGAACCGACCAGAGGAATTGACATAGGCGCTAAGTTTGAAATTTATCAAATTATGGTGGATTTAGTGAAGCAGGGAAAATCCATTATTATGATATCCTCTGAAATGCCTGAACTCATTGGCATGTCAAACCGAATCATTGTTATGTGCAACGGACGTATAACAGGAGAAGTAGAAGATGAGGAGGCAACTCAGGAGAAGATTATGGCGTTTGCCACTAAATTTGATCTAAACGATAAAATAGGAGAAAGTTCCACTCAGGAGGTTAAGTCATGACAGCTAAGAAGGTTAATATGAAGGATTTCCTTATTAATAATGGAATCATCGTTGTCCTCATCCTGCTGGCCATATTTACGGCAATCAAGCAGCCAGCTTTTGCATCACCAGATAACTTGAAAAATATTGCACTGAATGTTGCACCTCGATTCATCATTGCCTGCGGTATCTCAGGCTGTCTGATCACCAGAGGTACAGATCTTTCCGCAGGACGTATTGTAGGACTTTCTGCCTGTCTTGCAGGTACTCTGCTCCAGAAGCCAGGATACAGCGGAAAATTCTTCCCTAATCTTCCTGATTTTGGGATCTGGTGGGTCTTTGCAGTGCTTTTAATCTGTATCGCTGTCTGTGCCATTTTCGGACTGATCAATGGCCTTGTTATTTCATACCTTAAGGTACCGGCCTTTATCGGAACTTTGGGTATGCAGTTAATTGTATACGGAGCATGTCTTGTGTATACCAATGCAACACCAATCGGAGGCTACCGCCCGGCTTATACCGAGGTGGCAAAAGGAAGACTTTTTGGTGTGATTCCTTATTTATTTTTAATCGCTCTGGCAATTGGTCTCATTATCTGGTTTGTTTATAACAAGACTCCTCACGGAAAATATATGTATGCCATCGGTGGAAACGAGCAGGCAGCAGAGGTTTCCGGTGTAAATACCAATAAGACCAAGATCATTATCTATGTAACAGCAGCCGTTCTTTATGCACTGGGAGGATTTCTTGTAGGCGCCAAATCAGGCGGTTCCTCTGTAAACATGGGTATGGGCTGGGAGCTGGAGGCAATCGCCGCCTGTACCATCGGTGGTGTTTCCGTTAACGGTGGTATTGGTAAAGTATCCGGTGTTCTCATTGGTGTATTGGTATTTGAGATTTTAAAGACATGTCTCCAATACCTTGGAGTGGATACCAACTACCAGTACATTGCGCAGGGTATTGTTATCGTAGTAGCAATTGCTCTTGATATCAGAAAATATATCGCTAAGAAATAATATAAATGACAGGAAGACTTTCGTCTGCATAGTCAGAAAAAGAACCGAAGCGAAGGTGTAGAATATTAATTTATTCTGCCTTCGCTTCGGTTTCTTTATGCCAGCCTGCTTAAACGGCTGTTTTGATACTCGCCGGAAAACGTTACATCTTCGCCGAACCATTCCGGTGCAGCAAAGGCTTCCGCCGCCTCCCGGCTCTCAAACTCTACTTCTGCAAGCATGAGCCCTTCAAACCGTCCCTCAAAGATATCCAGCTCAATCGTCAGAGAATCAGAATCCTCTATTGGAATTAAGTATCTTTTTTTTGTAAGGATATGCCCATCTGCCTTCAGAATTAAATGATCATAGGAATCCTTAGTCAGAGGAAGGTTATATTCCTCTCTCTCTAAAAGCCCTTTTGATTTATAGGTAAGATAATAGCTGTCATCCTCTCTTCTTACACGGACCACTGGCTCTGTGGAAAGGTATCCCTGCTCAATGAGATGATACGGATGGTCAGTAGCTCCCTCCGGGAGAGCGGAGATTAAATATTTTCGTTCTATTTCCATAAAAGGCCTCCTAATGCTTGTTTTATGCCGAATGGTGTTAGTATAGCACAATTGGATAAAAAATAGAAGTATGTGGCAAAATCAAGAAAAACGTGGTAATATGAGAAATACAGTAAAATCCAGGAGAAAGAAAGAGATGAAGTGGTCAAAAAAAGGGATATTGACAGCCTTTTTCATCGCAGGAACCATTTTCCTGCTTCATGGCTGCACTTTTTCCAAAAAACAAAAAGAAGTGAACGAGACCCAGGCGAAAGAAACAGAGAGTGGCCAGGTTCTGGAAGAAAAAGGACCTAAGATTGGTGTGAGTATATATCGTTATGATGACACCTTCATGAAGCTGTATCGTGCAGAGTTAAAGCAGTATCTGGAAGAGACGTATCGTGCAGAGGTGATTATGCGCAATGCAGGCGGCAATCAGGATATCCAGAACCAGCAGGTGAGCCAGTTTATTGCAGATGGCTGCCAGGGAATCATTGTAAATCCAGTCAACACCTCTGTGGCAGGGAAGCTGGCAGATGCGGCAAGTCAGGCAAAGATTCCGTTGGTATTTATTAACCGGGTACCAAACGAGACGGAGCAGCAAAGGTGGAAAAGCAGCCAGATGGCAATATCCAGTGTAGGAACCGATTCCAGGCAGGCTGGGACTTATCAGGGCGAGATTATATTAGAAACTCCTCAAAAAGGAGATATCAATAAAGATGGAGTGGTATCCTGCGTTCTGTTAAAGGGAGAGCCTGGCAATGAAGACAGCGATTACCGTTCGGAATATGCCATTAAGGCTCTTGTAAAAGGGGGCGTAAAGACAGAAACCCTCTATACAGCAAACGGGGACTGGAGCATGGAGACTGGAAAGAAGCAGGCGCAGGAGGCTTTTTCACAATATGGGAAACAGATAGAGGTGATGTTCTGCGGAAACGATGCCATTGCAATGGGTGCCATGGAAGCAGCTAAAGAAGCGGGCTATCAACCGGGAAAAGATATTTATCTGGTAGGAGTGGACGCGCTTTTGGAGACAGTCCAGGCGATAAAAGCAGGTGATATCGAAGGAACTGTATTAAATGATCATGAGGGCCAGGCAAAATTGGCAGCGGATACCCTGATTCAGATGATAAGCGGCGAAGAGGCAGAAACAAAGTATATGGTAGACTATATAAAAATTACAACAGTCAATAAATTTGAAGAGTAAAAGGAGTGGATTGCTATGGGTAAAGTGTATGCATTTTTGGCAGATGGTTCAGAAGAAGTTGAGTTACTGGCAGTTACGGATGTATTGATTCGCGGAGGACAGGATGTAAAGCTGGTATCTGTCATGGGGACCAGGGATGTTATTACCTCTCATAAGGTAAAGCTTCAGGCAGATTTAGAGTTTTCAGAAGCAGAGTTCTCTGATGCTGATTTACTGTTTCTTCCGGGAGGAATGCCGGGAACCCAAAATTTAGGAGCCCATGAAGGTCTTTTAGAGCTGCTGAAACAAGCGTATGAGAAGAATGTAAGAATCGCTGCAATTTGTGCAGCTCCCAGTGTATTAGGAAAGCTTGGCCTTTTAGAAGGGAAAAGGGCGACCTGCTTCCCGGGATTTGAAAGCGAGCTGACAGGCGCCAGACATACCAGCCAGGGTGTGGTTACAGACGGAACCATTACAACAGCAAGAGGACTTGGCTATGCCCTTGACTTAGGGATTGAGCTATTAAAATATTTATCAAGTGAAGAAGAGGCAGGAAGAATCAAGGAGGCAATCCAGTACGATCAGATTCCTATGTGACAGGGTGGGTCAAAGTATGAGAAAAACATGGCTGCTGCCTATTATGATGGCTGTCTTCTTAAGCCTTTTGACGGGCTGTGAAAAAAGGGACCCCTACGGGCTTTCCGAAGAAAATCCCATCACCATTACCGTATGGCATTACTATAATGGCGTACAGAAAGAAGAATTTGATAAGCTGATTCGTTCCTTCAATGAAAATGAGGGCCGAAAGCAGGGGATTATTGTAAAAGCATTTAATAAAGGAAGCATAGACGAATTAAGCAATCTGATCAATGAAAGCATAGATAAGAAAATTGGTTCTGATCCATTGCCTGATGTATTTTCAGCCTATGGGGATAAGGTATATGAGATCGACCAGATGGGGCTTGCGGCTGACTTAAGCCCATATCTGACACCGGAAGAAATCTCAGAATACGTAAACGCCTATATGGAAGAAGGGAAAATAGATGGGAGCGATGCCATAAAGGTATTCCCCATTGCAAAGTCAACGGAAATTCTTGTGGTAAATCAGACCGATTGGGAAAAGTTTGCAGAGGCAACAGGAGAGACAGAAGCTGTATTCTCAAGCTGGGAAGGTATTGTACGGGTAGCAGAGGCCTACTATAAGTGGACAGACAGTCTCACAAGTACGCCGGATGATGGGAAGGCATTTTTCGGAAGAGATGCCTTTGCAAACTACATAATTATTGGAAGTATGCAGCTTGGCCATGAAATCTTTCAGACTGAGAACGGTAAGATTGTCTTGGATTTTGATAAAGAAACCATGAGAAAGCTATGGGATAACTATTACGTTCCTTATGTCAATGGATATTTTGGTTCCTATGGCAAATTCAGGAGCGACGATGTTAAGACTGGAAAACTGGCGGCGTATGTGGGAGCAACCAGTGGGATTTCTTATTTTCCTACGTCTGTTACTCTAGACGATGGGACCAGCTATTCCATCAAAGGTAAGCTCTATTCTCTGCCTAATTTCGAGGGAACGATTCCTTCCGCCGTTTCCCAGGGAGCTGGTATGATGGTATTTCGTTCCGAAGAAAAAAGGGAATATGCAGCAACTGTATTTCTAAAGTGGTTTACGCGTGTGGAAAACAACATGAAATTTTCCATCGGCTCCGGCTATCTTCCTGTGAAAAAGGTATCAGGAACCCAGGAGATCTTAAAGCCGTTTTTGGAGGAGTCAGGGGAAACAAGTCCGGCATCACAAAATCTGCTTATTGGACTGGATACAGCCAATCGATACCGGCTCTACACTTCAAAACCTTTTAAGGGCGGAGATAAGGCCAGGGAGATCCTGCAAACTTCCATGAGTGGGAAAGCAAAAGAAGATTATGAAAAGGTAAGTGCGCTTATGGAACAGGGAATGGCCAGGGAGAATGCGGTTTCTGCTTTTCTCTCAGATGATAATTTTGAACAATGGTATGAAATCACCAAAAAGCAGCTGGAGACGATCATCGGAGAATAAGTCATGAAAAAAAAGAAAAGTGAATCCATTCGTACCCAGCTGCTTGGACCGTTGCTTATTCTTCTGGTACTACAGGCAGCGGTCATTGCCGGAACCGTTTTATTCGGCGGAGTTTCCATCAAACTAAAAAAGAACGAAATAAATATACTGACAGAAAACACAAAGAATACCATGACCGGATTTGAGAAGGAAACCATGCACCATTGGGTGGTGATGCTTAATAATTCCGGATTTATGTCAGAAGAGATCGAAAAATTACTTAAAAAAGAACAACGAGAGCCGGAAGCCATATTTTCAGATTATGACTTAAACCGTGATATCATCGATACCATAATGGGAAAGTCCATTGAAATGCTCCATTTAAGCAATGCCACTGGTGTTTTTATGGTATTAAATGGGCCAGCGGCTATGAAAAGCCCCACAGGGATGAAAGCAGGTTTCTATATCCGGAATTCCAATCCGGGAGGATATCTAAATGACAATTCCTCCCTTTTAATGGAACGGGGATTACCCTCACTGGCTGAAAAATACAATATTCCATTGGATTCTTTCTGGGAACTGGGATTTTTAAATACAGGAGGAAAAGGAGCGGCTGATTTTTATCAGAAGCCTTTTGATGCGGCGATAAAGTATAAGGGAAAGAAGAAGGATACCATGAGGTATGCTTATTTAAGTTCACCCTTTCGCCTAAGCCCCAAAGATACAGAGGTCATTACCTATTCTGCCCCTGTTATTTTGGAAGACGGTACGGTTTTAGGGGTCTTCGGACTTGAGATGACGGTAAATCAGCTGGAGCAGATTCTTTCGCAGGAACAGATTAATGGCAGCTTTAATGAATGCTGGCTCCTTGGCATACGGGAAAAAGGAACGAATACTATCATTCCCGTTGCGGAATCAGGATATCTCTATAATCAGTATTTCAATGAAAATACAAAAATTGAATATGAATACAACCATAAGGAAAATATCAGTACCTTAAGATCACCGGAAGGCACCGAATGGTATGCCAGCGTAAATAAGCTTGATGTTTATGGCGCAGACGATATGTATGGAGGAAGCGAATGGGTAATGGTGGGCATGGCGAGGCAGAAAGATCTTCTGTCCTTTTATAATGCCGTTAGGCGCATGCTTTTTAGCTCCATGCTGGTTCCGCTGCTTTTCAGCCTTCTGGGAGCATATATGATAGGAAGAATTATGACAGAGCCTATTCGCAGACTGGTGGAGGAACTTAGAAGAAAATCAGGAAGCCGCGGTTTGTCACTGGAGCGGGTCCATGTAAAGGAAATCGACGAATTATCAGAAACCATTGAACTGTTAAACCGTGATGTGGACCGGGCCTCCTATAAAATGTCCGGGATTTTGGAGCATGCGAATGTTCTTGTTGGAGTATTTGAATACGAGGAGGAAGAAAATAGAGTTTTCTGCAGCAGATCCCTCTTTGAAATGCTTGGCTGGGGTAAGATGAAAGAGGCTTATTGTTACATAAAGGCAGAGGAATTCAACCCCCTGTTAAGACAGACCTTTGGGCAGATAGAATTAAAAGGAGACCGGATTTTAAAGTGTCTTGAGGGGCCAGATGGCCTTAGATGGATTGAAATCATTCTGGATGAGTCAAAAAAAGGAACCGTTCTTGGAGTCTGCACCGATGTAACGGTAAATGTAGAAGAGAAAGAAAAGCTTGAACGGGAACGAAATTATGATCTTTTAACAGAAATATATAACCGCAGGGCGTTTCGAGAGAGGGCTCTGGCCGCCATAGAGGGGCTGCAAGACGAAATTGCAGCCGTAATTATGTGGGATCTTGATAATTTAAAATATATCAATGATACATACGGTCATGACGAGGGTGACCGCTATATTGTGCTGTTTGCAGACTGCCTGAAAAAATTTATGGAATATGGAGGTATTATTTCCAGATATTCGGGGGATGAATTTGTAGTATTCTTAAAAGGCCGGGAAAAAGAAGATATCCGAAGAATTGTCCGGGATTTTATGAAGCACCTTAAAAAGTTCACCTTGAAGATGGAGAGCGGCTATCAGTTTCCCATACGGGTATCCGGGGGGCTTTCCTGGTATCCGGATGATGCGCTTGATTTTGATGCGTTGTTTAATTATGCAGACTTTGCCATGTACATGGTGAAGCACAGTGTAAAGGGTGTGGTTAAGGAATTTGATATGTCTGAGCATAGACATAATTCCTATATGCTCACAGGAAGTGAAGAGCTTAACCGGCTGCTGGACAGGAAGGAAGTGCGGTTTGCCTTTCAGCCAATTGCTACAAGAGAAGGAGCTGTTTATGGATATGAGCTTCTTATGCGGCCTGATTTTTCCAATATCAAAGGAATTGGTGAGGTGCTTAACTTAACAAGAGCCCAGGCAAAGCTGCCGCAAATGGAGATCCTTACCTGGTTTGCCGGACTGAGGGCTGCAAAGGCGGAGGCAGAGGCAGGACAGCTTGGGAAGGATGAAAAGCTGTTCATCAATTCCATTGCCAGTGTCTGTCTGACAAAAGAAGGAATCAAAGAGCTGGAGGAGCAGTACGGAGAGCTTCTTAAAAGAGTGGTAATCGAGATGACGGAAGGGGAGCCGGCCAGCCAGAACTTCATGCAAAGCAAAAAGGAAATGGCAAAGGACTGGGGAGGGCTCACAGCCATCGATGATTTTGGAACCGGATACAACAGCGAATCCATTCTTCTTCACATGAAACCGGATATTGTGAAGATGGATATGAGCCTGATCCGGCGCATCCATGAGGACCCCAACCGCCAGATCATTTTAAAAAACCTAATGGGCTTTGCGGAAAAAAACAGCATCCAGGTGCTGGCAGAAGGCGTGGAAACGGCAGAAGAACTGGAATTTTTAATGAATTGCGGTGTCCAGCTTTTCCAGGGATATTATATTGCCAGACCACAAATGGAGATCCGTCCCCTTGACCCGTACATTGTGAAGAAGATGCAGGAGTTTTCAGGAAATGCCTTATGATTTCGTAAATAATACTGGAATTTACGGGACGAGTATGATATAATGCTAAATTGAAGTGTAACGCCCTGTCGGTATGGCGGTTCACATATATTTCAAGGAGGAACCCATTGATGAGTTTACAAGTAGAAAAATTAGAGAAGAACATGGCAAAGTTAACGGTAGAGGTGCCGGCTGAGGAGTTTGACAAGGCGCTTACCGCAGCTTACAATAAGAATAAGGGCAGATTTAATATCCCAGGTTTCAGAAAAGGGAAAGCTCCTCAGGCCATGATTGAAAAGATGTACGGAGCAGGCGTTTTATACGAAGATGCAGTAAACGAGGCTCTTGATGCAACATATGCAGGTGCAGCAGAAGAAAGCGGACTGGACATCGTTTCCAGACCAGAAATCAGCATTGTACAGGTAGAAAAAGGACAGAACTTAATCTATACCGCTACTGTTGCCGTAAAGCCTGATGTGACTTTAGGCGAGTATAAAGGAATTGAAGTAACAAAAGCTTCTGCAGAAGTGACTGAAGAAGACATTGCTGCAGAATTAAAGAGAGTTCAGGAGCAGAATTCCAGACTGGTATCTGTAGAAGACAGAGCAGTGGAAGACGGCGATCAGACTGTCGTTGATTTTGAAGGTTTTGTTGATGGAAAGACTTTTGAAGGCGGAAAAGGAGAGGATTATCCTCTTACTATCGGTTCCCATTCCTTCATTGATACATTTGAAGAGCAGTTAATCGGTAAGAAAATCGGTGAAGCTTGTGAAGTGAATGTTACATTCCCAAATGAGTACCATGCAACAGATTTAGCCGGAAAGCCAGCTATGTTCAAGGTTACCGTTAAGGAAATCAAGAAAAAAGAGCTTCCTGAGTTAACCGATGAGTTCGCCAGTGAAGTTTCTGAGTTTGAAACTTTGGAAGAGTACAAAAATGACATCAAAGTTAAGCTTGCAGAAAAGAAAGAAAAAGAAGCAGCAACAGAGAACGAAGACAATGTAGTTCAGAAGGTTGTTGAGAATTCTACCATGGAGATTCCTGAGCCAATGATCGAAAGCCAGGTAAATAACATGGTAAACGATTATGCAAGAAGAATGCAGAGCCAGGGATTATCTCTTGACCAGTACATGAAATTTACAGGCATGACAATCGAATCCTTAAAGGATCAGATGAAGCCACAGGCACTTAAGAGAATTCAGACCAGACTTGTATTAGAAGCAGTTGCTAAGGCTGAGAACATCACAGTAGCTGATGAAGCTGTTGAGAAGGAAATCGCTGGCATGGCAGAAGCTTACAAGATGGAAGCTGACCAGGTGAAAGAATATCTTGGAGAGAGCGGTATCAATCAGATGAAGGAAGATCTTGCAGTTCAGGAAGCAGTAGACTTTCTTGTTGCGGAAGCAAAATTAGTATAAGATGTTTCACCCGGATAGATTCCTGACGTTTTTTGTCCGGAGTCTATTCGGCTTTGAAGAAAAGAGACAGGAGGAAGACAGATGAGTTTAGTACCTTATGTCATTGAATCAACCAGTAAGGGCGAGCGTTCTTACGATATTTATTCCAGACTTCTTAAGGAGAGAATTATTTTCCTTGGTGAAGAGGTTTCTGATGTATCAGCAAGCCTGATTGTGGCACAGCTGTTATTTTTAGAGGCAGAAGATCCTAATAAGGATATCAATCTCTATATCAATAGCCCTGGCGGTTCTGTTACCGCAGGTATGGCAATTTATGATACCATGAATTACATCAAATGTGATGTCTCAACCGTTTGTATGGGTATGGCAGCCAGTATGGGTGCTTTCCTCTTAGCCGGCGGAGCAAAAGGCAAGAGATTTGCACTTCCTAATGCTGAGGTAATGATCCATCAGCCTTCAGGCGGAGCTAAGGGACAGGCGACGGATATCAGAATCGTTGCAGATAACATTTTAAAGATTAAAAAGCGTTTAAATGATATACTGGCAGCTAATACAGGCCAGCCGTACGAAGTAATTGAGCGCGACACAGAACGTGACAATTATATGACTGCGGATGAAGCAAAAGCATACGGCCTGATAGATGATATACTTTACAACCACAATCGTTAATCCCTTTGGGGCAGACCTTTATGTTTAAAGCATAAGTAACTATAGGAAAGAATGAGGTGTATGTATGCCGGTCAGAACTGACGAAAAGATCCGATGCTCTTTTTGCGGGAAAACCCAGGATCAGGTAAAGAAATTGATTGCCGGTTCCAATAATGTTTATATCTGCGATGAGTGCATTGATTTATGCGCAGAGATATTGGAAGAAGAATTTGACAATCACGAAGAAGAAGGACCTGATTTTGCTGATATCAATCTGATGAAGCCAAAGGAAATCAAAGAATTTCTGGACAGCTACGTGATTGGTCAGGACAACGCAAAAAAGGTATTGTCAGTAGCAGTCTATAACCACTATAAGAGAATCACATCCAGAAAGAAATTGGATGTGGATGTGCAAAAGAGCAATATTCTTATGTTAGGACCTACCGGCTCCGGTAAAACTTACCTTGCCCAGACCCTTGCAAAGGTGTTAAATGTTCCTTTTGCCATTGCAGATGCAACTGCCCTGACAGAAGCAGGCTACGTGGGAGAGGATGTAGAAAACATTCTTTTAAAATTAATCCAGGCAGCTGATTATGATATAAGCAGAGCGGAATACGGAATTATCTATATCGATGAAATCGATAAGATAACAAAGAAATCGGAGAATGTCTCCATTACAAGAGATGTTTCCGGTGAAGGTGTTCAGCAGGCGCTGTTAAAGATCCTGGAAGGTACGGTTGCGAGTGTGCCTCCACAGGGAGGAAGAAAGCATCCTCATCAGGAACTTTTACAGATCAATACAACGAATATTTTGTTCATCTGCGGCGGAGCCTTTGATGGACTGGAAAAAATTATTGAAAGCCGTTTAAGTGCCGGTTCTATCGGCTTTAATGCGGAAATCGTAGATAAGAATAAGACAGATATTGATGATCTTTTAAGAAAGACCCTTCCTCAGGATCTGGTGAAGTTTGGTCTGATTCCAGAGTTTATCGGTCGTGTGCCGATTACTGTTTCCCTGGAGCTTTTAGACAGGGAGGCACTGGTTAAGATATTAACAGAGCCAAAGAATGCTCTGGTAAAACAATATCAGAAATTGTTTGAACTTGACGATGTAAAACTTGAACTGTCCAAGGAAGCGGTAGAAAGAATTGCAGAGCTGGCCGTAGAGAGAAAAACCGGTGCCAGAGGTCTTCGTTCCATCATGGAAAGCGTGATGATGGAGCTGATGTATGAAATTCCTTCCGACAGCAACATCGGAATCTGCAAGATTACCAAGGAAGTTGTAGATAAGACAGGTGAGCCAGAACTCATCTTCCGGGATACGACAGTTCCCAGAAAATCGCTGGCCCAAAAGCTTAGAAAAGATAAAACAGGCGAGATCGCATAGATCCCTGCATGAGTCGGGAAGGTGTTACAGCGAGAAAACTGCTGCAACACCTTTTTGAATGCAAAGGAGAGAACATTATGGTGCATAAGACAATCACAATGCCAGTTATCGCCCTGCGCGGCATGACGGTTCTTCCCAAAATGATGTTACATTTTGATATCAGCCGGCCAAAGTCTGCGACAGCCGTAGAAAAAGCAATGGTTGGAGACCAGAAGGTGTGTCTCGTCACCCAGAGGGATTCGGAAGAAGAGAACCCTGATTTCGGGGGACTGCATTCCATCGGTACGGTTGCTGTTATCAAGCAGCTGGTAAAGATGCCTGGCAATGTAATCCGTGTTATGGTGGAAGGTCTGGAACGTGCAGAGCTTTTGGCTCTTGAGAATGAAGAACCCATGCTGGTGGGAGAAATCGATACAGTATTTGAATTTGATGAGATGATAGATGATGTTACAAAACAGGCTATGCTGCAGATTGTTCAGGATAAGCTTTCAGAATACGGCAAGGAGAACCAGAGGCTTTCCAAAGAAGTGATTCCTGGTCTTTTAGTACTGACAGATTTAGGGGAGCTTCTGGATCAGATCGCCGTGCAGCTTTCCTGGGATTACCAGGTACGCCAGCAGGTATTAGAGAGCATTATGCTGGATGAAAGGTATGCTCTAGTCATGAAGCATCTTTTGACTGAAATTGAGGTCACAAAGGTAAAACGGGAATTACAGTCTCAGGTAAAAGATCGAATTGATAAAAACCAGAAGGATTATATTTTAAGAGAGCAGTTAAAGGTAATCCGGGAAGAGTTAGGAGAGGATAATCCTCTTAGCGATGCAGATGAATACAACAAGCGGTTAAAATCATTAAAGGCTGATAAGGAAATTAAAGATAAGATCCAAAAGGAAATTGAGCGCTTTAAGGCGATGCCAGGCGGCAGCCAGGAGGCCAACGTAGTGCGCATGTACTTAGAGACTGTTTTGGAGCTTCCCTGGAAAAAGGTTTCCAAGGATAACAACAGCATATCCCATGCCGAAGATATTTTAAATGAGGACCATTATGGCCTTTTAAAGGTGAAGGAACGTATTCTTGAATACCTTGCAGTCCGTACGCTGACAAAAAAAGGAACAAGCCCTATTGTTTGTCTGGTGGGACCTCCAGGAACCGGTAAAACCTCTATCGCCCGCTCTGTGGCAAAGGCACTGAATAAGGAATATGTAAGAATCAGTCTGGGCGGAGTGAGAGACGAAGCTGAGATCAGAGGTCACAGGAAAACATATGTAGGTGCTATGCCGGGAAGAATTGCAGAGGCTCTAAGACAGGCAGGAGTCAGCAATCCTCTTATGCTTTTGGATGAAATCGATAAGGTCAGCAGAGATTACAAGGGAGACACGTCTTCCGCACTTTTAGAAGTCCTTGACAGTGAACAGAATGTAAAGTTCCGGGATCATTATATAGAGCTTCCCATTGATTTATCCAATGTTTTATTCATTGCTACGGCCAATACCACCACAACCATACCTGGGCCTCTCCTTGACCGTATGGAATTAATTGAAGTAACCAGCTATACGGAGAATGAAAAATTCCATATTGCAAAGAATTACTTAGTAAGAAAGCAAAGGGAAAAGAATGGACTGACCGAGAGTCAGGTCACCATCACAGATAAAGCCCTTGAAAAAATAATTCACAATTATACAAGAGAAGCAGGTGTCAGAACTCTGGAGAGAAGAATCGGTGCTGTTTACCGTAAAGCTGCCAGACAATTTCTGGAGAACAAAAAAGAGGTTATTGAGATTACCGATTTAAGTCTTGAAACATACTTAGGCAAAGAGAAGGTAACCTTTGAAGATGTCAATGAGGATGATGAGGTTGGCATCGTAAGAGGCCTTGCCTGGACCAGCGTTGGAGGAAGCACTCTGCAGATCGAAGTCAATGTTATGCCTGGTAAAGGAAATCTATCCCTCACCGGACAGATGGGAGATGTCATGAAGGAATCTGCCCGGACGGCACTTAGTTACGTGCGTTCGATCTGCCCGGACTATAAGGTGGCAGATAATTATTTTGAAAAGCACGACATCCATCTTCATATCCCGGAAGGAGCCGTTCCAAAGGATGGTCCTTCGGCAGGCATCACCATGGCAACAGCCATGCTCTCTGCGGTTATTAACCGCAAAGTAAAGGCAAAGGTGGCCATGACTGGAGAGATCACCCTAAGAGGTCGTGTGCTTCCAATCGGCGGTCTGAAAGAGAAGATACTGGCTGCCCGTATGGCACATGTGGAAACCGTGCTGGTTCCATTTAAGAATAAATCTGATATTCTGGAGCTTTCAGATGAAATTATCGGGAATCTTACCATTGTGTATGTCAAGCATATGTCAGAGGTCTTACAGGAGGCATTTCTCCAGGAATAGAAAGGAAATCATATGATTATTAAATCCGTAGATCTGGAAACGGTATGTGGTATTACAAGCACGCTTCCGGAGAACACTAAGCCGGAATTCGCCTTTGCAGGAAAATCAAACGTAGGAAAATCCTCTTTGATCAATGCTTTGATGAACCGCAAATCATTTGCCAGGACATCTTCCCAGCCGGGAAAGACCCAGACAATTAACTTTTACAATATCAATGATGCGTTTTATTATGTGGATCTTCCTGGATACGGTTATGCAAAGGTAGCCCTGGAGGTAAAAGCAAAATGGGGAAAGATGATTGAAAATTATCTTCACAAATCCCCTATGCTCCAATGCGTATTCTTATTGATTGATATTAGACACGAACCTTCCGTCAATGATAAGACCATGTATGACTGGATCGTGTATCAGGGGTATCAGCCGGTAATCATCGCGACAAAACTGGATAAATTAAAGAGAAGCCAGGTACAGAAGGCAATTAAGACAGTGAGGACCGGTTTGGGAATCGGAAGTGATGTAACTGTGATTCCTTTTTCTGCGGAAACAAAGCAGGGAAGGGATGAAATTTGGGAGCTGATATCAGATTACGCAAATAGTCTTGACAAGGAATAAAAATCTTTTTATAATGAACCTATTTATTACATAGAGTTCATTTTGGCAAGAAGAGGAGAAAACAGTTATGAAAAAGACAATAAAGAAAATTGCATCAACTCTTTTAGCAGTTTCCCTTGCGGCGGCAGCTCTTACTGCCTGCGGCGGAGGTGCTGGAAAAGGAACCACTGCAGCTGGTAAAGATGCAGACGGTAAGAAAGTACTGAAAGTTGCTATGGAGTGTAGTTATGCGCCTTATAACTGGACCCAGTCAAATGATGCCAATGGAGCAGTTCCTATTTCCGGTGGTTCTGATTTTGCTTACGGCTATGATGTTATGATGGCTAAGAAAATTGCAGATGAACTTGGATACGGCCTTGAGATCGTAAAGCTGGACTGGGATTCTTTAGTTCCTGCTGTTCAGTCTGGCAAGGTTGACTGCGTCATTGCAGGACAGTCCATTACAGCAGAGCGCCTCCAGTCAGTAGATTTTACAGATCCATATTACTATGCGACCATCGTAGCCCTTGTAAAGGGCGGCGGCAAATATGAGAATGCAAAAAGCGTAGCAGATCTTTCTGGTGCAACTGGTACTTCCCAGTTAAATACCATCTGGTATGACAGCTGCCTTCCTCAGATCCCCAATGCAGATATCCAGCCGGCTATGGAATCCGCACCTGCCATGTTAGTAGCTTTAAGCTCTGGCAGATGTGACGTGGTAGTAACAGACAAACCTACCGGACAAGCAGCATTAATTGCTTATCCTGATTTTAAGCTTCTTGACTTTACCGGTACAGACGGTGACTTCAAGGTATCTGACGAAGACATTAACATCGGAGTTTCCTTAAAGAAGGGCAACACGGAGTTAAAGGATGCCATCAACGGAGTCCTTTCTAAGATGACAAAGGCTGACTTTGACAAGATGATGGAAGAAGCCATTTCCGTACAGCCATTGTCAAAGTAGTACGAAATAAAAGAGAATCAGGGCTTGCAGGCACGGGACAAGAGCGTTCTTATCTTCGTGCCGCTTGTTCTGTCTAAATGACAGTTAGAAAAGGAGAAGGTAATATGTCTTTACCATCAGATTTTTTAGGCAGAATGCTGTTTATTCTGCGGGAATACGGTCCCTCCTTCCTGAGCGGCGCCGGTAAGACAATGGCGATTGCCATTGTAGGAACACTGATTGGCTGTATCATTGGTTTTGCAGTGGGAATTGTTCAGACCATTCCTGTTTCAAAGTATGATAACCCGGTAAAACGAGTCTTGCTGAAAGCAGTTAAAGTTATTTTAAATGTTTACGTAGAGATTTTCAGGGGAACCCCTATGATGGTCCAGGCCATGTTCATATTTTATGGTTCCTCGGCTCTCTTTCAGATCAATATGTCCATCGTATTTGCTGCATATTTCATCGTGTCCATCAATACAGGTGCTTATATGGCAGAAACGGTAAGAGGCGGAATTCTTTCCATTGATCCAGGTCAGACAGAAGGCGCCAAAGCCATTGGTATGACACATTTTCAGACCATGGTCAATGTTATCATGCCACAGGCTCTCCGTAATATCATGCCTCAGATCGGTAACAACTTAATCATTAATATTAAGGATACCTGCGTACTTTCCGTTATCGGTGTGGTTGAATTATTCTATGCCACAAAAGGCGTGGCAGGAGCGTACTATACTTATTTTGAAGCATTTACCATTACCATGATCATTTACTTTATTCTTACCTTCACCTGCTCCAGAATCCTGCGTCATTGGGAGAAGAAGATGGATGGTCCTGACAGCTACGATCTGGCAACTACCGATACCCTGGCTTATACCAGCGGTATGGTGAAATTCCCAGATCCGAAAGAGAAGGAGGATAAATAAATGGCAGAAGAGAAAGTACTGGAAATTCATCACTTAAGTAAGACCTTTGGAACCAATGTTGTCCTGCGGGATATTGATTTTTCTGTAAATGCTGGCGATGTGACCTGCATTATTGGAGCTTCCGGTTCCGGTAAATCAACCCTTCTTCGCTGCATCAATCTTTTAGAGACTCCAACTACCGGTGAGATTTTATATCACGATGTAGATATCACGGACAGAAAGATGAATGTTCCGTCATATCGGACTAAGGTAGGTATGGTGTTTCAGAGTTTTAATCTGTTCAACAACATGACGGTTCTCGAAAACTGTCTGGTGGGCCAGATTAAGGTCCTGAAAAAGGATAAAGACGAAGCAAGAAAAAAAGCTATGATGTATTTAGAGAAGGTTGGAATGGCTCCCTACATCAATGCAAAGCCAAGACAGCTTTCCGGAGGACAGAAGCAGAGAGTTGCCATTGCCAGAGCTTTGGCCATGGAGCCTGAGATCCTCTTATTTGATGAGCCGACCTCAGCCCTTGATCCTCAGATGGTAGGAGAGGTGCTGGCAGTTATGAGAACACTTGCAAAAGAAGGTCTTACAATGATTATAGTAACCCATGAGATGGCTTTTGCCAGAGACGTTTCCAGTCGTGTGGTCTACATGGCGGGCGGTGTCATTGAGGAAGAAGGAAAACCATCAGATATATTTGGAAATCCCCAGAAAAGTTCCACCAAAGAGTTTTTAAACCGCTTTATGCAGGGATAACATAAGAAGGAGCTGAGTCAAGATAACTGAACAATCAGTTGTGGAGCAGGCTCCTTTTTGGTATGGTGAATCAGAACGGAGGTCTTATATGAAAATAGTCTTTTTGGAAACAGATTCATTAGGTGATGATGTGGATTACGCTCCATTTTACTCCATAGGAGAAGTGGTCAAATACAACAATTCTGATCCAGAGGAAAATTCTGCACGTGTAAGGGAAGCAGATATCATAGTAGCTAATAAAATATCTATGGACGAAGAACTGCTTCGAGATGCAAAAAAGGTAAGACTTATCTGCCTGACAGCTACCGGAACCAACAACGTGGATTTTCAATATACCAATAAGAGGAAGATAGCTGTGGCTAATGTAAAAAGCTACTCCACAAGATCAGTCGTACAGCATACCTTCGCTCTTTTGTTCTATGTCTATGAAAAGCTGTCCTATTATGACTCCTTTGTAAAATCAGGGGACTATACAGACAGTGATGTCTTCAGCTGTTTTGATAAAAAGTTTAATGAGCTTTATGGAAAGACCTGGGGGATCATTGGTCTTGGAGAAATCGGACGGGAAGTAGCAAAGGTGGCGGAGGCCTTTGGCTGCCGGATCATCTATTATTCCACCTCTGGGAAAAACAATCAGTCCAATTATGAAAGAGTAGAATTTGAGACCCTGCTGAAAGATTCTGATATCATTTCCATACACGCTCCTCTTAATGAGAAAACCGAGAATCTTATTGATAAAAAAGCTTTAAAGGCAATGAAAGAGACTGGGGTACTGTTAAATCTGGGAAGAGGAAAAATTATAGATGAAGAAGCACTTACCTGGGCACTATTAGAAGGGGAGATTGCAGGGGCTGGTCTTGATGTTCTCCGTGAAGAGCCAATGAGCAAGGATAATCCGCTTTTAAGTATTAAGGACAGTACCAGATTGATTATTACGCCCCATATTGGCTGGGCAACGGTAGAAGCAAGAAGAAGGTGCCTGTCAGAAATCTATGAGAATATCAGTGCATTTCTGAACGGAGAAGAAAGAAACATCGTAAAAGGAACGAATTAAAAAGGCGGTCTGAGTGTTAACACTCAGGCCGCCCCTTTTACGTTTCAGGAATCAATCACAAAAGCTCCAATATTATTTGGGCAGGTGGTCATCTTTAAAAGGACATGTTGTCTTAGTAAAAAGACTCCTGACCTTAATCTGTATAAACGTGCGAGTCACCTGAATTGCAAGAGCAAAAATAAAGATTGGAAGAAAGACAGTTAAAAACAACTTTACTTTCAAATGGGACAACCTTTTATTCTGCTGCTTTCGTACAGACTCATAATGGTCATGAATGGTTTGAAACCACGTTTGTTTCACTTGGGCTTTATTCAAGTAAATTCCCCCTTAACTTTTACTGACCTCCAGATCGTCAGGAACCGCTCATCAGAGATTTCATAGCAAAAGCATAAATTTCCTGGCTTTTTGATTTCCAGTGGTCACACATGATTTCTGCCTGGTCCTTGTCAGGAACAGATAGGTCTAAGCTGATCAGACAGTTTTTTCCTTCCCGTACTTCGCAGTGAACAATGTAATCCTGGCTCGTGGATTTGTAATAATCCGCTGTGACCCCAACTTCATTGCGGAGACGAAATTTGTTGTCCTTTAAATACTCATCCATATCATTGATGATGGCAGGTGATATTTTGTTCCCAAAAAAGGAAAGAGTCTCTTCGCCCTCTCTGGTAATATCATACCGGCTGCTGTTGTGATTGGTCTCCACATGAAGGAGCTTTGCCTCCAGCAGTTCGTTTAACGCCTGGTTCAATGTAAAGTAAGTCGTGTATTCATGCTCCAGAAAAAAGTTAGACAATTGTGCGCTGGTCAGGGGGAAATTAACCTGTTTAAGCATATATAAAATCATTAGTTTGTACAGGGTCATAGGTTCTGACAGCATAGTTACCTCCAGTGACGCATTTTTTGCGCCCTAATATAAAGGATGGCCGAAAAGCTTCCAGCCATTCCTCTTGTTTTACGCCTGACGGATATGATCCTTTACTGCCTGGCTCACAGCATCGGCAACCCGGGGATCAAATGCCTCAGGAAGTATGTTGTTTTCATCTAACTCTGAAGGTGCCACAAGCTCAGCAATGGCAACGGCAGCAGCCAGCTTCATCTCTTCTGTAATGGAAGAGGAACGTCCCTCCATAGCGCCTTTAAAGATGCCAGGGAATACAACGACGTTATTGACCTGATTTGGGAAATCGGATCGGCCGGTCCCTACGACTCTGGCTCCGGCTGCTTTTGCAAGATCCGGCATGATTTCGGGAACCGGGTTTGCCATGGCAAAAAGAATGGCATCAGAATTCATGGAAGCGACCATCTCCTGAGTTACAATCCCGGGAGCAGAAACACCTACGAAAATATCAGCTCCTTTTAAGGCATCCGCCAGGGAGCCCCTCATACCTGTAAGGTTGGTCACCTCTGTCATCTTTTCCTGCATCCAATTTAAGCCTTCCATACCCTTTGCCAGGATGCCGATACGATCACACATAATAATGTTTGTAAATCCATAGGTCAAAAGAAGCTTTGTAATGGCAATTCCGGCAGAACCTGCTCCATTTACCACAACGCGGCATTCTTCCATTGTCTTTCCGGTAACCTTTAAAGCATTGATGATTCCGGCTAACACCACAATGGCTGTTCCGTGCTGGTCATCATGAAAAACAGGAATATTAAGAAGCTCCTTAAGCCGTTCTTCAATTTCAAAGCAGCGTGGAGCAGATATATCTTCTAAGTTGATTCCCCCAAAGGCAGGAGCGATATGAACAACGGTTTTAATGATCTCTTCCGTATCCTGGGTATCCAGACAGATCGGGATCGCATTGATTCCTCCAAATTCTTTGAAAAGAACGGCCTTTCCTTCCATGACCGGCATGGCAGCCAGAGGACCGATGTTTCCAAGGCCAAGAACAGCGCTTCCGTCTGAGACTACAGCTACTGTATTGGATTTCATGGTATACTTATAAGCAGCTTCCGGATTCTCGGCAATGACCTTGCAGGGTTCAGCCACTCCAGGTGTATAAGCAAGGGCAAGATCTTCCCTGGTTTTGACCTTTGCTTTGGAATTTATTTCCAGCTTTCCGTTCCATTCTTCATGCAGCAATAAAGCTTTCTCGTTGGTTGTCATAATCAGTTTGTCCTTTTTTTCGCAGTTTTTATTATATCATACCAATTTTAGGGTTTTAAATCAATAGAAAATGTGTTAGAATATAGAGTAATTAATTTTTAGCAAACGAATAATATAAGGAAATTAAAGATACAGGTGGTACTATGAGAGAACGAATCAACAGGCTGGCAAAAGGCATCATTGATTCTGAAATTCCAAAGATAAAGGTTACCCCATCGGGAATTGATGATGTGGTGCGCTCCGGAGGAGCTACCAGGCGGGAGCTTGTCGTTACCAGTGAGAATAATCTGCACATAAAAGGACTTGCCTATTCCTCAAACTTCCGCGTCAGGCTGATTAGCGGAGCATTTGGCGGTACATATAACCATCTGGTCTATGAGATAAACGGAAGTTTCTTGGAAGATGGGGATGTCATTAAGGGATCTTTTTACCTGGTTACCAATGGCGGCGAGAGAGAAGTCCCTTATTCTTTTCGTGTGGAGCTTGGTACGTCAGGAAAAGCGCTCAGTGATTTAAAGACAGCAGAAGATTTTGCAGATGCTGCAAAGAAAGATATGGACACGGCTCTTCGTTTATTCGAGTACCGGGATTTTGTTACGGCTCCTTTTATGGATGATCTCCACATAAGGGCCATATATGACGGATTAAAGGGAAGACCGGACAGACGAAAAGAACTGGAAGAGTTTTTGACCGCTCTTAAGGTAAAGAAACCGGTCGTGCTGTCGGTGGATGATAAGGAGCTAAGATTTGGAGAACTGGAGGACGTTTTACACGATCAGGTATTTATTACACGGAGCGGTTGGGGCTATGTGAACCTGGATGTGACAACGGACTGTGAATTTATAGAGCTGCCTAAAAAGACGGTTGGTGAACTTGACTTTGAAAACGACCAGTGCAGCGTACCGTTTCTGATTCACCCGGAACGGATGCATCAGGGAGAGAATTCCGGCAGAATCATGATAACCGGAATGGAAGATAGATTTATAATACCGGTCACGGCGGTTGTAAACCCCGGAGGAGGGATATCGGCGGAGGATGCCTTTGCAAAAGAGGCTTTCGGCCGATTTTTGCGGCTGCGCCTTTTGGAGGAAAGCGGTCAAAGAAGCGGCGACGTTCTCTGTGAAGACATGGAAAAGGCCCTTGATGAGCTGGAGCTGATGAAGGGAGAGCAAAGCCTTTATAAGCTTTTTCGGTCTGAGGTCTGCCTGTTACAGGGGAAGCCATCAAAAGCAGCTCTTTTGCTTGACGAGTGCCGGGATGAAATCTTAAATGAGCGTCAGGAAAAACGGGAAATATATTGTTATTATCAGTATTTGCGGTTACAGGTTCAGCCGGATGAATATCAGAGGGAATCCCTGATCCGCCTCATGAAGAAGTATCTGGAAGAAGACAGAAGATTATTTTGGCTGTTTCTTCTTCTGATGAAGCTGGATCGCAGGATGTTTGACAATATGCCTGCTTTGTTTTCCATGTTAAAACGTCAATTTGATACGGGAGTAAGAAGCCCATTTTTCTATCTATGGGGCTGTCGGGTGCTCAAGGAAGCTCCGGACTTAATCCGGTCCCTGGGACCTATGGAGCTGCAGATTCTTTATCACTGCGTGGGCAAGGGCTTAGTGGATAAAAAGCTGGCTCTGGCAGTTTCAAAGCTGACCCTATCATCAAAGCATTTTAACAGTCTCCATTACCGGATGCTTGTAAAGCTTTACGAGGAATTTCAGGAAAAGGAAGTACTGGAAGCTATTTGTGCACTCCTAATTAAGGGAGAGTGCCGTATGGCAGAGGCCTTTGCCTGGTATGAAAAGGGAATAAAAGCAGGAATCAGCCTGACTAGGCTTTATGAATATTATATCTATGCCCTTCCAAAGAATTATTGCTATCTTCTGCCTAAGGAAGTACTTTTGTATTTTTCCTACGGAGGAAGTGAGCTGGATTTAAACAACAGAACAGTTCTTTATAAAAATGTCCTGGTATATCTGGAGCCGACAGATCCGTTATACCAGGCTTATGAACGAACCATAGAAAAGTTTGCGACCGAGCAGCTGTTTGAGTCCAGAATCGACAATCGTCTGGCCTCCATCTATGAAAAGATGATATTTAAGGATGTCATAGATCTGCCTATGGCCATGGTATTGCCATCGATTTTACGTTCTTACCGGGTGGAATGCCAGAATAAAAAGATGAAGTATGTGATTGTCTGCTACGAAGAGCTGACAGAAGAGGATGCATTCCTACTTGACGATGGAGTCGCCTATGTACCATTATTTTCAGAGCACAGCATTCTGTTATTCCAGGATGCCTATGGAAACCGGTATGCCAATATACCCTATAAGAAAGATGCGGTCATGGACCGGCCGGAGCTTGAGGAGCGTTGCTTTGAACTGTTTCCGGAGCATTCCATGCTTCGCTTGAGGGCGTGTGAAAAAGCACTGTCAAAGGGAATCACGGACAGAAAAGAAGTTAAGATTTTAGAAGCGACGTTAGAAGATCCTAAGCTTCGTCCGTATTATCAGCGACTTTTATTATCGAAAGTGATTGAGTTCTATCAAAAACAGACCGATGCTCCGGAAGAAGACGGAGATGGAGCTAAATATCTTCTGACTTTGGATAAAAAGGTTCTTACCAAAGAGGAACGGATTGGAGTCTGCAATACCCTGATCCTTAACGGTTATATGGAAGAAGCATTTCATATGATACGGGAATTTGGTTGTGAAGGCATAGGAATGGAGCAGCTTTATAAGCTGTGTACAAAGATGATTCTCCAAAAGCTATTTGACGAGGATTCTCTGCTTTTGACCATCGCCTATGAAGTTTTTAAAGAAGGAAAAAATGACAGTGTTATTTTGGACTATCTGTGTGAACATTTTAACGGTCTGTCAGACCAGATGTATCATGTTTTGATGCAATCGGTTTCCGGTCATGTGGAAACCTATGATTTAGAGGAAAGGCTAACGGCCCAGATGATGTTTTCCGGGGCCATGACAAAGCTTGATAAGGTATTCCATTTATATAGAAACCGCAAGGAGACCAATGACAATATTGTTAAGGCATATCTGACCATAAAGTGTACGGAATACTTTATGGAGGATAAGGAACCGGAAGAAAAGGTATTAGCTTATTTGGAAGGCGTGGTAAAAGCCTCCTCCATAAAGGGACGTCTGCCCACCATTTATTTACTGTCCCTCTCCAAGTATTATGCCAAGCTTTCAGAGCTTACGGATGAGCAGAAGGAACTGTGCAGGGAGACGGTTGAGTTTTTACTGGAGGAAGGATATGTCTTCCCGCATTTTAAAGACTTGTCAAAGTATGTTCCCATGCCTGAGGATATCCTCGATAAAGCTATGATCCAGTACTGCGCAGGCCGTGATTCCAAGATTGACCTTCAGATAAGGATTCTGCCAGATGAGGAAGAATTCCATAGTGAAGATATCTCCCGTGTCTACCAGGGCGTGTTCGTGAAGCAGAAGATTCTGTTTGAAGGCGAGATTATGGAGTACCGGATCAGCGAGCTGATTGACGAAGACTGGGTACTTAAAAAAGAGGGCAGCATAAGCTGCGATGCCGGGGAATCTTCAAAAGATATGGACAGCAGATTTGCGTGTCTCAATGAAATGAGCCTGTCTTTGAGTTTAAAGGATGAAACGGCGCTTAAAATACGGATGCAGGAGTACTTAAGGAAGAATGCTGCTGCAGAAGAATTATTTCCACTGATGTAAGATAAAGGGGGCTGTCGATGGACGGACTGATAATAGGGCTTGATCTTTGTGATGCCTATACCCGCATATGCTGCCATGACAGGGAAAAGTCATGGTGCATTCCAACGGTAATCTGCCGTAAAAAGGATGAAGATGCCTGGTATGTAGGAGAGGAAGCCTATGCCTACACGCTCGTAGGGGAAGGTATCATAGTAGACAAGCTGATAAAAATGGTTAGAAAAGAAGGAACTGCCACTCTGGGCGGTATCAAATACGAAGGTCTTAACCTTCTGACAATGTTCTTAAAAAAGATATTAAAGCTTCCCATGGAGGAATTTTTCTGCGAAGAAGTAAAGCAGCTTGTGGTCACACTGCAAAAGGCGGATGCGAAAATTATGGACGCTCTCATGTATTGCGGAGACGCCCTTGGCATTCCCAGAGACCGGATACATATCGTAAGCCATACGGAAGCATTTGTATATTACGTGCTCAGCCAGAAAAAGGAAGTCTGGAGCAACCAGGTAGGGGTATTTGACTTATCTGAGGATTCCTTTCATTATCATGAATTAAAGGTTCAAAGAGGGCTTCGAAAGATGATGGTCATTGCAGAGGATGAGGCATTAGAGGAGAGCTTTAACCTGGATATTTTAGATACGCCATCCGGCGGAAAGCTGGCGGATAAGATCTTAAGCTCCTGTGCAGACAGACTCCTTCAGAAAAAGCTGTTCTCCTCCTTATTCCTCACGGGAAAAGGATTTGAACGCCACGACTGGGCACCTGACTCCATGAAGCTTCTCTGCCATCGCAGAAAGGTATTTATGGAGCCGGAATTGTTTGCAAGAGGAGCCGCTATAAGGGGGATGGATTATCTCCAGGAAAAATCGGCGTATCCATTTATCTGTATTTGTGAAGGACGTCTCCATTCCACCGTTTCCATGCGGGTGCTTCATAAGGAACGGGAGAGCCAGCTGGTGGTTGCAGCCGCAGGTGACAACTGGTATGAATCAAAGAGCAGTGTAGATTTGATTGTGGATAATCAGGATTACGTAGAGTTTATGGTAACTCCAATGGATCCGAAGCAAAGACGCTTAATTAAAATAGATCTGGAAGGATTTCCAAAGCGTCCGGGGAGAACCACAAGGCTTGGCATCAGCTTTGGGTTTCTGGATGAAAAAACCATGGCAGTGGTATTAAAAGACAAAGGCTTTGGGGAATTGTTTCCGGCTTCAGATACCATCATAAGACAAGAGGTCATGCTATGAGTCTGATACTTTGCCGGCAGGAGCCGGTTAAACATCCATATTATTTTGAAGGTCTGGGAGTTCGCTTGTATTCCTCTCAGGAGCTTTGCTATGTTATTTATAACAATCCTCTCCTTGTTATGGAGGGCTTCGTAGATAATGCACTGATTGAATTCATTCGGGATGATCTTGATATGGCCTTTCTAGCGCTTAAGCTGGTCAAATGGCAGCAAAGCGGTGAAGACGGCGACGAGCTGCTGGCGCTCATTCTTCATGAATGCGATTATTACAATGGGGCAGAGGTAAGCCGTTTTAGGCAGAAGCTCTCATCCTACCGCAGAATGCCTGAGGCAGAGTTCTTAAAAGAAAGAGCCGATTATTTATTTTCCAGAAAGCAATATGGAAAATCAGCGGCAGAATACCAGAAGATTTTAGATCTCCCAAAGGGAAACCGTGGATCAGAGGTATTTCAGGCCAAAATTTATAATAACCTGGGAGCATCCTACGCCAGGCTGTTTATGACGGACAAGGCTTATCTGGCCTATCAGAAATCCTTTGATCTTGTGAAAAGCAGCGAGGTATTAAAAAGAATCTGCCATCTTTCCCAGTGGAATCCCGGCCTTGTCATCAGTGAGCGGTTAAAGGTTCTGATTACGGAGGAGCTTTTGCAGGAATCCGGGCAGGATCGAAAGGAAGCAGAAGAAAAGGCAGAACAGGCAGACAGCCTCTTAGAGCTTGATAAGCTGTTTCAAAAGGATCCCATTAAGCGTTTCCAGGGAGCTGGAGAGCTTGTGCAAAAATGGAAGCAGGAATACCGTAACATTATGTCTTGACAAAACCAGGAAAACACACTATCATTACATGGTATAAGATAACAATAAGAAAAAGGTTAAGAAAAAGAGGAGTACGATCATAACCCTGAAAGAGAGAATCGTCCATCGGCTGAAAGGCGGTTAAGGAAGTATGTTCGGAAGGTAGCTTTGGAACCGGAAGGCTGAAATTTAAGAAGTAAGTCTTCACGCCTGGCAGCGTTAAAGGCCTTAAGAGATATGACCAAGTGTCATAATATAAGGTGGTACCGCGACGATTCGCCCTTTGCATCCCAGGATGCAAGGGGCTTTTCTTATGTTCTAAAAACTGATGGAAGAATAAAGGAGAAGAATATGAAAGAGTTGGAAAAAACTTATGATCCGGCAGGGATCGAAGGAAAGCTTTATCAGAAGTGGCTGGATAAAAAATATTTCCACGCTGAGCCTAATCAGGATAAAAAACCATTTACCATTGTAATGCCGCCGCCAAACATTACAGGACAGCTTCACATGGGGCATGCTCTTGATAATACCATGCAGGATATCCTTATTCGTTATAAGAGGATGCAGGGCTTTGAGGCTCTTTGGCAGCCGGGAACCGACCATGCGGCCATTGCGACGGAAGTAAAGGTTATTGAGAATTTAAAAAAGCAGGGCATTGATAAGGCTGATCTTGGCAGAGATGGCTTTTTAGAAAAGTGCTGGGACTGGAAACAGGAGTACGGCAGCAAGATCATTAACCAGCTTCATAAGATGGGCTCCTCCGCAGATTGGGAGAGAGAACGTTTTACCATGGATGAAGGTTGCTCCGAAGCTGTACAGGAAGTATTTATCCGCCTTCATAAAAAAGGATATATCTATAAAGGATCAAGAATTATTAACTGGTGTCCAGTGTGTCAGACCTCCATTTCAGATGCTGAGGTAGAGCATGAGGACCAGAACGGCTTCTTCTGGCATATTAATTATCCCATTGCCGGGGAAGAGGGAAGATATGTAGAGATCGCTACCACAAGACCGGAGACTCTCCTTGGAGATACGGCTGTTGCTGTAAATCCGGAAGATGAGCGGTATCAGGGACTCATTGGAAAGATGCTTAAGCTTCCGCTTACAGACCGTGAGATACCTGTTGTTGCAGATTCCTATGTAGATAAAGACTTTGGTACCGGCTGTGTTAAAATCACACCGGCCCATGACCCTAACGACTTTGAGGTAGGTAAAAGACATCATCTGCCGGAGCTTACCATTATGAATGACGATGCAACCATTCATCTTCCTGGCAGCAAGTATCATGGCATGGACCGCTATGAGGCCAGAAAGACCATGGTTAAGGATTTAGAAGCACTTGGCTTATTGGTTAAGGTGGTTCCCCATACCCATGCGGTAGGAACCCATGACCGCTGCGGCACCACAGTAGAGCCTCTGGTAAAACAGCAGTGGTTCGTTAAGATGGAAGAGATGGCAAAGCCAGCCATTGAAGCATTGAATAACGGTGCCTTAAAGTTTGTTCCAGAGCGTTTTGACAAGACCTATCTTCACTGGCTTGAGAACATCCGTGACTGGTGTATTTCCAGACAGCTTTGGTGGGGACACCGGATTCCGGCTTACTACTGCGATGAGTGCAAGGAAATTATCGTAGGGAAGGAAGCCCCAGATGTTTGCCCAAAATGCGGCTGCACTCACTTTACTCAGGATGAAGATACCCTGGATACCTGGTTCTCCTCTGCATTATGGCCATTTTCTACACTTGGCTGGCCCAATGAAACAGAGGAACTTAAATATTTCTACCCAACAGACGTACTGGTAACAGGTTATGATATCATATTCTTCTGGGTAATCCGTATGGTATTCTCAGGCATTGAGCAGACCGGAAAACTTCCATTCCACACCGTACTGATCCACGGCCTTGTAAGGGATTCGGAAGGACGTAAGATGAGCAAATCCTTAGGCAATGGAATCGATCCTCTGGAAATCATTGATAAGTACGGCGCCGATGCGCTTCGTATGACTCTGATTACAGGAAATGCTCCTGGAAATGATATGCGTTTTTACTGGGAGAGAGTAGAAGCCAGCAGAAACTTTGCCAATAAGGTTTGGAATGCGTCCCGTTTCATTATGATGAATATTGAGAAAGCACCAAATGCAGAGGCTGAGTTATCCCAGCTAACCATGGCGGATAAGTGGATTTTATCTAAGGTCAATTCTCTGGCGAAAGATGTAACAGAAAACCTGGATAAATATGAGCTTGGAATTGCCCTTCAAAAGGTATATGATTTTATTTGGGAAGAATTCTGTGACTGGTATATTGAGATGGTAAAACCAAGATTGTGGAACGATGAAGATACCACAAAGGCGGCAGCCATCTGGACCTTAAAGACAGTACTCATTCAGTCCTTAAAGCTGCTTCACCCATATATGCCGTTCCTTACCGAGGAGATTTTCTGTAATCTTCAGGAAGAGGAAGAGTCTATTATGATTTCTCAGTGGCCGGTATTTAAAGATTCCTGGAATTTTGCCTCAGAGGAACACGCGGTAGAGACCATTAAGGAAGCTGTAAGAGGAATCCGTAATGTGCGTACCTCTATGAACGTTCCGCCAAGCAAAAAGGCTAAGGTTTACGTGGTATCTGAAAACCAGGAAATCCTTACGATCTTTGAGCAGAGCAAAGTATTTTTTGCGACCCTTGGATATGCAAGTGAGGTTTGTCTCCAAAAGGATAAGAACGGTATCTCTGACGATGCAGTTTCCGCAGTTATCCATCAGGCGGTAATCTATATGCCATTTGCAGAGCTGGTAGACATTGAGAAAGAGATTGAGCGTCTGAAGAAAGAGGAAGAACGTTTGGAGAAAGAGCTTGCCCGTGTAAACGGAATGCTGAACAACGAAAGGTTCGTAAGCAAAGCGCCGGAAGAAAAGATCGAAGAAGAAAAGGCAAAGCTTCAAAAATATACCCAGATGCTTCTGCAGGTTAAGGAAAGACTTGATCAGCTTTCTTAAACCGTTATAGAATAATCGACAATTAAAAATGGTTTGGTAAAAACAGTCGAACATGGCCATAGGGCCGTGTCCGGCTGTTTTTTTGTGGCAGGAAAGTGGGAGTGGAGGGGAGAGCACAGAAGTGCTGGATTGACTTTCAAGACAAGTTTTTGGTGTAAAAATATGTCAGCAAATGCCGTAGCAGGATGGAAAAAGACGATGAAAAAGTGGAATTATTCCCTTGGTTTTGACAAATTCTGAAAGGTATACTGGCTATAATGTTCGTACAGGGCAGGAGGTGAATGCAGCAACGGAAATAAACCTGTACATAGACGTGTTGTTCTTTATTAATTTTACCATGGATTTGCTTGTATTATCCATCGTGAGACGAGGTCTCAAATATCGTTTGATCTGGTGGAGAATGATTCTTGGGGCAGGGTTAGGAGCTTCCTGGGCTGTATTTGCCGCCGCATTTTCCTTGTTGCCCCCATGGCTTTTAATGGGAATCACCTATCTTGTGATAAGCACTCTGATGGTGATGACAGCCTTTTGTATAAAAAAACCAAAGGAAATAGTTAAGGCAGTGGCAGCGCTTTACCTGGCAACGGCATTGACAGCCGGTATTATGTATGCCCTATATCAACATACGAAGGCCGGTTATTATATAGAACAGATTCTTAGAGGAAATGGCAGAGCTGCCATGCCTCTTTACCGGTTAATTTTTCTTGCAGCAGGCGCTTATTTTGGCATTCGGTATTTTCTTTGGAGGATTCCCGCCATATGGAAAGGAAAGAGCAATTTTTTTGAAGTCACCATGCGTTATCGAGGAAAGGAAAAAAAGGTGATGGCTCTTCTTGACACGGGTAACCGACTCTATGAACCAGTAAGCCGCAGGCCTGTCCATGTTGTGACTTATGAGGCTGTACGGGAGATCTGCGAGACCGTATCAGAGGTTATTTATATTCCCTTTGGAAGTGTGGGGAAAAGCAGTGGAGTAATGCCCGGGATTTTTTTAGACGAGATGGAGGTACGTCAGGGAGATGAAGTAAAAGTAATTGAAAAGCCTTTGATAGCTGTCTGTAAAAAGACATTATCCGTTAACGGTGAATATCAGATGCTGCTGCACGAAGAGTAAATGTTTGATGTAAAGGAGAGAGTATCGACATGATTATAAAAGTTTCTGTACCAAATCGTTTCCAGTTCAAGGCAATTCCAACGTTCAGGACGCTTATGATGCCGTCTCAGGGGGAGATCCATTACATCGGAGGAGCAGATATCCTGCCTCCGCCGCTAGACAATGAAAAGGAGGCACAAATTATTGGGCTCCTGGGCGGAGACGATGACCAGAGGGCAAAATCTGAATTGATCGAGCACAATCTCCGGCTTGTTGTATACATAGCGAAGAAGTTTGATAACACCAGCGTTGGTGTAGAGGATCTGATTTCCATAGGGACAATTGGACTCATTAAGGCAATCAATACCTTTAATCCGTTAAAGAATATTAAACTTGCAACTTATGCATCCCGATGTATTGAAAATGAAATACTAATGTATCTGCGCCGGAATAATAAAACAAAGATGGAAGTTTCCATAGATGAGCCTCTGAATGTGGATTGGGACGGCAATGAGCTGCTCTTATCTGATATACTGGGGACAGAAGAGGATGTGATTTATAAGGATCTGGAAACAGAGGTAGAACGTAATCTCTTAAACACGGCCATCAGTCGCTTAAGCCCAAGGGAACGTAAGATTGTAGAACTCCGGTTCGGTCTGACGGATGATGAAGGAGAAGAGATGACCCAGAAAGAAGTTGCAGATCTCCTTGGTATTTCCCAGTCTTATATCTCCAGACTGGAGAAAAAAATCATGAAACGACTAAAAAAAGAGATTGTTCGTTTTGAATAATGATATAATATAGTGGGAAAGGCTCATAGGAGTCTTTCCTATTTTTGTGTGGATTGAAACTTTTTGATGAGAATATCGTCTAATAGATAGAACCTTATATAGGAGGGAAAAATGAAACAAAAGATGGAAGACGAAGCAGAGAGAATGCTTATTGACAATTATGATAAGTATTACCGGCTTGCATACAGCTATGTAAAGAATGAACAGGATGCCTTGGATATTGTTCAGGAAAGTGCCTACCGGGTGATTAGGGATCTGGACAAACTAAAGGAAAGAAAATATTTATCTACCTGGATCTATCGGATTGTCATTAATACGGCCATTGACACCTTAAGAAAAAAGAAACGGGAAACAGTAAGCTATGAGGACATAGAAATTGTTCATGAAGACCAGTACAAAGAAGAGGATCCACTTGAAATTCTAAACGTGCTGGAGGATAAGGACCGTGCACTGGTCATCTTAAAATACTTAGAGGACTGGAAATTGGAAGAAATCTCAGAGGCACTTGATATGAACGTAAGTACGGTAAAGAGCCGGCTATATCGTGCACTAAAGAAGCTTAAGGTAATACTGGAACCGGAAATGGTTTAAGAGAGGAGCCGCTACAATGGAACATAAGGATAAAAATACATTATTAAATCTAAAAGACAGCTATCATCAAATTCCTGTGCCAGATCAGGCACGTAATGCTGTATTGGAAGGAATTCAAAAAGGAAAAAAAGAAAAGAGGAATACAATTATGATGAAAATTACAAAAAGATCAGCTCTATCCGCAGCCGCCGCAGTTTCTATGATTGCTATTATGGCTAACGCCAGCCCTGTTACCGCCAACGCCATGGAAAACATCCCTGTCATCTCCGCCATTGCTAAAGTCGTAACGTTCCGCACTTTTTCTGATAACCAGAATAATTACGAAGCCCAAATTGATATTCCTAAGGTTTCTATCAATGAAAAAGATAATACCAGGGTAAACCGTTCCATAGAAGACTATGCGAATCAGCTGATAAAAGAATATGAAACCCAGGTCACTCAGGATATTGCAGGAAATGGTCATTATTCCGTGACTTCTGGATATGAAGTGGTAACGGATAACAGCAAATATTTAAGCCTGAGAATTAACACCACGGTTATTATGGCAAGTGGGGCAGAATACGTAAAAATCTTTACCATTGACAAAGGGACAGGAGAAGTGGTTTCTTTAAATCATTTATTTCGCGGAGATAACAAGATTTTAGAACATATCAGTGATAATATTAAGAGCCAGATGGCAGAGCAGATGGCAGCCGATGATTCAAAAGTCTATTATTATAACTCAGAAGAGCCAACCGAAGATTTTAAGGGATTAAAAGGAGAAGAAAGTTATTACTTTAATGAGAAAGGCGAGATTGTTATCGTTTTTGATGAATATGAAGTGGCACCGGGATATATGGGCGTCGTAGAATTTACCATACCCAAGTCAGTGACTGGATATTAATAATATGTAGGATAAGCCTGCCTTTGTCTCAAAGGTGGGCTTATGCTATGGAGGAATCAAGAAAGGTAATTTTTCATAGTCTTCAGTGCATTCTTTTCCAGACGGCTGACCTGGGCCTGGCTGATATGAATTTCTTCTGCCACCTCTGTCTGAGTCTTGCCTTCGAAAAATCTCATATCAATGATATGACGCTCCCGTTCCGGAAGCCGTCTCATTGCCTCGTTTAAGGAAATATCCTCAACCCAGTTCTCTTCCAGATTCTTCTTATCGCTGATCTGATCCATGACGAAAAGAGGGTCCCCACCGTCAGAATAAACAGGTTCATAAAGGCTCACAGGGCTTTGAATGGCATCGAGAGCATAGGTGATGTCTTCCTTGCTGACACCGATTTCCTCTGCAATTTCCATAAGGGTGGGTTCCTTTAAGTTTCTTTTCATCAAGTTTTCTTTTGCATAAATTGCTTTATAAGCGGTATCACGCAGAGAACGGCTGACACGGATCGAGTTATTATCTCGAAGATAACGCCGCACTTCCCCCAGAATCATGGGAACGGCATAGGTGGAAAACCGGACATTCTGTGTAATATCAAAATTGTCGATGGCTTTAATCAGGCCGATGCATCCAATCTGGAATAAATCGTCCACATTTTCGCTGCTGCCGGAAAATCGCTGTATGACACTGAGAACCAGTCTTAAGTTTCCTTTGATGTAATCTTCCCGGGCTTTTTTATCCCCTTCAAGTATACGCTTGAACAGAACTTCCTTCTCCTCGTTGGTGAGAAGAGGCAGTTTGGAAGTATTGACGCCGCAAATTTCTACTTTATATCCAGACATATCTTTCCCTCCGCATCATCTTTATTCTCTAAAGAAATGATGTACTCATTCGAGGGCTTTTATACGACTGCCGGATTAATTTTTATTTCCAGTTTTTGGTCACAGCGTTTCCTGATTATTTTTTTCATAAAGGATCAATAATCCTTTTAATAAAAGCGCGTCATCATAATGAATTTCATGACGGCATAACGGAACCACTGCAGATGCAAGTCCGCCGGTAGCTACGATACTGGCAGATGCATTTAATTCTTCCTCCATACGATCAATCACTCCGTCAATCATGGCAGCATTGCCGTAAAGAATCCCATTTCTCATACAGTCAATGGTGTTCTTACCGATAATCTTGGTAGGATTATTCAGACCGATGTATGGAAGCTGGGCAGCCCGGCTGCTTAAGGAATCAAGAGAGACACGAAGTCCTGGAAAAATAATGCCGCCGGTATAATTGCCTGCCTGGTCAATGACTGACATGGTGGTTGCAGTACCCATATCAATAATAATGATAGGAGATGGGTAATCCTTTAGTGCGGCAACTGCATCAACGATTAAATCACTGCCTACTGTTTTTGGATTGTCCATTTTTATATTAAGCCCTGTCTTCATTCCAGGACCAACTAAGAGCGGTGTTTTACCAGTTATCTTTTTGACCGCAGAAATCACCACTTCAGTAAGAGGCGGCACGACGGAGGAAACGATGGCACCTTCTATCTCAGAAAGAGAGTAGTGGTGAATTTCCATAATATCTTTTATGTTGACTGCATATTCCAGCTCAGTTTTTCCATGATTGGTAGTGACACGTTCTACAAAGTAAGTTCTGGTATTGTCGATACCTCCTATGACGATATTACTGTTTCCCAAATCAATGGCTAAAATCATAGAGGGAACTCCTTTCCAACTTTTTTTTCTTATGCTATACTGTAGAGTATCACATTTTAAGTCGAAACACAACGGGAGGCGCTTATGCTAAAAGGAAAAAATATCATACTGGGAGTAACAGGAAGCATCGCAGCCTATAAAATTGCATCACTTGCCAGTATGCTGATGAAACAGGGCTGCAACGTACACGTCATGATGTCACAGAATGCAACGAATTTTATAAACCCCATTACCTTTGAAACTTTAACAGGCAACAAATGCCTGGTAAATACCTTTGACCGGAATTTTCAGTATAGCGTGGAGCACGTTTCTCTGGCAAAGCTTGCGGATGTCGTCATGGTGGCACCAGCCAGTGCCAATGTGATTTCAAAGATTGCTCATGGTATGGCTGATGATATGCTTACCACCACTGTCCTTGCATGTAAGTGTAAAAAAATCATAGCACCAGCCATGAATACCAACATGTACGAAAATCCCATAGTACAGGACAACCTAAAACTCTGCGCTTCTTACGGCATGGAAATTATTGATCCAGCAGTAGGCTACTTAGCCTGCGGAGATACGGGAGCCGGAAAGATGCCGGAGCCGGAGGTGCTTTATGAATACATTGAAAAAGAAGTTACCTGTAACAAGGATTTATCCGGTAAAAAGATTCTTGTAACCGCAGGACCTACCATTGAAGCCATAGATCCTGTTCGATTTATTTCTAATCATTCTACCGGGAAGATGGGATATGCGGTTGCAAAAGCGGCGTATTTAAGAGGAACTGAGGTGACTTTGGTCACTGGAAGAACAGAGACGAAAAAGCCGCTCTTTGCAAAGGTCATTGAAGTGGAAAGTGCAAAAGAAATGTTTAATGCCGTAAAAGCCTGCCATATGGAGCAAGATGCCATCATAAAGGCAGCAGCGGTAGCAGATTACCGGCCAAAAACAGTAGGAACCGAAAAAACGAAAAAGACAGATGGAGATATGACTGTTGAACTGGAACGGACGGATGACATCTTATTGTGGCTTGGACAGCACCGAAGGGAAGGCCAGTTCCTCTGTGGTTTCTCCATGGAAACTCAGAATATGCTGGAGAATTCCAGGAAAAAGCTTGATAAGAAAAATATTGATATGATTGTAGCCAATAATTTAAAAATGGCAGGAGCTGGATTTGGCACCGATACGAATATTGTGACCCTGATCACCAGGGAGCGTGACCAGGAGTTAGAGATGATGACTAAGGATGAGGTGGCCCACCGCATTCTGGATGAGATATTCTGCCGTTAAAATAAGGTTTCTTCTATAAGAGTGAATCTTGACTTATGACTGGAATCATACTACAATAGACAAGACTTAGACGTATAATTGGAGGAACTATTTTTGTGAATATAGCGGAAGAAATAAAAAAGAGAAGAACATTTGCCATTATTTCCCACCCGGATGCCGGTAAGACCACACTGACAGAGAAGTTTTTGCTCTATGGAGGTGCGATTAATCTTGCTGGTACCGTTAAAGGAAGAAAGGGCGCAAAACATGCAGTCTCTGACTGGATGGAGATTGAAAAAGAGAGAGGTATTTCCGTCACCTCTTCCGTGCTGCAGTTTAATTACGACGGATTCTGCATTAACATTTTGGACACGCCTGGCCACCAGGATTTCTCAGAGGATACCTACCGTACTCTAATGGCGGCAGACTCTGCGGTCATGGTCATTGACGGTTCCAAAGGTGTTGAGGCACAGACCATAAAGCTGTTTAAGGTTTGTGTCATGAGACATATCCCTATTTTTACCTTTGTAAATAAGATGGACCGGGAAGCAAGAGATCCCTTTGAGCTTATGGACGAAATCGAAAACGTACTTGGTATCCGTACCTGTCCGGTCAACTGGCCCATTGGATGCGGCAGAGATTTTAAAGGCGTTTATGACCGTTATAAAGAAACCATCACAACCTTTAAGGCAACCTCGAATGGACAAAAAGAAGTGGAATCCACGGAAGTTACCTTAGGAGATGAGCGAGTGGATGCATTGATTGGTGAATCCTTCCATCGTCAGCTCATGGATGAAATTGAACTGTTAGACGGTGCCAGTGACGAGCTTGATATGGAACGGGTAAGCAGAGGTGATTTATCTCCGGTTTTCTTTGGTTCCGCACTTACAAACTTTGGTGTTGAGACATTTTTACAGCATTTCCTTCAGATGACAACTTCTCCTCTTCCAAGGCTTACGACAACTGGAGTTGTAGATCCCTTTGAAGAGGATTTCTCCGCTTTTGTTTTCAAGATTCAGGCCAATATGAACAAAGCCCACCGGGACCGTATTGCTTTTATGAGAATCGTTTCCGGCAAATTCGATGCCGGTATGGAAGTGAATCATGTTCAGGGCAATAAAAAACTTCGTCTGTCCCAGCCACAGCAGATGATGGCGCAGGACAGAAAAATCGTGGAAGAGGCGTATGCAGGCGATATTATCGGTGTCTTTGACCCCGGTATTTTCTCCATTGGAGATACTCTTTGCAAATCCGGTCAAAAGTTTGAATACGAAGGAATTCCTACCTTTGCCCCGGAGCATTTTGCCAGAGTGCGCCAGATGGATACCATGAAGCGAAAACAGTTCATCAAAGGTGTAAACCAGATCGCTCAGGAAGGTGCCATTCAGATCTTCCAGGAGTTTAACACAGGTATGGAAGAAATCATCGTAGGCGTAGTAGGAGAGCTTCAGTTCGAGGTACTTACCTATCGTCTGGAAAATGAATATAACGTGGAAGTAAGACTTGAGAAGCTTCCATATGAATATATCCGTTGGATCGAGAATAAAAATGAAATCGATGTGGCAAAGATACAGGGCACATCCGATATGAAACGAATCAAGGATTTAAAAGACAATCCACTGCTTCTTTTTGTAAACAGCTGGAGTGTTCAAATGGTACTCGAACGTAACCCAGGACTTAAGCTTTCTGAGTTTGGCCATAACTAATAAAATATTTAAGGAGGAAGTACGATGAGTAAGATTGATGAAGTAAGAGCAGCCATGGTTGAGGCAATGAAGGCAAAAGATAAGCCGAGAAAAGATGCTTTATCCATGCTTTTGTCAGCACTGAAAAATTTTGAGATTGATAAAAAGGATCATTCCCCTATCACAGAAGAAGAGGCAAATGCAGTTGTGAAGAAGGAAATCAAGCAGACCCAGGAAACCTATGAACTGGCACCTGCTGATCGGGATGACATCAGAGAAGAAGCTGCCATTCGTATCTCCATATTTAAAGAATTTGCTCCGGAGGATATGGGAGAAGATCAGATCAAAGAGATCATTCTTTCTGTTCTTGCTGAGCTTAGCATTGAAACCCCTTCACCAGCGGATAAGGGTAAGATCATGAAAGTCCTGATGCCTCTGGTAAAAGGAAAAGCTGACGGCAAGGTCGTAAATGAAGTTCTGGCAGCAATGATGAAATAAGAAAAGGGGTGTTTTTATGTATAAGAAGGAAATCGAAGAATATATAGAGGCCCATAAGCAGGAGATGCTTGACGATATCTGCACCCTGTGCCGGATCAACAGCGAAAAGATGCCTTATAAAGAAGGAATGCCTTTCGGCCCGGGAGCCTTTGAAGCCCTGACAGAAGCTTTGTCCATATCGGAATCCTATGGCTTTTCCATTAATAATTACGACAATTATGTTGGAACTGTGGATCTAAACGACAAGGAGACTCAGCTTGATATCCTGGCTCATCTTGATGTAGTTCCGGCCGGAGAAGGCTGGAAGGAAACAGAGCCATTTAATCCAATCGTTAAGAATGGAAAGCTCTTTGGCCGTGGCTCTTCTGATGATAAGGGACCTGCAGTCGCTGCTCTTTATGCCCTTAGAGCGGTAAAGGATTTAAACATCCCTCTCAGTAAAAATGTACGTTTGATTCTTGGTACAGACGAGGAATGCGGAAGCTCTGATATTGCTCACTATTATTCTGTGGAAAAAGAAGCGCCAATGACATTTTCACCAGATGGGGCTTTCCCAGTGGTGAATACAGAAAAAGGCGGTCTGGCTGGTCACTTTACGGCAGAATGGGAGGCATCGGGTGAACTTCCTAAGATTGTTAAGCTGGAAGCAGGACTTAAAGTCAATGTGGTTCCCGGTAAGGTATTTGCTACTGTTGCTGGAGTGGAAGAAGCACTGTTAAAGAAATTTGCGGATGAAACTCAGGTAACGACAGGAATTCGTTATGAGATAGAGATGATGGGAGACCAAGGTATCATAACCGCTATTGGAGAAGGCGCTCATGCATCGACTCCGGAAGAGGGGAACAACGCTTTGACCGGACTTCTCTATTACCTGTTAAAACTTCCCCTTGCAGAATGCCCACAGGTAACCATGCTTCGCAGACTTCATGATTTGATTCCTCATGGAGATACCAGTGGAAAGTCACTTGGAATCGCTATGGGAGATGAAATCTCTGGAGATTTAACGCTGGCATTCAGTTTGCTGAAAGTAACAGACACTGGACTGGAAGGAACCTTTGACAGCCGTTGTCCTATCTGCTCCAACGAAGAAAATGTTCTTCAGGTAGTAAAGAAGAATATGGAAGATAAGGGCTTTACTCTTCATAATGACTCCATGAGACCTCCTCACCATGTTGATGGAAACTCAGAGTTTGTAAAAACACTGTTACAGGTTTACGAAACATACACCGGCAGAAAAGGGGAATGCATCTCCATGGGCGGCGGTACTTATGTCCATGATCTGAAAAATGGAGTTGCGTTTGGAGCTTCCATGCCGGAAACAGACAACCGTATGCACGGAGCAGATGAATTTGCCGTTGTGGAGGAGCTTGTAGTAAGCGCCAAAATATTCGCACAGGTAATTGTAGATCTTTGCTCCTAATATAAAGTACTTTTGCCAATATTTCAAAAATAGTATTGACAAATAGCAAAAGAAAGCGTAAAATACGCCTCAGAAGTAATTCCTACTTTTACTATAGGAATCAGGGAAGGAGTAGCTGCCATGAATCATTCAGAAGCTATGCAGATGAATATGGATCGGATGAACGACATGTGTATGATGATGTGTTGTATGTCAGAGTGCGTAAAAAACCGATAATGATTTTCATTTGTATGGATTGTGATTGAATTCGCAAGAAGCAGCTAACGCGGAGATTATCAGGTCGCAAGTCTGTGCAGGACTTGCGGCCTTTTTATATCTAAAAGAAAGGAAATACACACATGCAGTCAGCAGAACCAATTATAGAGCTGGTAGGGCTTGGAAAAGAATTTCATACTTCCAGCGGTCCTATAAAGGCATTGGATGATATCAATCTCTCCATCGGACGGGGGGAGATTTTTGGAATAATCGGTTTAAGCGGAGCCGGAAAGAGTACCTTAGTCCGCTGTATTAACTATTTAGAAGTACCCACTTCAGGTACTGTACTTTTTGAAAATAAAAGTCTTACAGCCATGCGGCCAAGAGAGCAGCGTCTGGCAAGACAGTCCATGGGAATGATCTTTCAGCAGTTTAACTTACTGGCCCAGAGGAATGTCCTTCAAAATGTCTGCTTTCCCCTGGAAATAGCCGGAGTATCAAAGAAGGAAGCGGTAGACAGAGCCATGGAGCTTCTTCATATGGTCGGATTAAGTGATCGGTCAAAGGCATACCCATCTCAGCTTTCCGGTGGTCAGAAGCAGAGAGTTGCCATTGCAAGGGCCTTAGCAACGAAACCAAAGATTCTTCTTTGCGATGAAGCCACCAGTGCTCTTGATCCCAATACGACTAAATCCATTCTCGGTCTTTTAAAAGAAATCAACAAGACACTAGGAGTAACGGTGGTTGTTATCACCCATGAGATGTCAGTCATTGAAGCCATATGTGACCGAGTGGCAATCATTGACCAAAGCCACATTGCAGAGTCAGGCTGTGTCGCTGATATCTTCTCCGAGCCAAAGTCTAAGATTGGACGACAGTTGATCTTAGGAGAGGCAGCGGAACGTGTCGTTCAATTTGGAGAATCCAAAAGAGTCAGAATTACCTTTGACGGAAGATCTTCCTTTGAACCAGTTCTTTCTAATTTAATCCTGGCCTGCAAGGTTCCTGTAAATATCATACATGCGGAAACAAAGGATATTAACGGAACTGCCATGGGTCAGATGGTGATCCAGCTTCCGGAAGATGAATTAGATCAGAACCGTATCTTAAATTACTTAAAAACAGCTAAAATAACTCATGAGGAGGTGAAGGATCTATGATATTTGATGCGGCTACTTTAAGCATGCTTAAATTAGGAATTTGGGAAACACTATACATGACCTTTACCTCATCCTTTTTTGCATATTTAATCGGAATCCCTTTGGGAATCATACTTATTGTAACGGATAAAGACGGAATCTTTCCAATTCCCTGGTTTCAGAGAATCCTGGGTCTTATTATAAACCTTCTTCGTTCCGTACCATTTATTATTTTGCTGATCATGGTTCTTCCTATTACAAAGATGGTAGTAGGAACCACCCTGGGTGCAAGTGCAGTTATTCCGCCCCTTGTCATCGCTTCCGCTCCTTACGTTGCAAGAGTCGTGGAATCTTCCTTTAAAGAAGTAGATGCAGGCGTCATTGAAGCTGCAAAATCCATGGGTGCCTCACCATTACAGATTATATGGAAGGTTTTATTACCCGAAGCCAAACCGTCTTTATTGGTGGGGGCGGCCTTATCCATAACAACGATTCTCGGTTATTCCGCCATGTCAGGCTTTGTAGGCGGTGGTGGTTTAGGAGATATTGCAATCAAATACGGCTATTACCGTTATCAGACAGCAATGATGTTCGCAACCGTTGCCATTCTTGTTATCATCGTACAGATTATTCAGGAAGCTGGTATGAAGCTTTCCAGAGTCAGCGACAAAAGGATTAAGTAGTAACCGCCACAGGCGTTACCATATAAAGATCAAGGAGGAAGAAATTATGAAAAAATCATTTTACGTTCTTACCGCAGCCGTACTTTTAGCAGGTGCATTAACTGCTTGCTCTTCTGGCAAGGGATCTACTGCTACAACAGCAGCAGAGTCTAAGACAGAAGCAGCTTCTTCAGAGACAACAAAAGCAGGCGATGAAACAAAAGCAGCAGGCGATTTAGAGAAAATTGTTGTCGGTGCAACTCCTGCTCCACACGCAGAAATCTTAAATGCAGCAAAAGATATTTTAAAAGAAAAAGGTTATGAGCTGGTAGTAAAAGAGTATACCGATTACGTGCAGCCAAACCTGGCACTGGATTCCGGTGATCTGGATGCTAACTATTTTCAGCATCAGCCTTATTTAGATCAGTTCAACGAACAGAATAAGACCAATCTTGTCAGTGCAGCAGCGATTCACTATGAGCCTTTTGGTATTTATGCAGGTAAGACGAAATCCCTGGAAGAGCTGAAAGAAGGGGCACAGATTGCAGTTCCTAACGATGTTTCCAATGAAGCAAGAGCACTTCTTCTTTTGGCAGACAATGGTCTCATCGAACTTAAGGAAGGCGTAGAACTGGAAGCAACTAAGAATGATATTGTTAAAAATGAAAAGAACTTTAAGATCATTGAAGTAGAAGCAGCTCAGCTTCCACGTTCTCTTGGAGATGTTGATGTTGCAGTTATTAACGGAAACTATGCCATTGAGGCTGGTTTAAAGGTATCAGAAGCTTTAGCAGTAGAAGATGCAAAATCAGTGGCAGCAACTCGTTACAGCAATATCGTAGCAGTTCGTTCCGGCGATGAGAGCAACGAAAAGACAAAAGCGCTTGTAGAAGCACTTACAAGTGAAGAGGTAAAGAAATTCATCAATGATAAGTATGATGGAGCAGTTGTTCCTTCATTCTAAGTGTAATTATTAAAAAGAAACGAGACGCCATGAATCGGCAGCTATCTGGTTCATGGCGTTTTTTATATATAGTATGCAAATAATTGAATTTACAGATTCCTTTAATTATTGTATAATCTATATAAGATTACAAAAGGGAGTTGAAACTATATGGATCAAGAGAATCAAAAAGATTATAACAATGAACCATCAGTGGAACAAAGGGAGGATACATATCCTGATACCTTAAAGACAGAAGAACCCAGCTGGAATGCACAGAATGTCGCCCCTCAGCAAGTAAGGGCTTCTCAAAGCACCATGGCACTTGCCTCATTGGTTATGGGAATACTGAGTCTTGTCACATGCTGCTGTATTTATGGTGGCTTCATATTCGCAAGCCTTGGTATCTTGTTTGCGTTGTTATCCAGGACAGAAGACAAAATGGAAGGATATGCGAAGGCAGGTCTTATTACTTCAATCATTTCCTTTGTCCTCATGTTCTTATTACTTATGGTATATTTAGTATTAATGGCTGGAGGATATATTGACAGAGGAGGTGTATTTTAATGAAGACCACATCTGCGGAGCTTAAATTACGGGCTAGAAGAAAATTAAAAGGAAAATACCCCATAAGTATAGGGGCAGGCCTGATCATTGGAGCTATTTTATCTGTTCTTTTTACTGTGTTTATTATTTTCTCTGTTATTTTCGGCGCAACAAGTGAAAGGCTTTTTTACGATGGATTAGACTCTGGAATAGGATTTGCATTATTTCAGATTTTTACAATCCTTTTCGGTATCATATATACAGCAGTTATGGCTTTGCTAATGCCTGGTTACATAAAGATGTTTCTTAACATAACTACGGACCAGAAATATGGCATATCTGATCTGGCCTTTGCATTGAAAAATAAACCTTTGAAATTTTTAGGCATTCATCTATTGTTATTTCTTATAGGAATTATCTTAGGGATACCTTTCATGGTCGTATTTGTTGTTTCAATGATTACAGATTTTATTCCGATCATGATTGTGCTTCTATTCCTTATGTATATTGCACTTTTAGTTGGCTGCATCATGACCACTATTTATTTTTCCCAGTGCTTATTTATCCTGATTGAATCAACGGATAAAGGAGTGCTTCAATGCTTACGGGAAAGTGTAGAACTTATGAAGGGGAACAAAGGACGCTTTTTCTACATCATGTTAAGCTTTACCGGAATGATGTTGCTTGGATATGCTTCTATGGGAATTGGATTATTATGGATCATGCCTTATATTCAATGTACATTTACGGAGTTTTACCTTGACATTAAGGCAGATAAAACAGAGAGTGTACCTGTAAGTCAGGTGGATCATTCCTACGAATCCATGCAGAATTACTAAAATCATTTCTAAACCGTGTCACCTGGTTTTTGTGCGCATAGAATACACTAAGCATTGTAGGAGGTGTATCTATGCGCATTTGTGATCTTAAGGCAAAAGAAGTGATAAATATCTGTGACTGCAGACGACTGGGGTATGTGGGCGATGTGGATTTTGATATGGATACGGGGTGTCTCCTGGCGATCATTGTCCCAGGCCCAGGCTGCTTTTGCGGCTTTTTGGTAAGAGAAAAAGAGTATATCATTCCCTTCTGCGATATCAGACAGGTAGGACCGGATATTATCCTTGTAAATGTGGATCTGGATAAAGCAACGGAAAAATGCGGGATATAGTAGAAGATGGGCTTGTCAATCTGCGGAATGTAAGTTATGATATACATAATATAATACAGTCCGTAAGATAGGAGGATAGAGGCGTGAAATGTCCATTTTGCAACGAGGCAGATACTAAGGTCATTGATTCAAGACCAGCGGATGACAACAGTTCCATCAGGCGGCGCAGACAGTGCGAGAAATGCGGGAAGCGCTTTACAACTTATGAGAAGCTTGAGACCATGCCTCTCATGGTAATTAAGAAGGATCGTTCCAGAGAGGTCTATGACCGTTCGAAGATAGAGTCAGGGATTTTGCATTCCTGCCATAAGAGGCCTGTGTCATCCCAGCAGATTGATTCCATGGTCGATGAAGTGGAGCTGCAAGTTTTTAACCGGGAAGAAAAAGAAGTGGAAAGCACCGTCATTGGTGAGCTTGTGATGAAGAAGTTGCAGGAGGTCGATGAGGTGGCTTATGTACGATTTGCTTCTGTATATCGGGAATTTAAAGATGTGAATACGTTTATAGAAGAAATAGGAAAATTGTTAAAGAAGTAGGAGAGTTATGTTTAATACATTTTATCCGGACGAAGATGTGGTATCCGCATACGACATTCCTTATGAGCGCTTATATAAAAGCGGAATCCGTGGTGTGATTTTTGATATTGACAATACTTTGGTCCCTCATGGTGCACCAGCAGATGAAAGGGCAAAAAAGCTTTTTGCCCGTTTAAATGAAATCGGGCTTAAGTCTTGTCTCCTTTCCAACAACAAAGAACCAAGAGTTGCTTCCTTTGCACGTGCATCAGGAAGCACCGACTATATCTTTAAAGGAAACAAGCCTGGCATCGCTGGCTATCACAGGGCCATGAACGTAATGGGTACCAATAAGGAAACCACTATTTTTGTCGGAGATCAGCTGTTCACAGATGTTTTTGGTGCAAAAAGAGCAGGCATCTACAGTATACTGGTAAGACCCATCAATCCCAAGGAAGAAATTCAGATTGTGTTAAAGAGGTATTTGGAAGCCGTAGTCTTATTTTTTTACCATAGAGATAAGAAGAAAGTCATGTAACCATTGAAAAAAAGTCTTCTTCCGGGCTAAAAGGCAGCTTTTCGGATATAATAGAAATTGAGAATTCGCAAATGTCTGCCATTATTTTGACCGGTAGGAGGAAAGGCAGAAGAAAATCTATGAAAATTCTTGTTTTAAACGGGCCTAATATTAACTTTTTAGGGATTCGGGAAAAAGGAATCTATGGAAGTGAAGATTACAATTCCCTGGTTACCTCCCTGGAAGGGAAGGCAAAAGAGGAAGGTCATGAGCTGGAAGTCTACCAAAGTAACTATGAAGGCGGGCTCATTGACAAGATTCAGGAGGCGTATCATAACGGTACAGAGGGTATTATCATCAATCCGGGTGCGTTTACACATTATAGCTATGCACTGCGGGATGCCTTAGGATCTGTAGAGATTCCCAAAATCGAAGTTCATATATCCAATGTCCATAAAAGAGAAGAGTTCCGTCATTTGTCCGTTACAGCACCAGTGTGTACGGGACAAGTTGTCGGTCTTGGACTGAAAGGATATGCTTTGGCCATGGACTTTTTAACGGGAAGATAAGCTCTTTCTGGGGAGAAAATGGAGATATTTGCAAAAAAACGGTTGAAAATGCGTTTGTTATAGTATAGAATATAAAAGGTTAAGAAGAGAAATTCAAGGAGGAATATCATTTATGATATCAGCGGGTGATTTTAGAAACGGTATCACATTGGAGATCGATGGTACTGTTTATCAGATTATTGAGTTCCAGCACGTAAAACCTGGAAAGGGTGCTGCTTTCGTAAGAACAAAAATTAGAGATGTGGTAAACGGAGGCATCAACGAACGCACATTCCGCCCGACAGAAAAGTTTCCACAGGCAAGAATCGACAGAGTAGATATGCAGTATCTGTATGCTGATGGAGATCTTCATAATTTTATGGATACAAGTACTTACGAGCAGGTTGCATTAAGCAATGAAGTAATTGGTGATGCACTTAAGTTCGTAAAAGAGAATGAGACGGTTAAGGTATGTTCCTATAATGGTAAGGTATATTCCGTAGAGCCTCCGTTATTTGTTGAGTTAGTAATCACAGATACAGAACCAGGCTTTAAGGGTGATACCGCACAGGGCGCTACAAAACCAGCTACCGTTGAGACCGGAGCAATTGTGTATGTTCCTCTGTTTGTTGAGCAGGGTGATAAAATTAAGATTGATACACGTTCAGGTGAATATCTGTCCAGAGTTTAATCCGTATGAAAAAGGACCGGCATGCCCGGTCTTTTTTGCTATTATAACCCTTGGTACTTAGAAAAGAATTTGATTTTTAACCTTGTTTGTAATATAATTAATATTTAGCTTAGAAATTTCTGGATATAAAGGAGACTAGCAACCAATGAATAAGATTCTTGATTTGATTACGGCAGAGATGAAGGCTGCATTTGCAGATTGCGGATACGAGGAAGCCTATGCAAAGGTGACGCTGTCGAACCGCCCGGACCTTTGCGAATACCAGTGCAACGGAGCGATGGCAGCGGCCAAGGCGTTTAAAAAGAAACCTTTTGATATAGCGTCAGAAGTGGTGGCAAAGCTTGCTGGAAACAGAGTATTTGCTGCAGTAGAAGCAGTTATGCCGGGATTTATCAATTTAAAGCTTGACTCCAGCTATCTGGCAGAATATATGAATGGCATGGCTAAGGCAGACCAGTGCGGCTTAGATAAGACAGTAAATCCTTTGACCATTGTAGTGGATTACGGCGGTGCCAACGTGGCTAAGCCTCTTCACGTAGGTCATCTGCGCTCTGCAATTATTGGCGAGACCATTAAAAGAAACGGACGCTTACTGGGCCATAAGGTCATTGGTGACGTTCATCTCGGAGACTGGGGTCTTCAGATGGGACTTATCATTGAAGAATTAAGAGACAGAAAGCCGGAGCTGTCTTATTTTGATGATACTTTTGAAGGGGAATATCCAGCGGAAGCACCATTTACCATCAGCGAGCTGGAGGAAATCTATCCAGCTGCTAGTGCGAAGTCTAAGGCAGACGAGGCATTCAGCAAAAGAGCCCATGATGCTACGTTAAAGCTTCAGAATGGCTATCGTCCTTACCGTGCCATCTGGCAGCATATCATTGCTGTTTCAGTTGCTGATTTAAAGAAGAATTATGGCAATCTTAAGGTTTCCTTTGACTTGTGGAAAGGGGAGAGCCATGCAGAGCCCTACATTCCCGGATTGATTCAGGAACTGGTGGAGAAAGGGCTGGCATATGAAAGCCAGGGCGCTCTTGTAGTTGATGTCACAGAAGAGGGAGATTCCAAGGAACTGCCGCCATGTATCGTAAGAAAATCTGACGGAGCTGCACTTTACTCCACATCAGATCTTGGAACCATTATTGAAAGGGAAAAAGACATTAAGCCTGACTGGTATATTTACATTACCGATAAGCGTCAGGAGCTGCATTTTGTTCAGGTCTTCCGCGTAGCCAAGAAGGCTGGATTTGTTTCAGAAGATAAAAAGATGTCTCACCTTCCTTTTGGTACGATGAATGGCAAGGACGGAAAGCCATTTAAAACAAGAGACGGCGGTGTTATGCGACTTGAGAATCTGATTTCAGACATCTGCCAGGCTGCGTATGAAAAGATAACAGAAAACCGGACGGTTTCAGAGGAAGAAGGGAGAGAAACATCAAAGATTATCGGACTTGCTGCCTTAAAGTATGGAGATCTCTCCAACCAGGCTTCCAAGGATTATATTTTTGATATGGATCGTTTCGTATCCTTTGAAGGAAATACCGGTCCATACATTCTTTATACCATTGTCCGAATTAAATCCATTCTGGCTAGATACCAGAGCCAGGAAGAGAAGTACGAAGGAGAAGCGAAGATCCTTCCTGCAGTATCAGGTTCAGAAAAGGATTTGATGCTTCAGCTTTCCCGGTATAACGAGATCATGGAAACAAGCTTTACAGAGCTTGCTCCCCACAAGATATGCCAGTATATCTATGAATTAGCCAATGCTTTTAATCGGTTCTATCATGAGACCAAGATTATTTCCGAAGAAAACAAAGAGCGTCAGGCATCCTGGATATGCTTAATCAGTCTTACCAAAGATGTGTTAAATGAATGCATCGATGTTCTGGGTATTGAAGCACCAGAGCGTATGTAAACAGCGAACGGATGTGAGGAGCTATGAAAGTATCACATATAACGACTAACGCTTTCTGGAAGGGTGAATCAGGCGTCAAAGCAGTTGTAGAGGATCAGGGAAGAGAATATAAGGCAAGTCTCCATATCAAGGGTAGTCAGGCAATTGACTACTCTTGTTCCTGTGCCCAGGGAAATTCCTACCGGGGCATGTGCCCGCACTGTCAGGCCTTATTCCAGGCGTATAAGGAACAGGAATCAGAAAACCAGGGAAGGATTGTAACCACCTCCCAACAGGCAAGAGCGATGATTCGGGAATACACCAACCGGGAGGTTGCCCGCATTATGAGCGAAGGAGAGGGAGAGCAGGTAAAGCTTTTTGTTGCAATGATGGCTGGCCGCAGAGAGATAAAGCTTGAATTTAAACTGGGTAAAGACCGTCTGTATGTACTAAAGGACCTATCTGCATTTGTACGGGCGGTAGCCAACGGTACTTATGTGGAATATGGAAAAAACCTATCCTTTCATCACAGCGTTCAGGCATTTCAAAAAGAAAGTCAGCCGCTCCTTGAATTTGTTATGGAGGTAGTGAATACCTACTTAGAGCATCATGAACAGTTTCAGAAGGCATCCTTTACCACAAGTCCTGTGATGCGTTTTCTTACCTTAAGCCGTACCAGCATGGACCGCTTTTTCGGACTGATGAAGGGAAACCTTTTAGAAATTGAGGATCATAAGGGCCATAGCCGCCAGGTGGCGGTCACGGATAAGTCTCCGGAGCTTACGGTGACCGTAAGAAGGAGAGGCAGGGAAGGAGTGCTTGTTTCCATTCCCAAGGATTTGATGGTATTAGAAGGGGAGCGGTATTTGTATTTTGCAGATACCAAATATCTGTACTGCTGTGACCAGGAATGCAGTGAGGCACTTCTCATCTTCTTTAAACAGATGACAGAAGGGTTTGGCTCTGCCTATGAAATTGAGGTAAATAATAAAGATATGCCACTCTTCTATGAGCGGGTCTTAAAGAGAATCGCGGCATACTGTACCATTGATTCTGGAAACATAAATCTGGAGACCTTTAAGCCGGAAGAGCTTAAGGCACGTTTTGATTTTGATTCCGATGGTCCAAACAGCCTGATATTAAAGCCAACTCTGTCTTATGGAGATTATTCCTTTCAACCCGTGGAAGATGAACGTCTTCCCCGCACGGTATGCAGAGATGTCCCGGGGGAATTCAGGATCAGCCAGCTGATCACCAAATATTTTAAATACAAGGAATATGACTCCTCCTTTCCTGCCATACGAAATGACGAGGAGGCAGTTTACAGTCTTCTGACGGTGGGAATCCCGGAATTTATGGCGTTTGGAGAGGTCTATTTTTCAGAGCCATTTAAAAAGTTAAAGATACTTCCTCCTCCTAAGATATCGGTGGGGATTAAGAGTATAGGAAACTGGCTGGAGCTTAACGTTGACACGGAAGGGCTGTCAGGTTCAGAGCTAAACAAGCTTCTGGCTGAATATAGTAGAAAGAAGAAGTACTATCGTCTAAAGAGCGGAGAATTTATCAATCTGGATGACAATGGTCTTCTTTCTGTTGCAAGACTGGTCCAGGATATGTCTGTTTCTGTTTCAGAGCTTGAGAGCAGAACGTTTCGTCTGCCGGCCTACAGAGCCCTTTATCTGGATGGCATTCTAAAAGAGGGCAGCGGTATTACTCTATACCGGGATCAGCTTTATAAAGCTGTAGTCCGGGGGATGAAGTCTGTGGAAGACAGTGACTTTGAAATACCAGGATGCCTGGACCATATTTTGCGAGGATACCAAAAGACGGGATACCGTTGGCTAAAAACCCTGGATCATTATGGGTTTGGCGGCATTCTTGCAGATGACATGGGCCTTGGTAAGACCATTCAGGTCATAGCTTTGCTTCTTGATGAAAAGGAAAAGGAAGGGTCTGCCCGTTCCCTCATTGTTTGTCCGGCCTCTCTGGTGTACAACTGGGAAAATGAAATACACACATTTGGACCAGGTCTTAAGGTTCTGACAGTAACAGGAACGGCGGCTGAAAGAGAAGAGCTGTTAGCCCACTCCCATGAATATGATGTACTCATTACCTCTTATGATCTTTTAAAACGGGATGCCGTTCTTTATGAGGGCAAATCCTTTCGCTTTCAGATTATTGATGAAGCTCAGTATATTAAGAATGCTTCCACTCAGAGTGCCAAGGCGGTAAAAGGCATTGAGGCCCGCGGTCGGTTTGCACTAACAGGAACACCAATTGAAAACAGACTGTCGGAGCTTTGGAGTATTTTTGATTATCTTATGCCAGGCTTCTTATTCAGTTATCAAAGGTTTAAGAAAGAGTATGAGCTCCCTATTGTCAGGGATCAGGATGGGCAGGCACTGAAAAACCTTCATCGCCTCATTGGGCCATTTATCCTTCGAAGATTAAAAAAGGATGTACTAAAGGAGCTGCCGGATAAGCTGGAAACCGTAGTCTATTCCGCCTTTGATAAAAAACAAAAGGAGATCTACACCGCCAATGCGTACCAGCTTAAAAAAGAGCTGGAAAACATGGAGGGCAGACAGGGAAGAGACAACATACAGATTCTTGCCCAGCTTACAAGACTAAGACAGATCTGCTGCGATCCTCATCTTTGTTATGGCGATTACAGCGGAGAATCGGCCAAGCTTGAAACCTGCATTGACCTTGTGAGAAATGGAGTGGAAGGAGGCCATAAGATCCTTCTGTTCTCTCAGTTCACATCCATGCTTGAGGTCATAAGCCAGAGGCTTAAAAACGAGGGAATCCCTTATTATATTCTTACCGGGGCAACGCCTAAGGAGGAACGAATCCGAATGGTCAGCTCCTTTAAAGATGATGAGGTGCCTTTATTCCTCATTTCCTTAAAAGCAGGCGGAACAGGACTTAATCTGACAGCGGCAGATATGGTAATACACTTTGATCCCTGGTGGAACGTAGCGGCCCAGAATCAGGCCACAGACCGGGCACACCGAATGGGACAGGAAAAGCAGGTGTCAGTATTTAAGCTGATTACGAAAGGTACGATTGAGGAAAATATATTAAAGCTGCAGGAATCTAAAAAGGATCTTGCAGAACAGATTATTACAGAGGGTACCATTTCCCTGAGCAATTTAAGCAGGGATGATTTATTGGGTCTATTAAAAGAATGAAAGGATGGAGAGTCATGAACGTATTGCTGATTAATGGAAGTCCACACAAAGCAGGCTGTACAAACCGGGCACTGATGGAGGTGTCAGAATCTTTGAATAAAGAGGGAATTAAAACAGAAATCCTTCATATCGGAACAAAAGCCATTCACGGCTGCATCGCATGCGGAAAATGTGCCCAGACGGGCCGGTGCATCTTCGGGGATGACCTGGTAAATGAAATCCTTGGCAAAGTGGAAGAAATGGATGGGCTGATTGTTGGATCACCGGTTTATTATGCTTCTGCCAATGGCTCCTTATTTTCCTTGCTGGACCGTCTCTTTTTTGCAGGAAGAAAATTTGCTTTTAAGCCGGCAGCAGCAGTTGTCTCCGCCCGCAGGGCCGGCACTACGGCTACCTTCGATGCGCTGAATAAATATTTTACCATATCCCAGATGCCTGTGGTCTCATCCCGTTATTGGAACATGGTACACGGAAGAACACCTGAGGATGTGGAGCAGGATAAGGAAGGACTCCAGGTCATGAGAGACCTTGGAAAAAATATGGCGTGGCTATTAAAATCCATAGAGGCTGGAAAAGCAGCAGGAATCAGCCTTCCCGTACAAGAAGAAAAAATTTGGACAAATTTTGTTGATTAAAAGACTTAAAATCCTCTTTACTTTTTTCTCTTGTGGTGTATAATAAAAAAGCACTAGATGTTGTGCTTGAGAAATTGTGTATACAAAATATAGAAGAGGTAAAGGTGACAGGAATGATTAAGGTTCAAAAGCGTGATGGCAGAATGGCGGAATATGATAGGGCGAAAATCATAAAGGCAATCCAAAAGGCAAATGCAGAAGTAGAGCCCTCTGAGCAGGCTAGCGATGAGATGATCGATTCCATTTTGGATTTTGTGGAAGACCATGCAGAGGATGTAGTCAATGTTGAGACCATTCAGGATATGATCGAAAGCATCCTTGTAAAAAGAAACAAATACACCCTTTCCAAGAAGTATATCATATACCGTTACCAAAGAGCGCTGCTTAGAAAGGCCAATACCACGGATGAGTCTATCTTAAAGCTGATCAAAAACGAGAACAAAGAGCTTGCAGAAGAAAATTCCAATAAGAATACCATTCTGGCATCGACTCAGAGAGACTACATAGCAGGCGAAGTATCCAGGGACTTAACAAAAAGGATGCTGCTTCCTGAGAGAATTTCTCTTGCGCATGAGCAGGGAGCCATTCATTTTCATGATGCGGATTATTTCGTACAGCCCATTTTTAACTGCTGTCTGATTAACATTGGTGACATGCTGGATAACGGAACCGTAATGAACGAAAAGATGATTGAAAGCCCTAAGAGCTTTCAGGTTGCATGTACAGTCATGACTCAGATCATTGCCGCAGTTGCCAGCAACCAGTACGGTGGTCAGTCTGTAGACATCCGTCATCTTGGAAAATATTTAAGAAAAAGCAACGATAAATTCCGAAAACAGATCAAAGAAGAATTTGGAGATTCTGTTTCAAAAGAAATCGTAGAGAAGATGGCAGCTATTCGTCTGAGAGATGAACTTAGATCCGGCGTACAGACCATTCAGTATCAGATCAACACCTTGATGACGACCAATGGACAGGCGCCATTTGTTACGCTGTTTTTATGCCTGGACGATCAGGATGAGTATATCGAAGAAAATGCATTGATCGTAGAAGAGGTTCTGCGTCAAAGGCTTGAAGGAATTAAGAATGAAGCAGGAGTCTATGTGACCCCGGCTTTCCCAAAGCTCATCTATGTTCTTGATGAAAACAACTGCTTAAAAGGCGGCAGATACGATTACATTACAAAGCTTGCGGTAAGATGCTCTTCCAAGCGCATGTACCCGGATTATATCTCTGCAAAGAAGATGAGAGAATATTATGAAGGAAATGTATTCAGCTGTATGGGGTGCAGAAGCTTTTTGTCTCCATGGAAAGATGAAAACGGCAATTATAAATTTGAAGGACGATTCAATCAGGGTGTTGTGAGTCTTAATTTACCTCAGCTCGGCATACTGGCTAAGGGTGACGAGGAGATGTTCTGGAAGCTGTTAGAGGACCGCTTATCTCTGGCTTATGAAGCGCTTATGTACAGACATAAATCATTGGAAGGAACCCTCTCAGACGTAAGCCCCATTCACTGGCAGTATGGAGCCATTGCAAGGCTTAAAAAAGGAGAAACCATTGACCGCCTCTTAAAAGACGGTTACTCCACCATTTCCCTTGGGTATATCGGTCTTTATGAAACTACCAGATTGATGAAGGGACAGAGCCATACCACAAAAGAGGGAGAAGATTTTGCCCTTCGTGTTATGAACCATATGCGTGAGACTGTGGATCGTTGGAAGGAAGAGACCGGACTTGGCTTTGGCCTCTACGGAACACCAGCAGAATCTCTCTGCTACCGTTTTGCTAAAATTGACCGGGAACGGTTTGGAATCATCCCGGATGTAACGGATAAAGGCTACTATACCAACTCTTATCACGTAGATGTCAGAGAGAATATTGATGCCTTTACAAAGTTTACCTTTGAAAGCCAGTTCCAGAAGATATCATCCGGCGGTTCCATCTCTTATGTGGAAGTGCCTAACATGAGTCATAATCTGGAGGCTATGGAGGAAGTGGTCAAGTTCATCTATGATAATATTCAGTATGCGGAATTCAATACCAAGTCTGATTACTGCCAGGAGTGCGGGTTTGATGGAGAAATCATCATTAACGATGATATGGAATGGGAATGCCCTCAATGTCATAACAAGGACAAAAACCGCATGAATGTTACCAGAAGAACCTGTGGCTATCTTGGAGAGAACTTCTGGAATACTGGTAAGACCAAGGAAATCAAATCAAGAGTTCTTCATCTGTAGGAGGCCGGTCATGAAATATGCCACCATAAAGCCTACGGATGTTGCTAACGGGCCAGGAGTGAGAGTTTCCCTGTTTGTAAGCGGCTGTACCCATTACTGTGAGGGGTGCTTTAACTCTGAGGCCTGGGATTTCCAGTATGGAGAAGAATTTACAGAAGAGACAATAGAAACCATTTTGAATTACCTAAATTATGATTATATCTCTGGACTCACCCTGCTTGGGGGAGAACCTATGCACCCCAATAATCAGAAATCTCTGATTCCCCTTGTGGAACGGGTGAAGGAGCGCTATCCACAAAAGTCTGTCTGGTGTTACACTGGATATGATTTTGAACGGGATATTACAGGTGATATGTTACTTCGCCTGCCAGAGACAAGCAGACTTCTTGCCTGCTTTGATGTTATGGTAGATGGGAAATTCCAGATGGAAAACAAGGACTTAAAGCTTCGGTTTAAAGGCTCCTCAAACCAAAGAATCATTAAGGTACCTGAGTCTCTTTTAACAGGGAACATCGTAATGTGGGATTAAATGACAGGACGTGCTGCCACGGGCCAATTGGCCCGGACTGCACGTCCTGTTTTTATATAGAATAAGTTTAATGATCCATTAAGGTCTTTCTGTTGAAAGAAAAGTGGGAGAAGGTTACGTTATATTGCCTGCAGATTCTTCGTATTTCGATGATTCCGATGATAAGTGCCATTAATCCAGTGGCCGTATTGCTAAAAGCCATAACAAATCCCAGGCTGACACTTCCAAGGTCTGTAAAGTTCTGTAATATAAAAAGGACTGGCACCCGGAAAATAAATACCCTGCAGAAATTAATGGTGAGTGTGATTTTTGTCTTTCCAAAACCATATAAAAGGGCAAGGACGGAGGAATTAATTCCAAGAGGAATGGCACCGTAAGCCTCATACCGGTAAATTGAAGAAATCATGTTGCTAAATTCCACATTATCTCCAGCAAACAAGCCGCTGATCTGCTTTAAAAACAACAGGGAAAGAGACATGAGTACAGCACCCAGCATAATATTGATCAGCAGAATGCAGCCAAAAGCCTTGATTGCACGTTTCGGTTTTCCGGCACCCATGCTCTGGCTGATAATAGCAGAGCCTCCTTCCTGAAAACCCATCTGAGGCATGGTGGTAATGCCGCCAATGTTGTTGGAGATACCCAGGGCGCCTACGGTTAGAGCACTATATATGGTACTCATGGAATTAATAATGACCTTACCAAAGGAAAAGGCCATTTTCTCAATGATTACTGGAATCGATAGGACAATCATAGGTCTTGTAACCGCACGCTTTAAGCTGATACTGTGGAGGGAAAAGCCAAAGGCATTGTCCTTCTGATTGAGATTCACCATGGCGGCCGCCAAAAGAAAGCATTGGGATATAATGGTCGCAGTAGAAATCATATTGATTCCCCCGTGGAGAACGTATACAAACAATGCTGTAAGGGACAGTTTGATCGCAATAACGCCCATGTTTAAATGCAGGATTCGTTTGGAATTTCCCCGGGCCCTTTCAATGGCTATATAGACATTGTTGAAAAAGCTGATGACCATTCCAATAAGCTCCAGGCGAAAATACTGAGTCCCTTCTGATATAAAGCTTTCAGGAGTCTTTGCCAGCTTTAGAAACTGGGGAGCAGCAGGAATCAGAAAGAGAAGAATGGCCGCGCCCAAAATGCCGCACATGGCAAAGAGGCTGCTGACCCGTTTCTTTACCAGATCAAAGTCACCGGCCCCGTAAGCTTCGCTGATTTTTAAGCTGGAACCAATGGCAAGGCCGCCTCCCAAAGCGGAAAGGGTTAAGTTGATCTGAGATAAATATGCAACCGCCGAGACGGAATTGGCGCTGATATGGGCTGCCATCATGGCATCAAAGATTTTAAACAGCTGATTTAAGCTCTGGTATAAGGCCAGAGGGGCACCCACGTACAGGACGACTTTCCACATATTATCGTGTAATGCAAAATTACGGAATTTCTCATCCTTGGCGGATAAGTTTGCTTTGGGTGACATGATTTTTCTCCTTTTGTGCAATCTAATCTTATGTATGAATAAGCATATAGCATATAAAAAACAAAAGATACGAATAAAATGCTATATTTGTTTAAAACTACAGGAAATTTGTCATTTTAGAAATCCAAGTTTCTATTAAATAGGAATTGTGGTATATTAAACTTCTGAAAGGCTGGTGATACTAATGATTAAAGACTGGGTCAGGGGGCAGGTGTCAGAATCCGTTCCCACCGCATTGCTTCTTACGCTTTCCGGCGGCTTTCAGGATGCTTACACCTATTATTTCAGAGATAAGGTCTTTGCCAATGCGCAGACCGGTAATATTGTAATTCTAGGATATCATGTTATGGAAGGAGACTGGAACACAGCATTTCGATATCTTCTTCCGGTTCTTGCTTTTGTGGCTGGAATCTATGTATCGGAAATAATACGGGAGATTTTTAAGGAATATAAGTTGCTGCACTGGCGGCAGGTTGTTGTATTATTTGAAATATTCCTGCTGTTTTTAGTAGGCTTTTTCCCTCATTCCATGGATACCGCTGCCAATGTAACGATTTCCTTTGTCTGTGCCATGCAGGTGGAGACATTTCGTAAAATTAAAGGTAATGCCTATGCAAGCACCATGTGCATCGGTAATTTAAGGAGTGCCACCGAGATGCTGTTCCATTACCGCCATACAAAGAATAGAGACAGCCTGGAAAAAAGCATTCGCTATTATGTGATTATCATATTTTTCGCCATAGGAGCGGCGGCAGGCTGTTATCTCACTCCATTCTTTGCTGAAAAAACCATATGGTTTTCCTGTGGTCTGTTGATTGCAGCATTTCTTATCATGTTCATAGAAGAAAAAGGTGAAGCGGCTTAAGGGATTTTAGCCGTCAATACGTCTCCTTTCTTGTTCACAAACCACCCTCTTTATGGTAAAATAAAACATAACAGTTAGAGGACGGGAGCGGGGTTATGGTGGAGAATCTTAATAAAGGTGAGAAAACCAAATATCGTTTGGCAGATTCCGTAAAGGAGTGTATGAAGACCAGACATGTGGATAAGATCACAGTCCAGAATATTGTGGATGGCTGCGGGATGACAAGACAGACCTTCTATCGGAATTTTAAGGACAAGTATGATTTGATCAACTGGTATTTTGATAAGCTGGTGTTGCAATCCTTTGCTCAAATTGGAGTAGAAAAAACGGTTTGCGAAAGTCTTCGGGAAAAATTTGAATTTATTAAAAAAGAAAAGGTTTTCTTTACAGAGGCGTTTCGCTCTGATGATTATAACTCCTTAAAGGAGCATGATTTTGAGCTGATTATGGGCTTTTATACGGAACTGGTGGTAAGAAAGAAAAGAGAGCCCCTTTCCGAAGACATCCAGTTTCAACTAGAGATGTACTGCCGTGGGTCGGTCTATATGACAGTTAAGTGGGTATTATCCGGAATGAAGCAGAGTCCGAAAGAGATGGCCGAGAGCCTTACCGAGGCCATGCCTCCTGGTTTGGCTACCGTTTTCTTAGAAGCAGGACTGATTTAATATGTAGAAAATATACATAAAAAAAGTTACAATCCCAATAAAGTGTAACATATGTTACAAAAGTCAGGGTTTGTAACTTTTTTTTCTCTCCTTATTTTGTTAAAGTTATAACAGAAATAACCGTGTTATGAAAACGGCAAGTAATGGAAAAGGAGAGATAATTATGGCAAACAGAATCGTGTTAAATGAGACATCCTATCACGGAGCCGGAGCAATTATGGAGATTCCGGGGGAGGTAAAAAGACGGGGCTTTAAAAAGGCGTTTGTATCCTCTGATCCGGATTTAATCAAATTCCAGGTTACGTCAAAGGTTACGAAGATACTGGAAGACAACGGTTTGGATTTTGAAATATTTTCTGATATTAAGCCCAATCCCACCATTGAGAATGTAATAAATGGAGTGGAGGCCTTTAAAAAATCGGGGGCTGACTATATCATTGCCATTGGCGGAGGCTCCTCTATGGATACCTCAAAAGCCATTGGAATCATAATTGCCAATCCTGAATTCTCTGATGTAAGAAGCTTAGAAGGGGTCGCACCTACGAAAAATCCCAGCGTTCCAATTATTGCGGTACCGACCACAGCAGGTACGGCAGCAGAAGTTACCATCAACTATGTCATTACGGATGTAGAGAAAAAGCGTAAATTTGTTTGTGTAGATCCTCATGATATTCCAGTGGTTGCAGTGGTCGACCCTGATATGATGGCCACCATGCCAAAGGGACTCACAGCAGCCACCGGTATGGATGCCCTGACTCATGCCATTGAGGGCTACATCACAAAAGGGGCTAATCCCATTACAGATATGTTTAATATAAAAGCGGTTGAGCTTATTGCAAAGAGCTTACGGGGAGCGGTGGATAATTCTCCTGAGGGTCGAGAGGGTATGGCACTTGGCCAGTACATCACTGGTATGGGCTTTTCCAACTGCGGTCTTGGAATCGTACATTCCATGGCCCATGCACTTGGTGCCGTTTACGATACTCCCCACGGCGTTGGAAACGCCATCTTGCTGCCGACGGTTATGGCTTTTAATGCCAGTGAGACCGGAGAAAAATATCGGGATATCGCAAGGGCAATGGGAGTGGAGAATACAGAACAGATGACTGCTAAGGAGTACCGTGATGCAGCAGTTGAGGCGGTAAGAAAGCTTTCTGCTGATGTAGGAATACCTGCTGACTTAAAAGAAATTGTAAAGGAAGAGGATGTAAATTTCCTGGCAGAATCAGCAGTAGCAGATGCCTGTGCTCCCGGCAATCCAAGAGAAGCAAGTCTTGAGGATATTATTGGCCTCTATCAATCACTGATGTAACAGCGGACACAGCCGCCCATCGAAATAACAAAAAATCCCGGTGAAGGCATGAAAGCCAATCGGGATTTTTTTGGTATTTACTGCTAATTATAAATAATTATTAAGGTAAAATGCATGCAAAATAGATAAACGGATGATATGATAAAGGCAAAAAAAGCTGTGTGAAAAAAGAAAGGCAATGGAATATGACTGATACCAAGAATGACTTTACAAAAGGGAATATAGTGGGGAACATTTTAAAGCTGGCACTTCCGATGACACTGGCCCAGCTTATTAATGTTCTTTACAGTATCATTGACAGAATTTTTATAGGAAGAATTCCTGAAAATGCAACACTGGCACTCACTGGCCTGGGACTTTGCCTGCCGATTACCTCCATCGTAATGGCTTTTGCAAATCTGTTCGGCATGGGAGGTGCTCCCTTGTGTTCCATAGAACGAGGAAGGGGCAATGATGAGGAAGCGGAAAAAATTATGGGAAATTCCTTTGTGCTCATGCTGTTCTTTGGTGTTGTACTCACCATTCTTGGTCTGATTTTTAAAAAGCCTTTGCTTTATATGTTTGGAGCCAGTGACGCCACCTATCCTTATGCAGCTCAGTTTGCCGAAATTTATCTTTTGGGAACCATATTTGTGATGGTAGGACTTGGATTAAACAGCTTTATTAATTCACAGGGATTTGGAACCATCGGAATGATGACGGTTCTTATGGGAGCCATCGTCAATATTATCTTAGATCCCATCTTCATCTTTACCTTAGATATGGGAGTCAGGGGAGCGGCACTTGCGACTGTGATTGCCCAATTCCTTTCCGCAGTCTGGACCGTTAGATTCCTCACAGGTAAAAAGGCCATATTAAAACTGAAGTTTTCCTGCTTCCGGTTAAAGAAGCACAGGGTAAAGAGCATCGTTGGCCTTGGCATGTCCGGGTTTACCATGAATGTTACCAACAGTGTGGTGCAGGTCATGTACAATGCATCTTTACAGATGTACGGTGGAGACTTATATGTAGGCGTAATGACCATTATCAATTCCGTTCGTGAAGTAATCTCTATGCCGGTCAGGGGCCTTACCAACAGTGGTCAGCCGGTTATGGGCTATAACTATGGGGCAGAAGAATACGGAAGAGTCAAAAAAGCCATTATATTTACTTCCGTAGTCCCTATTATTTACACCACCGCCATGTGGGGAGTCGTTCATGGGTTCCCGGAATTTTTCATCCGGATATTCAACCAGGACCCTGAACTCATTCGTGCAGGAGTTCCCGCCATGCGGATTTATTATTTCGGCTTCTTTTTTATGTCGCTTCAGTTTGCCGGCCAGTCTATATTTGTGGCACTTGGCAAGGCAAGACAAGCTGTGTTCTTTTCCATTTTCAGAAAGCTCATTATTGTAGCTCCGTTAATTATTTTTCTGCCCATTATTTTTTCCAACGGAACTTCCGGTGTTTTTATGGCAGAACCAGTGTCCAATGTAATTGGAGGCGGAGCCTGCTTTATAACCATGCTTCTTACGGTCTGGAGAGAGCTTAACCGGAAAATGAAAGAAAAGGAAAAATTAAAAGAAAAAGAAATAGCTGCTGGTTAATGCCAGGATATGATTTTACTTATATAACTTAAGGTTATACTTTGGATTCCATTTCGGTAGAGCATATGTTTTGAAAAATCTTGACAGTCTGCATTTTTTGGAACATAATGATAAACAATTATAAAACTGACAGATATGCCGGATTGGGAAAGGAAGATAGTAACATGCAGAATATCAGAATCGAAAAAACAACTTGCCCGAAGGAAAAACCAGGCAATGACAACCCATTGACATTTGGTACCATTTTTACAGACCACATGTTTGAGATGGATTACGAAGAAGGGAAAGGCTGGTATGATCCAAGAATCGTTCCATATCATAAGCTGGAGCTGGAGCCTTCCTGTATGGTATTTCATTACGGACAGGAGATGTTTGAGGGCTTAAAGGCCTATAAGACCGAAGATGGAAGAGTGTTGCTGTTCCGACCGGATAAGAACATTGAACGTGCTAACCGCAGCAACAATAGACTTTGTATCCCAGAGATTCCGGAGGACATATTTTTAGAGGCCTTAAAGGCAGTGGTAGATGTGGATCAGGACTGGATTCCAACGAAACCAGGTACTTCTCTTTATATCAGACCATTTGTTATCGCCACAGATCCATTTTTAGGGGTAAGACCATCTCATTCCTACAAGTTTATGATCATCTTGTCTCCGGTAGGTGCTTACTATGCAAGTGGCTTAAACCCTGTTAAAATCTGGATTGAGGATGAATATGTAAGAGCGGTTAAGGGTGGTATTGGTGAGGCAAAGACCGGCGGGAATTATGTGGCATCTCTTGCTTCCCAGGTAAAAGCTCATGATGAAGGATATTCCCAGGTGCTCTGGTTGGATGGCCTTCACCGCAAATACATTGAAGAAGTAGGAGCTATGAACATATTCTTTAAAATAAACGGTGTGGTAATTACTCCTGAATTAAATGGGAGCATCCTTCCTGGTGTAACCAGAGATTCCGTTATCTCTCTCTGCAAGGAGTGGAGCGTTCCGGTTGAGGAAAGACAGATATCAATCGATGAAATCCTTGAAGCTGCAAAAAAGGGTACCCTGGAAGAATGCTTTGGAACCGGTACTGCAGCTGTTATATCACCTGTTGGTGAGCTTCGCTTTGAAAACGACAGAATGGCAATCGGCGAAGGTAAAATTGGGGAACTCACTCAAAAGTTCTATGATACCATTACCGGGATTCAGCTTGGAATATTAAGCGGTCCTGAGGGGTGGAGTGTTGAAGTAAAATAAATCCATGAAAACTATCCGGTGGGGCGATTGCACCACCGGAATCTTTTGGGGAAATACTTGCATAGAGGAAGTTGCGTATGGCGGCAGTAATAACAAAAGCGGTTGCATTTGTAACAATTATCATCATAGGCTATCTGCTTAAGAGAGCAGGATTTTTTGAAGCCAAGGATTTTTATCTGGTTTCCAGAATCGTAATAAAGATTACCCTTCCGGCAGCCATTATCTCTAATTTCAGTAAGATAACAATGGAAAAATCACTGCTGTTTATCTGTATCATAGGCATCCTTTGTAATTTGATGACCATTGCAGCAGGCTATATTATGAATTTGCGAAGGAGTAAGGAAGAGAAAGCCTTTGCCATGCTCAATATGTCAGGGTATAATGTGGGGAATTTTACCATGCCATTTGTACAAAGCTTTCTAAGTCCTGTTGGGTTTGCGGTCACAAGTCTTTTCGATGCAGGAAACTCTGTTATGTGTACCGGACTTACCTACTCTATGGCTGGTATGGTAATCGGCGAAGACGGAAAACCTTCTATACGCAATATGGCAAAAAAACTGTTTTCCTCGGCGCCGTTTGATACTTATGTCATGATGACGGTTTTAAGCATATTAAATATTAAGCTCCCAGCTGTGATTATCAGTCTGGCTGATACGGCAGGAGGAGCCAATGCTTTTCTGGCTCTTTTGATGCTTGGCATTGGATTTGAAATACGAATGGAAAAAGAGAAGATGGCACAGATTATCAAAATACTTGGAGCCAGGTATCTTTTTGCTATTTTAGTGTCGGTGGCATTTTACTTAATAGCCCCATTTGATATTGAGATCCGCCGGGCTCTAGCTATTGTGAGCCTTGGTCCTGTATCATCGGTAGCCCCTGCTTTTACCGGAGCATTAAAGGGTGATGTGGGAACGGCCAGCGCCATTAATTCCTTGTCTATTGTAGTCAGTATCATCGCAATCACAATTGCTCTAATTGTTCTGTTATAAGAAATTTTTTCATGTAGCTTGACAAAATGCTTAACCGTGCTATAATCAAAACATAGAAAGCTATATAGAAAACGCGTGGATAAGAACAGTATCATTGCAGGAACGTCCAGAGAGAAGCACATAAGGTGAAAGTGCTTTACCGGAATGCTATGAGAAAACCATCTTGGAGCGTCCCTTAATCGGGAACGGTGATTCCGTTATCATCAAATGAAGTGGTTTGGACATTTTTGTCCGCTCAATTTAGGGTGGAACCGCGATTTATTTTGATTAAATCGTCCCTTTCTGTATGGAAACGTATGGAAAGGGACTTTTTTATTTATTAGAAATTTTATTAAAGCAAAGGAGTGTAGGGCAAATGAAGATTACATTAAAAGATGGATCAATCAAAGAATATGAACATGAAATGTCAGTGATCGAAATCGCGTCTGATATCAGCGAAGGTCTGGCTAGAAACGCCTGTGCAGGCGAAATAGATGGAGAGGTTGTAGATTTAAGAACTGTAGTGACAACCGACTGTAACTTAAACATTTTAACCGTAAACGACCCAGCAGGTCTTTCTGCTTACCGTCATACAGCAAGTCACATATTGGCTCAGGCAGTAAAGAGACTTTATCCGGAGGCAAAGCTTGCCATTGGGCCATCCATAGAGAATGGTTTTTACTACGATTTTGATATTCCTTCTTTTTCAAGAGAAGATCTTGATAAGATAGAAGCTGAGATGAAGAAGATCATTAAAGAAGGGGAAAAGATTGAACGCTATACTCTTCCCAGAGAAGAAGCAATCAAGTTCATGGAAGAAAAAGGCGAGCCATATAAGGTGGAGCTGATAAAGGACCTTCCCGAAGGCGAGGAGATATCCTTCTACCGCCAGGGTGATTTTACAGATTTGTGTGCGGGCCCTCACCTGATGAGCACAAAACCAATCAAGGCCTTTAAGCTTACATCTTCCTCAGGCGCTTACTGGAGAGGCAGCGAAAAGAATGCCATGCTGACACGTGTATACGGAACTGCATTCTCAAAGAAAGAAGAGTTAAATGAATACCTGGAGTATTTAGCGAATATCAAAAATCGCGATCACAATAAACTGGGAAGAGATCTGGAACTGTTCTCCACAGTGGATGTAATCGGTCAGGGCCTTCCGCTCTTAATGCCTAAGGGTGCTAAGATCATCCAGACATTACAAAGATGGATTGAAGATGAAGAAGAGAAACGCGGCTACATGAGGACAAAAACACCTCTCATGGCAAAAAAAGATTTATATATCATTTCTGACCACTGGGATCACTATAAGGAAGGCATGTTCGTATTAGGTGACGAGGAGAAGGATGATGAAGTATTCGCACTTCGCCCTATGACATGTCCATTCCAGTATTATGTATACAAGCAGAGCCAGAAATCCTATCGTGATCTGCCTTGCAGATATGGCGAGACTTCCACTCTGTTCCGTAATGAGGATTCCGGTGAGATGCATGGTCTGACTCGTGTTCGTCAGTTTACAATCTCAGAAGGCCATTTGATTGTGCGTCCGGATCAGATAGAAGAAGAGTTCAAAGGCTGTGTGGATTTGGCAAAATACTGTCTGACAACTCTTGGACTTGAAGGAGATGTAACTTACCGGATGTCAAAATGGGATCCGGAAAAAGCAGACCATTATCTTGGTAATACTGAAATGTGGGATGAAGTTCAAGATATGATGCGTAAGATTCTGGATCATATCGGAATTGAGTATACAGAAGCAGTAGGAGAAGCTGCATTCTATGGTCCAAAGCTTGATATCCAGGCTAAGAACGTGTACGGTAAGGAAGATACCATGATTACCATTCAGCTTGATATGTTCCTTGCGGAGCGTTTTGATATGAGCTTTGTGGATAAGGATGGAACAAAGAAACGTCCGTTTATCATTCACAGAACTTCTATTGGATGCTATGAGAGAACTCTTGCATGGCTCATTGAAAAATATGAGGCTGCATTCCCAACATGGTTATGTCCGGAGCAGGTACGTGTACTTCCTATCTCTGAGAAATATCATGAGTATGCACAAAAGGTGGTTGCTCAGTTAAAGGATAACGGCATTCTGGCAACAGTTGATGAGCGTGCGGAAAAGATCGGTTATAAGATTCGTGAGGCCCGTTTATCAAAGCTTCCTTATATGCTGGTGGTAGGCCAGAAGGAAGAAGAAGAGGTAGTGGTTTCTGTTCGCAGCCGGTTTAATGGTGACGAGGGCCAGCGTCCGCTTGCCGATTTCATAGATGACATCAGCCGCGAAATCCGTACAAAGGAAATTAAAAAAGTAAATGTAACAGAAGAAGCGAAATAATTGATTTGTTTTAAAAATGACATGGGGAAGGACGATATTCGTGAGAATATTATCCTTCCCCATGGTGCATACTACTTCCTGAAATATAATCTCAATAAGAATGCCAGGAGGTAATGTGCTATGACGAAATTAGACTGCAATGTAACAAGTTGTCTCCATAACTCTGATAATTTCTGTTGCAAATCTGCTATTATTGTAGAAGGAAATCAGGCAAAGGATACCTACGATACCTGCTGCGGCAGCTTTGACGAAAATAAAGATGGTTCTTTCCGCAACCTGTTTAAAACACCGGAAAGCCGTCTGGAAGTGGACTGCGAAGCTGTAAACTGTGTTTACAACGAAGGCCGCCACTGTTCTGCAGAGCATATCGGCATTGCAGGCGATGGTGCAAGTCAGGCAGAGCATACCGAGTGTGCCACATTTAAAACACGTTAAACGAAAATGAAAAGATGCGCAGGTATTGGCCTGGCGCATCTTTTTATAATAGCATAACAAAGGTTCCCGCTGTGATGAGCAGGATACCGATCAGCTTATATACAGTAATTTGCTCGTGAAGAATGACAAATGCCAAAAGCATGGTGAGAACTATGCTGAATTTATCGATGGGAACTACCTTCGTGGCTTCGCCAATCTGAAGCGCCTTGTAATAGCAGATCCAGGATGCCCCAGTTGCAAGTCCGGATAATATAAGGAATATCCAGCTCTTTTTACTTATTTCAGAAATTCCACTCATGCCGCCGGTGAGAAAAACAATGCCCCAGGCCATGATTAATACCACGAAGGTTCTAATCGCAGTGGCCAGGTTGGAATTGACATTTTCGATCCCAAGCTTTGCCAGAATGGAAGTGAGCGCGGCAAAGATAGAAGAAAGGATTGCAAAAATAAACCACATAATATATCTCCTTTTCATTCATATTATAATGCACATCTCATGTACGTTACCATAAATTGTAACGTTATATATAGAAGAATACAAGTGGAATTTTCCTGAGAAATGGTAATTGAAAAAATAGATTGACAAAAAGATTGTTTTATTGTATCATAATATAAGTTGTGGAAACAACAGACAGGAAAGTAGGTATCCGCCTCACCACGGCACGAGTAAGTGTCCCTGGTTCATAGCCTTTGATACATAGGTGTACTGTGTAGAGACTTTGGTGGTGGATAGCGTTTGTCTATCTACTTTTTTTATGCCTATGGGCGAGCAATGTGGATTCCGACCAATACACACACTATATGATGGAGGTGCACGACAATTAGCGATTTAATGATTAATGAACAGATCCGGGATAAAGAGATTCTGTTGATTGGTGAAAACGGAGAAAAGTTAGGGATTATGGCTACCAAAGACGCGATGCAGCTTGCAAAGGAAGCAGAGCTTGACTTGGTAAAAATTGCTCCGACTGCGAAACCACCGGTTTGTAAGATTATTGACTACGGTAAATATCGTTACGAGCTGGCAAGAAAAGAAAAAGAAGCTAAAAAGAAGCAGAAGGTAATCGAAATAAAAGAAGTTCGTTTATCTCCTAACATCGACACGAATGATTTGAACACGAAGATGGGAGCCGCAAGAAAGTTCCTGGAAAAAGGAGATAAAGTTAAGGTAACCTTACGTTTCAGAGGTCGTGAGATGGCGCATATGTCTAAGTCTAAATACATTCTGGATGATTTTGCAGAAAAGCTGGCTGATATAGCGACCATTGACAAGCCGTCAAAGGTGGAAGGAAGAAGCATGGTTATGTTTTTAACCGCAAAACGCTAAAAGAACATTATCAAGGAGGAAAATACAATGCCTAAATTAAAAACAAGCAAAGCAGCAGCAAAACGCTTCAAAGTTACAGGAACAGGAAAGCTTGTAAGAAATAAAGCTTACAAATCCCACATCTTAACTAAGAAATCAACTAAGAGAAAAAGAAACCTTAGAAAAGATATTGTTACAGATGCAACTAACGCAAAAGTAATGAAAAAGATTTTACCATATTTATAAGATTTTAAGTTAAGAAGGAGGAAAAACCGATGGCAAGAATTAAAGGCGGTATGAACGCTAAGAAAAAACATAATAGAGTGTTAAAGATGGCTAAAGGCTACAGAGGCGCTCGTTCCAAACAGTATAGAGTAGCAAAGCAGTCCGTAATGAGAGCATTAACAAGCTCCTACGCAGGCAGAAAACAGAGAAAGAGACAGTTCAGACAGTTATGGATTGCTCGTATCAATGCAGCAGCTCGTATCAATGGAGTATCCTACAGCGTATTTATGCACGGATTAAAGTTAGCTGGTGTTGACTTGAACAGAAAAGTTCTGGCTGACATGGCTGTTAACGATGCAGCTGGCTTTGCTAAATTAGCAGAACTTGCAAAATCTAAAGTGGCTTAATTATATATAAAGATAGAGCGACCCCAAAGACTTCGTGTTTGCGGGGTTTTTTGTTACCCTTAGATGGGGTAAATGAGTAGATTTAAGTTAGTAATATACGCGTAATATACACGCGGATTACTATCTTACAGGAACTTTGTTCGTTTCTTCAAAAGCATTCTGCATGAAGTAAAATGTTGCATGCAAAAAGAACTACCAGCATTATACTGATAGCTGGTAGTTTCTTTGTCTTAACGAGTTATATTATTGTTTTTGCCTAATTTTAAACCTATTATTAAAGGCGTATTGCATGTCGTAATTATACCATCTCATAACTAACCTCATTCACAGCCCGATTCATAGTGCCTACCGGATCGTGGCCATTCAGCCATTCGTCATGGCGTTCTTCCGGCAATATAACCGGCATCCTATCGTGTATAAATGAAATTCCAGACCAGGCAGGGCGGGTTAATACCACATAAGAGGGAAGACCTGTCTTATAGTCGATTTTAGATAGACCAGCCATCCATACTGGCTTCTTATTGGGATTCATCAACACATATTTTATTTTTTTTGTACCACGTTTCTCCCATTCAAAATACCAGCTGGCAGGGATCAGGCAACGGCCTTCCATCATTGGATTTCGAAACATACTCTTCTCAGCAGCGGTTTCGCTTCGGGCATTTATAATTTCACCCTTACCATCAAATTTTGGAAATCCCCAGCGCATGGCCGTCATGACTCCGGTTGGTGATAAAACAGGAGCTACATTAGTAGGATAGATTTCCCCTGTCTTAATTGCTGTATTTCTCTCCACCTCGGCTATAATGGAGCGAAATTCCGCATTATCTATTTCGATATAATATCTTCCGCACATAGGAATCAACCGCCTTTCTATATGAATATAATAAACAATTCTTTTTATCTTTTTTTTGAATTAATAATTCAATGTTTAAAAAATCCATGGTAATAGTATCTGCATTTAATTACATTAAATAAGTAGATATGTTACATTATTTTTCCTATTCATAGTACCATAATGAATTAGTAATCTACAATATATATAATAAAATTACTAATGAGCCGATGTAAATTTAAGACCTATAATACCTACAATTAACATGATAACGAAACAGCCCCGCGCCAATGTCATAGACTCGTTGAATATAAGTACTCCTACAATGGTTGCACCAATAGCGCCTATTCCTGTCCAGATTGCATAAGCAGTACCCAGTGGAAGCACCTTAGTCGCCTGGGATAGAAAGTAAAAACTGATGATCATTCCTGCAATGGTACCAACGGTAAAGATAGGTTTACTGAATCCCTCGGACAGCTTTAGAAATGTGGCCCATACAACCTCAAAAATCCCTGCAATAAATAAAAAACCCCATGCCATTTTAATATCCTCCTTTAAATGAAAAAAACACTCAAATCTCATGTCTCCTATGGCCTAACGACATGATAATTGAATGCTCACTTTGCTGCCCGGCGGCAGCGTATCATTATTTATTTGCTTCATTATAATTTATCCCGTGGGATTTGTCAAAGGGTATTTATGAAAAGTTAATTGTCCCATAAAGTTTGTTTTCAAAATTTGGAAAAAAGAAAATGGATTCTATAGTTATAAATACATATAAACTTTTTTGGAAAACTGTAACCGCCCTATGGATTTATCAATATATAAATAATAAAAGAAATCAGTTAGATAGGAGAGAGGGTTTGTCTAAATTCTATCCGTATTTAGGTTATGAAGAAGTTTGCCAGCAAGTCCCCATTCAGTTTCCTCCCCAGCACCAGCCGGCGCAGCCGGGATTAGAAACTCTTATGGATCCTCCCCCGGTATTTGATGATCCGAATTATATTGGCACAGGAAAGCTTATGGACAAAGTGGCTTTAGTTACTGGCGGGGACAGTGGAATAGGAAGAGCGGTATCCATTGCATTTGCAAAAGAAGGAGCTGATGTTTGTATTGTTTATTATGATGAACACGAAGATGCACAAATAACAAAAGCCTATATCGAAGCTCAAGGCCGAAAATGTCTTTTGATATCAGGAGATATCAGGGATGAATCGTTTTGCAGGAGCTCCATAGAAAAAACTGTTTCCGCTTTGGGAGGTCTGGATATTCTGGTTAATAATGCGGGAGTCCAGTTTCCCCAAAATGGTATTGAGAATATACCTATAGAACAGATGCTATTTACATTTGAAGTAAACTTCTTTGGAATCTTTATGATGACGAAGTTTGCCGTGCCTTATCTTACAAAGGGTAGTACCATAATCAGCACAGCTTCTGTCCTGGCCTACACGGGAAATGATCAGATGATTGATTATTCCAGCACGAAAGGAGCGATTGTCAGCTTTACCCGGTCTATGGCCCGTTCCCTGGTATCAAAAGGAATTCGGGTAAATGCAGTTGCACCTGGTCCGATCTGGACGCCTCTTCAGCCAGCGAGCCAGCCGGCAGATCGTATCCCTACCTTTGGATCTAATACCCCAATGAGAAGAGCCGGGCAGCCGGTGGAGCTTGCCCCAACCTATGTTTATCTGGCAAGCAATGATTCTTCTTATGTGACAGGTCAGGTTCTTCATGTAGACGGAGGAGCCAGTATGCAGTCTTAATGCCAGGACATTGAACCATTTTTTACTGTGAAAGATAGGATTAATATCAAGCAAAATGCTCCTCCCTGGAATTAACATTTACCTGAAAAGGAATGTTAGTTGCAGAGAAGAGCAAGAGCTGCCAAATAATCCTTTATGGACCTTTGCTTCTTTCTTAACGGGAGCAGGTAAACATATCAATCCGGTTTAAGGAAATTCCGGCATATGACCAGCCAAATCTTCTGTCCCAACGGAAGCCAGAAACACTGTTACGCCAAACTTGAATGGGGAAGAACCAGAATTCCTGACCATTGCGCATCCAGATATAGGTAAAACGACCAATACAGTAACGAATAGAACCTGCATCTACCATTCTGGTTCCTGAGCGCATCTGCGCCGGTTTCTGGGGTGGTCTGGAAGGAGGTGGGCCCATTGGCATGGGACCGCCGAAATTATTATTAGGGGGTAATGGGGGCATAATATTACATCCTTTTTTGTTATTTATATTAATAATATATGAAGAAGGACGAAAGCAGTTAATGAAAAATAAAATTCATTTTCTCGTATTTTATGGCCTGGAAGGCGTGGGCTCACATCTTGTCTGTGCTTCTCATACAATAAGGTATAAATATAAGAAAAGAGGTGTACTATATGGGCTGTTTTTGGGGTTCTTGTAACAACAATTGGAATCGCCATTGCTGCAATAACTGGAACAATGATTGTAATGGATCAAATGATGATTGTGAAGAAGAGAAAAGAAGAGCTTATTGGAGAGGTTATTGGGATGGTTACCGCCATTGCGGATGCAGATGGGATAATAATAATGATGATGACGACTGTGGATGCTAATATGAAAAGAAGCGGAAGATCTACAGGAGATAGAGACCTTCCGCCCAATAATACGGGTGCTCGCAAACACCTAAGTACTACCTTGTTAGGTATGTACGTTTAATATTATTCAATATTAAAAGAAAATATACCAATCGTCATAAATTATAAAGAGCTGCTGTAACAAGAAATAATGGTGTCGTCGACACCAAAGTTTCTTTTACAGCAGCTCTTTTATAAAATAAAAAATCACACCAAAGGTGTGATTTAAAACTCCCCGAGTAGGACTTGAACCTACGACCCAACGGTTAACAGCCGTTTGCTCTACCGACTGAGCTATCGAGGAATACTTTATTATTATACCCCAAAATTGAGATATGTCAATAAAAAAATAAAAATGCGGGAGATGGGACTTGAACCCACACGATCATACAACCACAAGATCCTTAGTCTTGCCTGTCTGCCAATTCCAGCACTCCCGCGCAACGAAAGTAATCTTATCATGCTTTTTAATTATTGTCAATGTTTTTTGAAAAATATATACAAAAAACAATTTGAAAAAAAATGGAAAAAAGATATTGACATAATAGTGCTTGTATACTATAATAGCTATTGTTGTTGCGAGAGATAACAACGAAATGCAGAAGTGGCGGAATTGGCAGACGCGCACGGTTCAGGTCCGTGTGGTAGCAATACCTTGAGGGTTCAAGTCCCTTCTTCTGCATGAAACCTTACAGAATGTCATGGCTGTTTGGTTTTATAAAATGACGTGCGGGAGTGCTGGAATTGGCAGACAGGCAAGACTAAGGATCTTGTGGTTGTATGATCGTGTGGGTTCAAGTCCCATCTCCCGCATTAATAAAAAGAATCCTTAACAAGGGGTTCTTTTTTTATCCCTATGAGAGAGCATTTAAAAATATAAAAAGTGCTTGATTATTTACTGGAAGTATAGTAATATAATTGTACGAATTGGTTCTCCAATTTATACAATTGATGAGCAGAAGTGGCGGAATTGGCAGACGCGCACGGTTCAGGTCCGTGTGGTAGCAATACCTTGAGGGTTCAAGTCCCTTCTTCTGCATTGAATGCTCCTAAATATAAGAGTGCTGAAAACTTCTGTTTTCAGCACTCTTTCATATTCATACCAGGTTCATAAACCGTATATTGATTGCGGCCGTGTTTTTTTGCGTGATATAGAGCGATATCCGCTTTTTCATACAATTCTTCGAAACTGGTTCCATCCTCTGGAAATGCGGCGGTTCCAAGACTTCCCGATATATGGATTTCCGGTTCCAAGGCACTTGTTATTAAATTGCAGAGATTTTCCAGTTTTGTATATATGTCAATGCTGTATGATACATCCTTTAACAATATAATAAATTCATCTCCTCCCATGCGTCCGAATATATCCTCTCGTCTTAAGGCGGACTTTAATCTGGAAGCTGCTCTATGAAGGGCTTTATCACCAAACTGATGCCCGTAGCTGTCATTTAACTGCTTGAAACGGTCTATATCCAGCATAATGAGAATATGATGAGTAGGGCAGCTTTTCAGTATATGGCGTATGGATCTTATGGCAGTTGCCCGATTTAACAGCCCCGTAAGGGAATCAAGCTCTGAAAGTTCCTGTAGGGAGATGGCTTCCCGTTTGGAGTCATCAATATCCTTGATAAGGATAAATGCCTTAATGGAGTCGTTATAAGGATCACAGACGATCTGTACAGTAGCATTGGCCCAGAAGATACTGCCGTCTGGCTTTACTCTCCGGTGCTCCATATGGAGAGAACGGTTCCCTCTGTAATAATGATGAAGCAGCTGGTCTTTGTTGAAAAATTTCAGATACGCTTCCTTGTCTTCTTCGTAAATAAAATGTTCTGCAACGTATCCCATAATGTCAGAAAACGTATTGGAGGCGTAATCCGGCATATTGCATTTCAACTCTCCGATGATTTCCTCAAACAGGTCAAACTTTATATTGTATTCATAGTAGCCGATACAATTTTTTTTCTGCTCTTCCATGTATTCCATCCATCGTTGATAGGCCAGTTCTTTCTCATATTCATCCGTGATATCCTGATAGGATATAATGCTGCGGACAGGAGACTGTGATTCCCCATATACAAGGGAATAGCGGGTGGAGAACCAGCGGTAATCCCCTCCTGTTTTTAAGCGCACAATGCACTTTCCTTCCCCAGCTCCGTTTTCCATGGTTTGAAAGAACTGTAGAAAATCCTCAATGCTTTCTTTATGTACGATGTCATTTTCAATGAGAAATTCAGGAGATAGAGACTGGGTATAAGGGAATGGAAAATTCCTTGAAAATTCCGGGGTGGGAGAAATGCTTCTGGAAGAAATATCGTAGATGCTGACGAGACAACTGGAATGCTGAGTTGCAAGGCGATATTGTTCTTCTCTGAGCCGCAGCCGTTCCTGGGACTTTTTTATGTCTGTCATGTCGGTAACACAACAGTATAAAAATCCATCCTCTGAGATGTAATTGGCATCCATGGAAAGCCAGGTGCATGTCTCTGCATTTCTGGCTCTGAATTCCAAAACAAACCGATTAATCGTAGTTTTAAGGTGGCTTTGTATTTCATTTACAATTGCTTCGTAATCCGCTTCGCAGACAAGATCATTTAAACATGCGTGCAGACAGAACCAGTCCCTGACCGTCTGGTTACAATAGAAAATTGAAAAAGGCTCCTGGGCTTTTAGCTTCAGTAAGCCGCAGGGAATGCGGTCTAAAAAATATTCTTCGTTCATCGTTCACTTTCTCCCATAAGTGCTTTTTAATATAGAATTGGTCTTATATAAAATATATGAGACATGTTGTAAAAAAATGCAATAATATATTACAAATAAACAAAAAATGTTTTATTTCCAGCTGGGAGTGAAACCGAAAAAAGGATAGCCCGAAAGCTATCCTTTTTAAATGCATGACTATTTTATTTTCTATATAAATAGACCGGACGGCCGCCTTCCATCTTTCTCTCAGGCTCACCCTGAATAAGAGGAAGTGCATAGGCCAAAAAGTCGTCTGTAACATCAGTACCATTTTTGCTAATCCATTCATTTGGAAATAGTTTTTCCTTGTTACAAACTTCGTTTACATCCACGGTAACGCATTCCATGGTATAAGGGGAATCAGCAGTACGCTTAAAAGCGATCATCATTCCTGTTATACCCTCTAATGCAGTTTTTACTCCTTTAATCCCTGCTTGAACAGATTCTTCTATATCAACAGCAGATGCCAGCATTCCACTGCATCTTTGGCTGACATTCAGCTCTATGGAACGTACCTTTACACCGAAACGGTCCCGGACAAAGTTCTCCAGCATCTTACCGCTTCCTGTTAGCATTTTGTGGCCGAAGGTATCCAAACGGGCTTCATCTGCGTATTCACAAATGAATTTACCGTTGGAATCGGAGAGTCCTTCTGATACACAGATAATAATTGAACTTCTTTTTTGCAGAGCAGAATCCACGTCTGATGCGAACTGTTCGAAATCAAAATCTGATTCAGGAAGGTAGATAAGTACAGGATTGTCACCTTCAAACTTTCTTGCCATGGCACTGGCTGCAGTAAGCCATCCAGCATGACGTCCCATCAGCTCTATAATGGTAACGGATTTCTGCTGGTAAACGGAAGCGTCTAAAACAATTTCACGAACGGTATCTGCTACATATTTGGCCGCACTGCCATATCCAGGAGTGTGGTCTGTGAGAACCAGGTCGTTATCAATGGTTTTGGGGATTCCGATAAAGCGGATGTCGCTCTGATGATGGGCTGCATAGCGGGAAAGCTTGCTCACCGTATCCATGGAATCATTTCCACCGATGTAAAAGAAATATCCGATATCCATAACCCGGAACTTTTCAAACAGAGCCGGATAAAATGGAGAAGAAAGATCATCCGGAAGCTTATAGCGGCATGAGCCCAAATAAGCAGCAGGTGTTAATTTTAGTAGCTCCAGTTCCTCTGCGGTCAAGTCATTTGATAAATCCATATAATTCCCGGACATAAAGCCTTCAATGCCGTTGATCATGCCGTAAACTCTGTCGATTTCATCGTGAGCCATTCCTTCTTTAATTATCCCGTAAAGACTTGCATTAATCACAGCGGTAGGGCCGCCGGACTGTCCTACGATTGCGTTTTTCTTCATGTAATATATCCTCCAGATTTGCGTATGCTTTAGGCACGTCTCCTATTCTATAATAGAACGTGTATCTTTGCAACGGTCATTTCCCTATATTTTACCCCTTTTTCGGTCCGGGAGGCGTAAAACCTGTAAGTACTATTGATTTTGGGAGGATGGGAAATGGAGGAAGTAGTAAGAAATGCCCATAAAAAGGGAGGAGCCGGTGAAATGTGGGTTTCACCGGCGAGTTATGAAAAAAAGTTTTTTGTTCAAACAAGTTTTGGGGTTGCTCTTGTTTATGTTTTAAGTATAGAGGAGAGATATGAAAAAAGTTTGTAGAAGTTGTAAATAAACTTTGTACGGCTTGTGAAAAAAGTGTGAATGGAAAATGGTGGGATTTTACAAGTACTGTTAGCGGAGAGATGCATCAGCGGTTGAGATATGATCAGAATTAACTCAAACATTATATGCAGTTTGTTATTGAAATGACTAATGTGTTTCGATTAGTTGTCAGAGTTATCATTCATCTACTTGGATAATAAACTACTCCTTTATCTGCGGTTTAAGCAATTCTTAAATAGCACGATTCTAAATGATTAATAGGTTGCTATATTGCAAGATTACCGTAGGAACAGAGATGGTAGAATGGAAAACCGAAAAGGATGGGGCTGATACTCAAATCTGCAACCGGCGTGTCCGGCATTACATAACCTTCCGGCAGAGCAGGTCTGAGGGGGAAAGGGAAGTATAGGAATTGGTATCTAAACTTATGGAATTGCCCAAATAGACGAGACGGAAGAAGATGGCTTTATTTATATTTATTACTCTGACGCGCTGGAAGTTGAGGCGGATGATAATGAGGGAACAATTAGCTATTAAACCCGAATTTAACGGAGGGAACAAAAATTGACAGTAAAAGAATTTGATGTAGGTCAGACGGTTTTATTCTCAACATGCATGAAGGCAGAAATCGTGAGCCAGAGATCAGAGAAGTAAAGGTAAAAGCAGTAGGTCGCAAATATGTAACCATTGGCAATGGAGATAGGTACGAATCAGAAGAATCCAATCCTTTTGGTTTGATTCAAAATATTGATTATGGTAATAAAGGATTACTTTACCCATCAAGAACAGACGCAAATAATTACATTGAAAAAAGTAGGCTTTCAGTGTGGATCAGCAATATATCGTGGATTAAAAGCAGGAATTATACTTTAGAACAGTTGCGAAAAGTAAAGGAAATTTTTGTCGATTGATTTAGGATTTAGCGGAGGTGGGTTGAAAAATGAAAGACGTAATGTTTAAAGGCAAAGAACAGTTAGAGTAATACAATGTCGATTTAAGTTCACTGTAAAAAAAGAATAGGGGCATTTATCTCCCTATTCTAATTTTACAAACTCAATTTATTCATTTGATTGGTTCAAAATATTGCATCCGACATTTTCGATACAAGATCTAATAGAATTTTCATCCGTTGATGGATTGTATCCAATTTCAATTGAACCCCTTGCAGCATCAATATTGACCATGGAAATTCCTTCAACTTTATCTAATGCATTTTTGAGCTGAGTTTTAATTTCCGAATTCTGTATGCCTGATATATCAAAATGGATTCTGTTCATACAACAATTGCTCCTTTACAGTTTGATTTATTATTACGAAATATTATTAAAAGTCTAAGATTCTTTATCTTTTGAATTATCTGTCTTTAGCCCAAATACGGCACGTGCGCTTTCTGCTTGTGGATTGTGATTAATATGTTTTGAATGAAAAGTACCATCTTCTTTTTTGTGATTTTTAGTACTTTTTTTAGAATTGTCTCTGCTCATAATTTACCTCCTTTTCTCAAGTGTTATTTTAGTATACCGTTTTTCTATAAAACTCATTCTATAAAATGTTGTCAAACAAACCAGAAAATTGAAAGTACATGTTATTTGGTATGAAAGAGTCAATTAATTAAAATGGTAAAAGTATTTGATAGCGCTGTCATTACTTAATAAATGATAACCCATACATTGAACAAAGCAATTAAACTGAAATTTAACGTAATACGAACATTGAAAATTAAATATTGATAGTTAGCAAAATGTGTAGTAGTCTATTCATAAAGATTATTTATATAGTAGACCGCATTCATTACACGCATGGAGATTGGTGGAATAGATATGAAAAAGCATTGGAACGTTGGTATACTTCTTTTTAATGAAGTTGAAGTTCTGGATTTTGCTGGTCCATTTGAAGTTTTTTCAATTGCTTCATATTCAAATTGTCAACAAAAGCCTTTTACAGTAAAGACTGTCGCCCAAACAACAGATTTAATCAGCGCCCGAAATGGTCTAAAAGTTCAACCCGATTTTGATTTTAATAATAGTCCTTCATTTGATATTTTAATTATACCCGGCGGGTATGGAGCAGAGGAAATAGAAATTCACAATGAAATTCTTAAAAATTGGATTAAGATCAGAGCGGAGGAATGTGATATTATCGCATCTGTGTGTACCGGATCTTTTTTATTGGCTGAGACTGGATTATTAGATGGGAAAAGAGCAACCACACACTGGCTGGATATAGATAGACTAGAAAGTGAGTACACGAAAATAAAGGTTCAGCGAGGAGTTAAATATGTTGATGAAAGTAATATAATCACGTCTGGTGGTATTTCAGCCGGAATTGATATGTCTTTTTATCTTCTAAATAGACTTGTCGGAAAGGAAATTGCGATTGCGACAGCTAAAAGAATGGAGTATGATATTAACCTACATAAAATAAAACACTAACTTTCAGTATTATGCTGGTGGATTATAATGTTACTTGTGGTCAATAGAGCAATATTGAAAAGATAATTGGAGGTCCCCATTGGAAACGGTTTCAGTTAAGCTATTGTCTTTAGATGATACAAATAAATTATTTGATTTTGAGGTAGAGAATCGTCTTTACTTTGAAGCTATTGGTTTATCCCGTAGTGAAGCTTATTACGATTACGTATCGTTTGAAGAGATTGTAAAAGATTTAGTAAAAGAACAAGATTTGGGTGTTCATTTTATGTATTTGATAACGAATGAACAGGATGAAGTTGTTGGCAGAATCAACCTTACGGATATTATAAAAGGGCCTTTAAATAAAGCTGAGTTAGGATATCGTATCGGTGAAAAACATCAAGGAAAAGGATATGCAACTTCAGCTGCCAAAGTAATTATTAGCAAGGCCAAAATGGTACACAATTTACATCGAATTGAGGCAGGAACTTCTCCTCAAAATATAGGTTCTCAGATTGTTTTGATTAAAAATGGTTTTCAATTTGTGGGAAAGTATACTCAGTATATTATGACTAAAGAAGGATGGACCGATAGCTTACTATTTGAAAAAATAATAGATTAAGATATTAAATTTGTAGTAATAAAAGTTTATTTCGTTTGCCTTATAATGATGATATGATAAATGCGCCAGTCTTCGGACTGGCGCATTTTTGCAGGTTGGCGATACCTGATTTGGAGCTATTCTTTATTGAACCACAAAATAGTAGCTTCTTTTGCTTCTTTCGTTAAAATATTTGAGTAAACCTCTTCGTGCAGCCATGCCAATGTTTTTTGCTCCAGGTATTTTTTCATTTCGTTCTCCGCTTCATTCATTACGACTTTGATCAGGCAAGGACATTTGGTGTATGAATCTGGGAGATTATTTTTATCTACAAGTATACTGTTCTGCCTGATTTCTGCACATTGAAAGAATGACTCATTTCCTTCTACAGCTTCGACGATATCCCAGAAAGTAATCTCTTTTGGATCCCGGGCCAAGGCATAGCCGCCTTTTACGCCCGGTACGGATTTGATTAGGCCGTTTTTGCTTAATCTGGCATAGACCTTTGATAAATAACTTTCGGATATCCCTTGAAAGGTAGCCAAATCTCTGATACCTACTGATTTATCTTTATCTACATTTATCATATAAAGCAAACAATGCAATGCATATTCAACCCCGACTGAAAATTTCATTCTTTCTCTCTCCTTACAAGTATTAGTAATATCATAATAGAAGAGTCCTGTGAATTCAAGTTTTATATTTTTTAAATAAAAAGAGTTGACATTTTCCTGTTATAGAATTATTATAATTAAAGACAACATATATCGACGATAATATAAGTCTATAAAAGGAGGATATAACAGATGTTTCCAGAAAAATTATTAGAAGTAGTAAAACATGAAGGTGTAGTTTCAATTGTAAGCTGTGCAAATAACGAAGCTCACGTGGCAAATACATGGAATTCTTATTTAGAATTGGTAGATTCCAATAAGGTTTTAATACCGGCTGCCGCAATGATTAAAACAGAAGAGAACACCAAGCTAAATTCTAAGGTTACACTTACTCTTGGAAGTAAAGAAGTAATGGGATATCATCACATGGGAACCGGATTTGTCTTAGAGGGAACAGCCAGGTTTTTAAAAGAAGGGGAGAATTATGATTTGATGTATAAAAAATTCCCATTCTTAACGAGGGTACTGGAAGTTACCGTTGAGTCCTGTAAGCAAACCATATAATTGGGGAACATTTCATGTCCAGAAGAATTGATGATGAGCAATGTATCGGCTGCGGACAATGCCAGAGAGTGTGTCTTGTTGGATGTATTTACCAGGACACAGGAAGAAAAAGAAAAGTTAATGAGACTGAATGTGTGGATTGTGGTGCCTGCCAGATGATATGTCCTAAAAAATGTATTGTTTCTATATGATTGATTCTTTTGAGTCATCAAACGCAGCTAAAAATATGTAACGTTAATGATTATAAGCGGAAGCGGACATAATAAGCGTGTGAATGTAATGGTATTTATACATTTGACAGAGTTTATTGACGTAATGAAAAAGTAAGCTTATAATGAAATTGGTAACATTAACAAGAACTGGCATATCACTACATGCAGAATGTGAGGTAACTATGAAGATAACCATGTACGGAGCAGAGATTTGTCCTGATTGCGTGAAAGCCAAAAAGAATTTAACTGCGCTGAATCATATTGACTTAGAATATAAGAATATCATAGGCGACACGGCTACTTTAAAAGAATTTTTAGCTTACCGCGATCATGATGCCATTTTTCAGGAAATTAAGGAATCTGGAAGGATTGGAATTCCATTTTTTATACTGGATAATGGAGAAAAGACATTTGATATTGGTGAGTATATAGATTTGCCTGATGAAACGGAAGACACAGAAATTCCTGCTTTTTCCTGCTCTATTGACAAAAAAGGACAGTGTTAGTACTGTACAACTAAGCGCTTGGCTTCGGCCTGGCGCTTTTTTTATATAATTACCGCTTATGATTGAGAGAATATAAATGCAGTACAAGCGATTCCTTTTTACTGTGATAGAAGATTAAATACTTCCATAAGATAAGGAATGATTATAAAAGACATGCACTTAAATGAAATAGAATTATATAATAATTTGTAAACTTAATAATTCTAGAAATGCTGATCAATTAGTAACACAATGAAAATGATTTTAATTATAATAAGTAAATGAAGGTATGATGTCGGACTGGTTTAATCGGTGAAACGTAGAATTGATGACGAATTTATCATAGTATCCTATATTTAAAATATAATATTGATAGTTACCATATTTGTTGATAAAATGGTCCTTAGACAACCATTTAATAACAAAATCTCTACATAATGGCGATTGTATCACAGATATCTTTGGAACGAATTCTCCTCGACTTGTTCAATAAGTCCCCAATTTCCTTGATTATATAAAATATTATCTCTGAACCGCACTCAATGAATGCTATAAACAAAAATTTAATATAGAAAAGGAGTCAAACTATGTCAGATTGGACACAAATCCGACCAATTGTTAAGGAGTTGCTGGAAAATGAAAGGAATTCCAACAGTGGAAAGTATAATGGGGAACGATGCTTTATTACTGCGTATCAGCTTGCCGTATTAGTCGCTAAGGAAAATCCGAATCTAAAAGGGAATTTGCCCATTGGCGGCAAGGGCGTTGGCCCGGATAGCTTTTCCAGACAGATAGCCTGGCATTTATCCCAGGAAATAGACGGAGAGTATTTTGAGGGAAAACTTGAAATTGGTTTTTTCAGCCAGCGTGGACTTGACGAGTTTTCCTTTGATGAGGGGCATAAGCCATCATTAAATGAGTTCTCCATGTTTCGGTTACGAGAGGCTTAAATACCATAGTGAAAGGAACGGAATATGTTTCGATATGTACATACGAATTTAATAGCAAAAGACCCGGACAAACTGATTTTATTTTATAAAAAAGTTCTCCATTGCCGGAGCATTGACGAGAAAAGAGACTTAAAAGGGGATTGGGTGGACCGGCTCACTAGTTTGAAGGATTCTCATATCAAAGGGGAACATCTGCTGTTACCTGGTTATGGAGATGACCACCCTACCCTTGAAATATTTTCTTATGATGCACTTAAGGAGTCTGTGGCTCCAGAAATCAATCGTCCCGGGTTCGGCCATCTTGCATTTGAAGTGGCTGACGTGGAAATGACCTTGTCCGAAATTATCCGCGCAGGGGGTGGAACTCTGGGAGAGGTAGTTACAGCAGATTACCCTGACGGTGTGGAGGCAGTTCTTGTTTATGCGAGAGATCCGGAAGGCAATATTATTGAACTGCAAAGCTGGAGAAAGAAAAGAGAACTGTAGAAAAAGAAAGTCAGGAGCTTGATTCATGGAAAAATACGAACTTGGTTTAAAGAAGAAATCATTTTCTCTTTTTTATCGTGGCGGAGAAATTTGGTGTGAGCATCTGGATGCGCTCTATGGCGAAAAAGAGCTTTTAAAGCAAAAGTTTCATCAGGATTTATTGGTAATCGGAAGGCCATCTACCAGCTCTTTTATTATTGTTATTTTAGATGAGTCAGAGGTTGATAACGAGCTATTAGAGATGATTGTTGGGAGCCTGGCTGGTTTAGAGAAGCCGCTTCGTAAAGTGGTATTTGTAGGATTAACATCAAAGATGAAAAGCTATATGAAAAAAAGAAAGACAGATACCAGATTTGTCATGACCTGCATGGATGACTTGGAAAAAGCGAAAGAATGGCTGCTTGAGAGAAAATGATACAGGTGTATAAAAGGACATAATGAAAGGTTATTATGAAAAACGAAGAAATTCTTGAAATAGCAATGCACCAGTCTGCAATTGACAGCAATTGCAGCAGGAATGATTTTATGAGGTCAGAGAACAAGGTTGTACTTTCCGCACAAAACGCCAATGCCAGAAGATATTTAAAATTACCGTTTTCCTGCGATCTGACCTCTTATGGAAATAATGTTGTGGCTTCTGTATCAGAAGAGCTGAAAGAGATTGTAAAAGAGTATATAGAAAAGTATGGTGCTCCCCATTGCTTTGAAACACCAAATCTGCATATTTTAATGGAAAAGCTAAAGCCATTTGATTGTAATGTTTGTTTTATGGCGGAATATTTTTTGCCTGATATGAATTCCCTAAACTCTATTTCCTGTGGGTATGAAACAAAGGTTATGAATCCAGATGAATTCTCAGCATATTATCTATCAAATTGGAGCAATGCTTTATCTGAAAGAAACAAAGAACGAGATAAGCTGGCGGTGGGTGCATTTCACAAGGGCAGACTCATTGGACTTGCAGCCTGTTCCGCAGATTGTGATACCATGTGGCAGATAGGAATTGACGTACTTCCTGAATATAGAAATCAGGGGATTGGTGCCAGTCTTACAAGTAAACTTGCCATTCAGATATTGGAACGAGATATCGTACCTTTTTATTGCTGTGCTTGGTCCAATATAAAGTCGGTAAGGAACGCAATAAAAAGCGGATTTCGCCCTGCCTGGGTGCAGGTGACTGTGAAAGAGAATGGTTTTATTGCGGGAATGAATCGATAAATATTTCCTTGATTTGATTCTATTAACACAGCTACTTAGCCTATGCTGAGAATCAACAGGACGGCTATGAATCTAAATCAAATGTTAGAGAAAAGGTCCAGGGAATAATTGTATTTTTGGAGGAGAAAAATGGACATAAAATACCGTATACCTGTTTTGGAGGATATGGAAAAGGTCAGTGCCCAAATCGCAGTTAGTTATGTTTCCGCTTACAAGGGGCTTATGGATGAAACCTATCTATCCTCCTTAAAAACGGATCATTGGGTGCCGATTTTGCAGGAGAGTGTGAAGGCGGGTGACACTTGTCTTATTGCAGAATCCGCTGGATTAATGATTGGAAGTAGTGTATTTGGCACTGCTTATGATGGGAATGAGCGCTTTGCACAATGGCATGCGTTTTACTTGCTGCCCGAATTCATTGGTTTTGGCATTGGCCACTGGTTCTTTGAAAAGCTTGAAAGAGAGATGATCATGATGGGGTGTAAATATTGTATTCTGGAAGTTTTATCATCTAATAGCCGGGCAATTAAATTTTATCTCTCTCACGGCTTTCATAAATTGGAAACTTTTGATATTGAGGAAAACGGGATGACATTAACCTGTGATTAAATGAGAAAGAACCTATAAAGGAGCTGACGATGACATACGAGATAAGGGAAAATGCTCTGACGGAAAAAGATTTTAACAGACTAAGAGTATCAGCTGGCTGGGGACAACTGTCGGCGAAACAGGGAGAAGAGGCGTTGAAAAACTCTCTGCTTACAATAGCAGTGATGGATGAAGGCCAGGTGATTGGTATGGGACGACTTGTAGGCGATGGAGTATGTATCTGCTATGTCCAGGATCTTGTCATACTTCCCCAATATCAGGGAAAAGGCATTGGGAAAGCCATTATGGAACGATTGATTGCCTATGCAAAAGAGCACGGAGTTTCTGGAACTCATCTTACCTTGGGGCTCTTTGCAGCCAAAGGAAAAGAGGTGTTCTACCAAAAGCTGGGATTTTTCACTCGGCCTAATGAGAACCGGGGTCCTGGAATGGAATTATCCCTGGAGCTTTAGAAGATATATGATAATAATATAATAAAATCTGTGTGAATGAATAAAAAAACTACGATTTTAGGGGGGGTACATATGGATTTAAAATTTGAAAAAGAAGCTCTGTTTTGGATTAACGAGCCAAAGAACTACACAATTAAGGAGACTGAAATTGTAATTGATACGGAGCCAGGAACTGATTTCTGGCAAAGAACGTATTATGGTTTTCAAAATGATAATGCACCAGCATTATTGATAAAAACCAGTGAGCAGTATTTTTCATTTTTAGTGAGAACTGAATTTGACAGCAGGCACCGGTTTGACCAATGCGGTGTCATTGTATATCAAAACAGCGAGAACTGGATTAAGGCTTCCATTGAATATGAAAATGAAACATTTCAAAGATTGGGAAGCGTTGTTACAAATCTGGGATATTCCGATTGGGCAACGACAGACATTCCTGCATCTCAGAAGTATATGTATTACCGGCTGAGCAGGAGAAAACAGGATTTTTGCATGGAAAATTCCTACGATGGAGTAAATTATAAGCAGATGCGCATCGCCCATCTGTTTGAAGGTGACAATGAGATCCAGCTGGGGATCTATGCATGCAGTCCGGAGCATTCAACCTTTAAAGCTGTCTTTACTGAAATTGCTTTTACAGAATGTCAATGGAAAGAGCATAAATAATCAGACACTTTAATCATTTCTTGGTGCTAGTCCTCTGATCTATGGCATATTTTATATTAGAGCATAAAATATCTATAGAGAAGGAGGACAAGTAAATGGACAAGGAATATTGGAAGAGATGGATCAGGGCTGCGGGAATCCGGGCGATTAAAACAATGGCTCAGACAGCCGTAGCCGCCATTGGAACAACCGCGTTGATGTCAGGTGTTGACTGGGTACTGGTAGGCTCCACAGCCGCCCTTGCCGGTATTATGTCCCTGCTCACATCCATTGCGGGACTGCCGGAGTTAAAAGTATAGTATTAAAAAAACAGCCCTTTTGACCTGGGTAAATTCCAGGTTCAAGGGGCTGTTTTCTTGCAGGGGTTAAATTACCATGACCCATTTGCAGGCTTCCATATAAAAAATCAGTTTAAATCTGCATAAGATGCCTCCGATTACGGCTTCACAATCGTATTCCTTTGATGGGATGCCGGAATAATTTTTATCTTCGGTACACTTGATATTTAAAGAAGAGACTGTTTGTATCATTCCGTCCTCACCTTCGAATTTGAAGCTTAAGGGGATAGGGCTGCAGGTAGAAGTAAACCATGCTTTGCAGGCAATGTGATACAGCTTTCCCCGAACTGCACCGCTGTCAATATTTTTTACATTGGTTCCGATCCCGAATTTACCCATATATCTGACCTCTTACATAATAATTTCATTGTTATAATTCACGGTTCTTTTTTCCCGGCTGATTCCTCCGCTCATGTGATCAATAGACCTGGTTTGTACGAAACTGGCTCTTTTGATGCTGTCTGAGCCAAAACGTTTTCTGATCTCGTCAATGGCTTTGTCCAGCCGTTCCAGCTTTTCATAATCCGTTGTATCAAATATGTTTAGCTGGCGGTTGGACTCGCTGGTTACCCGGCTGGTGTGAATGCCTAAGTGGCGTATGGGGACCTTATCCCACATTTCATCAAAGATCTGGCAGGAAGCTTCAAAAATTTCCTTTGTTATATTGGTGGGAGCAGAAAGGGTCTTCTGGTGTCCCAGGTATTCAAAGTTGTAATTTTTAATTCCTACGGATACAACGCCGATTTTTATTCCATCCTCTCTCAGTCTTGCGGATAAGGTCTCTGCCAGAGATAAAAGGACTAATTTGGCTGTATTGGAATCGGTGACATCAAAGGAAATAGTAGTGCTGTTTCCGTATCCCTTGTTAGGCGGTGGGACTGGTTCCACGGCGGAAAAGTCGATCCCATTGGCAAAGGACCAGATAACCTCTCCATGCTTGCCGAAATGATTTTTAAGAATCGTGGGGTCTGTCTGAGCCAGCTCTCCAATGGTCTTGATTCCCAGATTGTGAAGCTTTGAAAAGGTAGCCCGGCCAACGAAAAACAGTTCTGACACGGATAAGGGCCACATCTTAGTCTGGATTTCATGCTTCCATAGTGTATGCACCCGGTAAGGCTTTTTAAAATCCGATGCCATCTTAGCCAGAATTTTGTTGTTGGAGACCCCGATATTTACGGTAAATCCCAATTCCCTGTAAATCCGTTCTTTCATATCCTCAGCAGCTTCCTCTGGTGTTCCAAACAAGGCATCCGTGCCAGTCATATCAACAAAGGCCTCATCGATGGAGTACTGTTCCACCATGGGAGAGTACTGCTTCAAAAGAAGGAGAAAGGCTTCCGAAGATTTTTGATACAGGTTATAATTAGGAGGAACCATAGTGAGGCCGGGACATTTTCTAAGTGCCTCCCAGACGGCCTCTCCGGTTTTAATGTTGTATTTTTTCGCTGGTATGCTTTTTGCCAGAATGATACCGTGTCTTTTTTCTGTGTCTCCGCAGACAGCGGATGGTATTTCCCGCAAATCCAGCTTTCCGCCAAGATGATGAAGCCGGTACACGGCCTCCCAGCTTAAAAATGCCGAATTTACATCAATGTGAAAGATTACTTTATCCATATGACCACCTCTGTTTTTATTATATTCGAATATATGTTCGAATAATAGAGGAAAATTATAGAAAAAATAAAATAAAGAAATAACTTTCATCCATGTCGAGGTTAGTACCATACTTGCTTTCATAGAACCGTATGGTCAGAAAGAAGGGGATGGGGACCAAAAGAAGCGAGATGAACAATATCAAAAAAGGCATTGACAAGAAGAATAAATAATTGTATATTAAGAAAAAGGAAACCGTTTTCCGTAGGAGGCAATTTGATGGTATCTATAAACGATGTGGCGAAAAAGGCAGGAGTAGCAAAATCTACAGTATCTAAGGTTTTAAATAATTATTCTCTGGTGAGCGAAGAGACCAGATTAAAGGTGGAGAAAGCTGTTGAAGAGTTAGGATATGTGCCGAACTCAATTGCCATATCCCTTTCTAAAAAGGAATTTAACCGAGTGGGACTGATTGTTGATATTCGGCATAATAGCCAGTTTGTAGAAGAAATCAATATGCAGCACTTAACAGGAGCTTTTGAAAAAGCAAAAGAATATCGTATAGAAGTGGTGACATTTTTTAGTTCTCAGTTTGAAGAGATGGACTGGAAAGAGGTTACTAATTTTTTGAAATCCCAAAGAATTAATTGTTTAATTATATATAATTTATCTATAGAGAATAAGAACATATATAAGATTATTGAGAAGCAAGAGTTTTTTTGTGTTTTAGTTGATTCTCCAATCACCAATGCAAGAACTTCATCTGTATCTATCGACCACTTTCAGGCGCAGTATGATGTGGCAAAGAAAACTTTTGATGAGAATGACTATATTAATAACGTACTTTATATTGCAGGCGGTGCAGGCGGATACATAACGGACCGAAGGTTAGAGGCCATGAAAAAGCTGCAGGAAGAGTATCATTTTGAACTTATTATAAAGTACGGTGATTTTAATGAATATAAAGCAAGAGAGATTACACAAAAATATGCTTCCAAGATTAATGTGGTTGTATGTGCATCAGACTTAATGGCCATCGGTGCGGTGTTTGCATTGACAGAGATGGATTTATTCCGTCCCGTATGCGGTTTTGATGGCATTCGATTAATGGGATATACCCAAATTGCGATGAATACAGTGAAACAGGATTTTAACAGAAAGTCTAAGCAGGCTTTTGATGAACTCAAGAAATTGCTTAATGGAGAAACAGGAAGACATGTTCTGATACCCTATGAGGTATGTAAAATTAACTATATGGATGTTATTCAAAAATAAGGATAATATCCATATAATTTTTTTGAAAGTACGGAAACCGTTTTCCGTACGAATTGCAACCACATTGTATTTTACAACCAAAAGGAATCTATATGCAAAAAAATAAGTAGAAAAAGGAGAATCTGATATATGAGAGAAGCAGGGATGCTTTTGCCTTTATCGTCACTGCCATCCGATCATGGAGTTGGGGATATGGGCAAGTATAGTTATGAATTAATAGATTTATTAGAAAAAAGTGGATTTCATATATGGCAGATACTGCCGTTAAATCCCTTGGGGTATGGTAATTCGCCCTATCAGCCCTACTCTTCCTTTGCGGGGGATGAGATTTATATCAGCTTGGAAGAGTTGTTTTTAGAAGGATTACTAAAGAAAGAACCGCCCAAGTTTATGGAGCACAGCTCTTGTGTGGATTATGAAAAGGTAAGGGCATTCAAAGGTCTTTATTTAAAGGAGGCATTTGATCACTTCGTACCGACGAAAGAGTATAAGGATTTTGCCGCTCAGGAATGGGTGTACTTATATGCAGTATTTCTTACCTTAAAGAAGCAGAATCACCTAAGATGTTGGAATGAATGGAGCCTGGAACAAAAAGAATGGATCAAAGATAAGAGGTATGATATCTCTGTTTACAGCAATGAAATTAATTATGAGATGTTTGTCCAGTACCAATTCTATAAACAATGGATGAAATTAAAGGGCTATGCCAACAATCACGGCATCAAGATTATGGGGGATATTCCGTTTTATGTAGGAATCGATTCTTTGGATGTATGGATGAATCAAAAATGCTTCTTACTGGATTCAGACGGAAGGCCTGTATTTATCGCAGGGGTACCACCGGATTACTTTAGTGAAACAGGGCAAAGATGGGGAAATCCGGTTTATGATTGGGAGTACTTAAAGGAAACCAACTACAGCTTTTGGATTGATCGTATTGCATATAACAGTAAACTGTTTAATTACATCCGAATTGATCATTTCAGGGCATTTGATACCTATTGGATGATTCCTGCCGCCTGCGATACTGCAGTTGAAGGAAATTGGGCTGAGGCACCTGGTTATGAAGTGTTGGATTTGATTAAAGAAAAATTTCCCCGGCTCGAAATCATTGCAGAAGATCTGGGAAATTTAAGGAAAGAGGTTCATGTATTAAAGAATCATTATCAGCTAAAGGGAATGAAAATTGTACAGTTTACATTTGATCCGATGGAAGATAACAATGACTTTGAAGATGTACGTAATATGGTGATCTATACAGGAAGTCATGATAATCAAACAATTCGTGGCTGGTATGATTCACAGGTGAAAGAAACACAGGCTGCAATCAGAAAAGCGCTAGAGAAGCTTGGTTATAAGGATAAGGCCATTTCAAAGAGCTTTATTAAATTGACCCTTGACAGTATTGCAGACATCGCCATTGTTCCCATGCAGGATGTGATTGACTTAGGAAACAAAGGAAGAATCAATACGCCGGGTACACTGGGTTCCCCTAATTGGGAATGGAAGTTAAAAAGCTATGACGAGTTCAAAAAGGAAATTAGTAACATCAAAGAGCTGATTCAAAACAGTAATCGGTAAGCGTATTTGCTGCTTAGGAAGTAAGGAACGGTGTGAAGTAAGAACTAGAGCACCTAATTTTGTACTTGCAGCTGGAGTCTGGCAAGTATTAGTGAAAGGTATGGTAGTTAGAATGTTAGGAAAATCAGTACAAGATCAATACGGGAAAAAGCTTCAAGAATGCAGCAATGAAGAAATCTACATGGCACTTTTGAAAATGACAAAAAGCATGGCAAATGAAAAGAAAGGGAAAGAGAGTAAGAAGAAGGTCTACTACATATCTGCTGAATTTTTGATTGGTAAGTTATTATCCAATAACTTAATCAACTTGGGAATTTACGATGAGGTAAGAGAGGAGTTGGCTCAGAATGGTAAATCAATTACAGAAATCGAAGATGTAGAGCTAGAACCGTCTTTGGGAAACGGTGGCTTGGGAAGATTAGCAGCTTGTTTTCTGGATTCCATTGCCAGTCTGGGATTAAACGGTGACGGTATCGGTTTGAATTACCACTTAGGGTTATTCCGCCAGTTATTTAAAGAGAATCTGCAAAAAGAAACCACCAATCCATGGCTTACCAAACATAGTTGGTTAACGAAGAGAGACATTTCTTATACGGTTCCCTTCAAAGATTTTTCAGTCACTTCAACGCTGTATGATATTGCAGTAACTGGTTACGAGAATCGTACCAATCACCTTCATCTGTTTGACCTTGATACAGTGGATGAATCCATAGTAGGGACTGGGATTTCCTTTGACAAAGAGGATATCAGGCGAAATCTCACTCTGTTTTTATACCCGGATGACAGTGATGAGAAAGGAGAATTGCTCAGAATCTACCAACAATACTTTATGGTAAGCAATGGAGCTCAGATGATTATTGAAGAATGTGAGAAGAAAGGAAGTTCATTAAAGGATTTAAACGAATATGCGGTAATTCAAATCAATGATACCCATCCCACCATGATTATTCCTGAACTGATCCGTTTACTGATACAAAAGGGAATTGATATGGAGGAAGCAATTGAGATTGTTTCGAAGACCTGTGCTTACACCAATCATACAATCTTAGCAGAGGCCTTAGAAAAATGGCCGATTAGATATTTAGAGAAAGTAGTGCCTCATCTGCTTCCGATTATTGAAGTACTGGATCAAAGGGTCAGAAGTAAATTTGATGATCCGTCCGTATATATCATCGACAAAGAGGAGTGCGTGCACATGGCTCACATCGATATCCATTACGGTTTTAGTGTAAATGGCGTTGCAGCCCTGCACACGGAAATCTTAAAAGAAAATGAACTCAATAATTTTTATAAAATATATCCACAGAAATTCAATAACAAAACCAATGGTATTACGTTCAGGCGCTGGCTCATGCATTGCAATTATCCATTGACCTCCTATATCAGCGAATTGATTGGTGACGGATTTAAAAAGGATGCAGGACAATTGGAGAAGCTGTTGGCGTTTAGAGAAGACAGCAAAGTATTAAATACATTGCTTCAGATAAAAAATGAGAACAAGAAGGTACTAAAAGAATACTTAATGCAGACACAGGGAATTCCGATTAATGAGAATTCCATCTTTGATATTCAAATCAAGCGTTTACATGAATATAAAAGACAGCAAATGAATGCATTGTATATTATTTATAAATATTTGGAGATCAAAAAGGGCAATAAGCCAAAAACACCGATTACAATCATATTTGGTGCAAAAGCAGCTCCTGCTTATATCATAGCCAAAGATATTATCCATCTGATTTTATGTTTGCAGGACTTGATTTCTAAGGATCCGGAAGTAAATCCTTATCTAAACGTAGTCATGGTTGAAAACTACAATGTTACGTTAGCAGAAAAGCTGATTCCTGCATGCGAGATATCGGAACAGATATCTTTGGCCTCCAAGGAAGCCAGCGGTACGGGGAATATGAAGTTCATGTTAAACGGAGCAATTACCCTGGGAACAATGGATGGTGCCAATGTTGAAATCGCAGATTTGGTGGGGGAAGATAATATTTATATCTTTGGAAAATCCAGTGAAGAGGTCATTGCTCATTACGATAAACAAGATTATGTATCAAAGGATTTTTATGAAAATGATGCATTGATTCATAAACTGGTTGACTTTATTGTAAGCGATACCCTAATGCAGGTCGGCAGGAAAGAGAATCTGGAACGTTTACATCATGAGTTTATTTCAAAGGATTGGTTCATGTCCTTACTGGATTTGAGAGAATACATCTCGAAAAAGGAAGAAATCATTGAAGATTATGAAGACAGTGTCAAATGGTCAAAAATGATGTTGGAAAACATCGGCCGCGCTGGATATTTCTCCTCCGATAGAACAATCAGGGGCTATAATCAGGACATTTGGAAGTTATAAGCTTTATAATTTAATGATATTGGTTGTGAATCAATGAAGAAAACTGTTGATTTATGATAGAAACTATGAATGATGAAAATCAAAATTATTTATTAAGGGGAGGTATTTTATGAAGAGAAGTTTTTTTGCCTTACTTATGGTCGCTGCAATGGTAGTATCTTCTTCTGCCTGCAGTAATAATGTTACAAGCAATGGTACAACTCCGGGACCTATGAAGTCAGATACAACCAAAACGGGAGAAGCAGAACCTGTAACATTAAAAATTTGGGCCCCCGAAAATCAAATTCAAACAGGAACCCTGGATTCTATGACAAAATCTTTTCAAGCATTACATCCTGAGTGGAATATTACATTTAATGTTGAAACACAAGGGGAAGATACTTTAAAAGATGAAATATTAAAGGATGTATCAGCTGCCGGTGATGTATTCTTCTTTGCAAGTGACCAGTTAAATGAGTTAATCAATGCAGGAGCTATTGCGAGACTTGGCGGAAGCACAGAAGAAATGGTTAGGTCCACAATGGGTGAATCTGTTGTAAAAACAGTAACAAAAGACGATGCAATCTATGGGATTCCTTTTACTCATAACACATTCATTATGTATTATGATAAATCGTTGTTAAACGCAGAAGACATAAAATCCGTTGAAGGAATTATGGCGAAAGATACAGGCGATAAAGTCTATAATTTCTGCTTTGACCCTGCTGGCGGATGGAAATTAGGCGCCTGGTACTACGGAGCAGGCTTAACAATCTATGGTGAAAGCCAGACCGATTTTGCAGCTGGTGCTAACTGGAATAATCCGACTGGTGTTGCTGTAACAAATTACTTGATTGACTTAATAAATAACCCTAAAACAGCATTTGCAGATGATGTTTCTTTGTCCGAATTAACAGCAGACCACAGAATCGGTGCTTGGTTTGACGGATCCTGGAACTATAATCTTTATAAGGAGGCTTTAGGCGATGATTTAGGTTTGGCAGTTATCCCAACTTTCAATCCAGACGGAAAGAATTATCAGTTAAAAGGCTTCTATGGTTCCAAAGCAATTGGTGTTAACTCTCAGTCAAAAAATCCTGCTGTAGCAGTAGCATTTGCAGCTTATCTCGGGAGTGAAGAGATGCAGTTAGAACGATTTGAAAAAAATGGTCAGGTACCTACCAATCTTAAGGCTGGACAATCTGAAGAATTACAGGCGGATGAAGTGGCAAAGGTTATCGTAGATGAAGTGAATACAGCATCTGTTATGCAGCCTACATCCGTAGAATTTACCTCAAAATACTGGTCTAATGCGGTTGGCATTGCAACTGAAATTAAAACTGGTGAGCTAAACAAAGAGAATGTACAGAAAAAATTAGATACATTTGTAGCTACATTAAAGGTAGAATAAAAAACTATTGACAGAAAGTCATGGATAGTTTAGAGAGGATTGGATCATGGCCCGCAAAAAGGTAAAGAAGTCAAATATTAACACATCGCTTCGTGATATAGGGGGAATTGCTTCTTTTATTCAAGGAAATGGGATAACAAAATTATCCGCCCTAATATTTGGTTTAGGTAATTTAGTGCATAAACAAATGATTCGTGGCTTGCTTATGTTTTTTTTAGAAATTGTTTATATATATTATATGAGCACAGTTGGTTTCAATTCCATTGCAGACTTTATAACATTAGGAACCAGTGTTCAGGCAGAGGTTTTTAATGAAGCGAAGCAGATTTATGAATATGTACCAGGGGATAATTCCATGTTATGTCTGCTTTATGGTGTTGTAACAATATTTCTGACTCTAGGTTTTGTGATTTTTGCAATGACATCTGTAAAAAGTGCTTATGTAACACAGAAAAAAATAGAATACGGCAAAGCAATTCCCTCCTTCAAAGATGATTTGGCATCTTTGAAGGAGCAGAACCTACATAAATCCCTTTTGTTTTTGCCGATATCAGGTATCTTATGTTTCACGATTGTTCCCCTTGTTTTTATGATATTAATTGCATTTACGAACTACGATAAAAACCATCAGACACCGGGAAATCTCTTCGACTGGGTTGGGATTAAAAACTTTTCAGCAATGTTTGCCCAAAACGGTTCATTATCTGGCACATTCTGGCCGGTACTTAACTGGACTATTATATGGGCAGTATGTGCTACATTTTCCTGTTACATTTTTGGAATGTTGTTAGCAATTGTAATCAATCGGGAAGGTACCAGATATAAAAAGTTTTGGAGATTTATCTTTATCATGTCCATCGCAGTGCCTCAGTTTGTATCGCTACTTACCATGAGAACAATCTTCAATACAAACGGTCCGGTGAATGCAATGCTGCGTAATATCGGTATCATTGGACCGACAGAGGCAATTCCGTTTTTTACTGATTCGACACTGGCTAAGATTACAATTATCTGTATTAATGTCTGGATTGGTGTCCCGTTTTCCATGTTAACGACAACTGGTATTTTGCAAAATATACCCAAAGATTTATATGAGGCTGCAAAGGTGGATGGTGCCAATGCAATTGTCTCATTTTTCAAAATAACATTACCCTATATGCTGTTTATCACAACACCATATTTAATTACCTCCTTTGTCGGAAATATTAATAATTTTAACGTAATCTTTTTATTATCAGGTGGCGGACCAGAATCACTGGAATACTATTATGCTGGTAAGACAGATCTGCTAGTAACCTGGTTATATAAATTGACCATTACGAATAAAGATTACAATTTAGGTGCTGTTATCGGCATTGTAGTCTTTATGATACTGGCAATATTATCTTTATTAACTTATCGCCACACAGGTTCCTATAAAGATGAGGAGGCGTTCCAATAATGAATAGAAAAATAAAATCATTAAAAAGAAGACGATTCATTCAAAATACTATTGTTCATGTGTTTTTGGGAATTCTGGGATTTATATGGGTACTGCCGATTTTTTTTGTTATCCTGACCTCTTTTCGTGCAGAAGGAGGATCTTATAAGAGTTATATATTCCCAAGAGGATATACACTGAATAATTATAAGAAATTATTTGATTCGGCAAGCAATTTAAACTATGAAAGATGGTTTTTCAACACATTAATCGTAGCAATATGTTCTTGCTTATTATCCACATTTTTTGTTTTATGTGTTGCTTATGTAACATCCAGACTAAGATTCAAAATGCGTAAAAAGATGATGAATATTGCCTTAATACTTGGTATGTTTCCGGGTTTCATGTCAATGTATGCGGTTTACTATATATTAAAGGGATTTGGATTTTTAGAGTCAGGTCCTATGAAGTTAGTCGCTCTGATTATGGTATATTCAGGCAGTTCGGGACTGGGATATCTGGTTGTTAAGGGGTTTTTTGATACCATTCCAAAAACGATTGATGAAGCTGCCTTTATTGATGGTGCAACTAAGTGGGAGGTATTTCGTAAAATTACAATTCCTCTATCCAGACCGGCTATTGTTACAACACTTTTAACTTCTTTTATGGGACCTTGGGTTGACTATATTTTTGCCAAAGTAATATTGGGACAGGACAGACAGTATTACACCATTGCGATTGGCTTATGGACCATGCTGGAGAAAGAATTTGTGGAATATTATTATACCCAGTTTTTTGCAGGCTGTGTATTAATCTCAATTCCAATTGCATTTATCTTTTTGTTTTCACAAAAATTCTATGTAGAGGGAGTATCAGGTGCTGTTAAGGGATAAATATGAACGGCAAAAACATTAAAATAAACTGGAGGACAAAATGAAATTTATTTACGGAAAGCATGATTGGAAGACCATGGATAAAGGACAGGAGAATTCTTATTTACTTACCAATGGTTTGGGGGGATACTCCTCGCTATCTGGAATTGGTTCTAACACCAGAAATGATCATGCTTTACTAATGGCTTGCATGGTAGCTCCAAATCATAGATATCACATGATTACACGAATGGAAGAACAACTTTCGGTATGTAATAAAAAGTATAATATATCCAGCCAGGAATTTGTTAATCATACAAAAAATCAGACAGGTTACCGCTATTTAAATCAATTCAGTTTTGAAGATTATCCCATCTGGATTTATCAAGTGGAAGGTGTTGAGATTAAAAAGCAATTAGTTTTGGTACATAGAGAAAATTCTGTAGTACTGCAATACGAGATGACAAATTACATGGACACTGAAGTGATTTTAACAGTTACACCCCATATGCAATTTGTATCCAAGGGAGAAACCTTAAATAGCAATCAGGAATTCGAAATCAAGGATAACGTGATTAAAAGTAATGGGCTGATGTTATATTGTAAAACCAATGGCAGTTTGACAGAACATGGGACAAAATATGAAAAAGATCTATACTTTGGCTATGATGCACGAGACGGGAGGGAGGCAATCGGTGTTTCGGCACATAATCACAGCATTACAATTTCCGTCAGCCCTGGATCTGACGGAGTGTTGAATCTTATTTATAGTACAGAACCTATGAATGAAAAAAAAGAAATATCAGATTATTTTAGTCAGGAAGAAGAGCGGCAGAAGCTTCTAATCACACAATCTGGTGTGAAAGATGAGTTGGCAAAACATCTGGTAAAAAGTGCGGATCAATTCCTGGTGGAACGTGATTCTACAAGAGGGAAAACGTTAATGGCAGGATATCCCTTCTTTGCAGATTGGGGCAGGGATACAATGATTTCCATGATTGGCTGTTGTATTGCTACCAGGCGTTTTGAGGAAGCCAAAAGTATTTTTTATACCTTTATGCATTATGAGGATAAGGGGCTGATGCCGAATATGTTTCCGGAAGGAGGACATGACCCCTTATATAATACGGTAGATGCCTCCCTTTTGTTCATCGGCGCAGTGTACGAATATTATCTGGTAAGTAATGATTTGAAATTCGTAAAAGAAGCATATCCCGTTATGGAAGACATCATTGAATGGTATCAGAGGGGAACTGATTACCATATCAAGATGGATTATGATGGCTTAATCATGGCAGGCAGCGGATTAGAGCAGGTAACCTGGATGGATGTTCGTTTTGGTGATATCCTTCCTACCCCCAGACACGGGAAGCCGGTGGAAATTAATGCCTATTGGTTTAATGATTTAAAGATCATGGGTTATTTTGCAAGGCTTTTAAAAATGCCGGAGAGATCATATGAGGAACTTTCTGATTTGGTGCGGAAGAGCTTTCAGGAAAAGTTTTGGAATGAGAAAGAGCATTGCTTAAAGGATCTGGTGTCAGGCGAAGCAGCGGATGATCAGATTCGTTGTAATCAGATATGGGCAGTGTCACAGCCCTTTTCTATACTTGATCGTGAATCGGAAATCAAAGTGGTCAATAAAGTGTATGAAACACTCTATACCCCTTATGGATTAAGAAGCTTAAGCAAGTTTGATAAGGATTTTAAGGCTCATTATGGAGGTTCTCTTTTTAACCGGGATATGGCATATCACCAGGGAACGGTTTGGGCATTCCCTCTGGGCGCATATTATCTGGCATACTTAAAGGTTAACGATTACGGCGAGAAAGCACGCATCAAAGTAAAGGAACAGTTATCTGTCTTAGAGGCTTGTATGAGAGAAGGGTGTATTGGACAGATTGCGGAAATCTATGATGGTGATAATCCTACGGTTTCACAAGGGTGTTTTGCACAGGCATGGAGCGTAAGTGAACTGCTTCGTGTATTTGTTAAACTGGAACAGAAAGAAAGCCAGGAGCAGCCACTTCTACAAAGTCCTGGTACATAATGAAAGGTGTGGTGTTTGGTATGAATAAAAAATGGTGGCATCGTTCGGTAGTATATCAAATATACCCCAGAAGTTTTTATGATTCCAATGGGGATGGAATCGGTGACTTGAGGGGAGTGATTGAAAAGTTGGATTATCTCTCCGACTTGGGCATAGATGTTATCTGGCTTAGCCCGGTGTTTCGTTCTCCCAATGTTGATAACGGTTATGATATCAGCGACTATAGAAGTATTATGGAAGAATTTGGTACACTTAAGGATATGGAGGAGCTTTTGGATAAGGCAAATCAAAAAAATATCAAGATTCTTATGGATTTAGTGGCTAACCATACCTCCGATGAGCATCAATGGTTTATGGAATCCAGAAAGTCCAAGGACAATCCTTATAGAGGTTATTATATCTGGAGAGACGCAGTTGACGGTAAAGAGCCCAATGATTTAGGTTCAGCGTTCTCCGGCAGTGCATGGGAATGGGATGAAATTACCGGTCAATATTACTTGCATTTATTCAGTAAGAAGCAGCCCGACTTAAACTGGGAGAATCCAAAGGTCAGACAAGAAGTATATGATTTTATGAATTTTTGGATTGAGAAAGGCATTGGTGGCTTTCGAATGGATGTGATTGAGCTGATCGGAAAAGAGGTAGACAAAAAAATCACGAACAACGGTCCAATGCTTCATCCTTATATAAAAGAAATGAACCTGAACACTTTTGGTAATAAAGATTTATTAACCGTTGGTGAGTGCTGGGGGGCAACGCCGGAGATAGCGAAACAGTATTCCAATTCTGACGGCAGTGAGCTCAGTATGGTATTTCAATTTGAACATATATCGCTGGATCAGATTCCGGGCAAGGATAAATGGGATTTGAAAGTGCTTGATTTAGTGGATTTAAAGCGGGTATTAAGTAAGTGGCAGACCTGCTTGGATAACAATGGCTGGAACAGCTTATTCTGGAATAATCATGACCTTCCAAGAATTGTATCCAGGTGGGGGAACGATCAGGAATACAGAGTAGAGAGCGCCAAGATGCTGGCAACGCTCTTACATGGTATGAAGGGGACGCCTTATATCTACCAGGGAGAAGAACTGGGTATGACCAATGTTAGATTTTCTGATATCTCTGATTATAAGGATATTGAAACCCTCAATATGTACCTGCAACGTCTGAATCAGGGATATTCTCATGAAGAGATTATGGAATCCATCTATGCGAGGGGCAGAGACAATGCAAGAACGCCTATGCAGTGGTCGGATGAATTAAACGGAGGTTTTAGTGCGGGGACACCGTGGATTGCGGTAAATCCCAATTATAAGAATATTAATGCAAAAAATCAGGTAAATGATGAAAATTCTGTTTTTACCCATTACAAGAAACTGATTCGTTTGAGAAGAGAAAACGACGTAGTTGTTTATGGTGATTTTGAGTTGCTCTTTCCGGAAGATGAAAATATTTTTGCATATACCAGGACACTGGGCCAGTATAAACTTGTGGTGATATGTAACTTCTATGGAAAAAAGGTATCTTATGAGCTGCCTTATGAGCTAACTGGTGAAAAGGAATGGGAATTGTCTAACTATGATGAGCCTCAGGAGAATTTACTGAGGCCATATGAAGGAATTATGTATCTTTTGGCATAAGAAGAACAGGACATAAATTTATCAATGCTTTGACAGACTGGAGGCTTTTATGAAAAACATGACACAAACCCATGCCTGGTGGGAAAGGGCAGTAGCTTATCAGATTTATCCCAGAAGTTTTCAGGATAGCAATGGGGATGGGATTGGTGATTTACAGGGGATTATAAGAAGATTATCCTATCTTGCGGAGCTGGGGATCGACTTAATCTGGATCTGCCCGATCTACCCATCGCCCAACGATGACAATGGCTATGATATCAGTGATTATCAGGATATTCAAAGAGAATACGGCACGATGAAGGATTTTGACGAGCTCTTGGAAAAAGCCCACAACCATGGGATACGGGTAATTTTAGATTTAGTGGTAAATCATACATCCTCAGCACATTCGTGGTTCGTCGAGTCTAGAAGCTCAAAAGATAGCCATAAGAGGGATTGGTATATTTGGCGGGACTCCAGGAACGGGGCGGAACCGAGTAACTGGGAGAGCATCTTTGGAGGTTCTGCATGGGAATACGATGAAAACACAAAACAGTATTTTTTACATACGTTTGGCAGAACTATGCCTGATATTAACTGGGAGAACAGCGGCGTTAAAAAAGCTGTATATGACATGATTTGCTGGTGGCTGGATAAGGGGATTGATGGCTTTCGGGTGGACGCCATTACCCACATCCATAAGCCGGATTTGACGGATATGCCAAACCTCAATGGAGAAAAGTATGTTTCTTCTTTTGATAAGCATATGAACCAGCCGGGAATCCTAGATTTATTGAGGGAATTAAAAGAAAATACCTTTGCAAAATACGATATTTTCACCGTAGCAGAAGCCAATGGGGTTCACATAGAAGAGGTCAAGGAATGGATCTCCCAGGGGAAGGGGGTCTTTGATTCATTGTTCCAATTCGATCATTTGAACTTATGGAATTTAGAGACGAAGTCTGGAAAAATCTCGCTAATTAAGCTTAAGAAAGCGTTGACCAAATGGCAGCAGGCAACCCAGGATGTTGGAAATGTTGGTCTAGTAATGGAAAATCATGATTTGGTCAGAAGTATCAGCAGGTTCGGCTCCCCTGACCGTTACTTTACAGAAAGTGGCAAGTGTCTGGCATTAATGTATTTTATGCAAAAAGGAATAGCCTTCATCTATCAGGGACAAGAAATCGGCATGACAAATGCAGATTATGAGTCTCCGTCGGATTTTCGGGATAAACCCTCTTTAACCCGTTATCAGGCAAGGATAAAAAAGGGAATGAGTCCAGAGGACTCCTTTCAGATTCTTAAGAATACAACTAGGGATAATTCCAGAACACCGATTCAGTGGGATGATACGTCAAACGGCGGATTCAGTGAAGGTACCCCATGGTTGAAAGTAAATCAAAATCACACTTGGTTAAATGTACAGGCTCAGCTTCAGGATGAGGATTCAATATTAAACTTCTACAAGAAAATAATTCGTATCAGAAAAGAAATTCCTGCATTACACTACGGGACCTATACTTTACTCATGGAGGAAAGTGAAAGTATTTATGCGTACACCAGGGAATATGAAGGAGAAGGATACTTAATTACCTGCAATTTATCGGAAGAAAAGAGTGACCTGGAGGTTCCCTATACATTATCTGGAAGTCAGATAATAATCGGCAATTACAAGGAAACGGAAAGGGACTCAATTACCCTGCAGCCTTATGAATGCAGACTCTATAAACTAGGCGCATTATGACTGTAATACCCGTCAGGAATCCTAAGGCTCCAAACTGAAGGAAATAAAGATTCTGGAAAATAATACATTCCAGAGATTGACAAATGTCCCATTGTAAGTAATACTAATATTGATCGGAAGATGATCAATATTTTTCAATTAAGGAGGCATGTTTTTATGAAGTTATTCAGATGTACAGTATGCGGTTATGTTTATGAAGGAGAAACTGCTCCGGAGAAATGTCCTAAATGTATGGTAGGTGCAGACAAGTTTGAACTGATCAGCGAGGAAGATGCAGAAAAAATCTACCGTTCTGACCGCACCAATGCCATCCATATGGAAATCATTACATTGGCAGAAAAAATCATTGCTTTGAGCAAGGAAGGAATCGAGGATAATCTTGATCCTAAATGTGTATCTGCATTTACTCAGGCAAAAGATGAAGCATGGGTAATCAAGCAGAGATGCAAAACAGAGCTTGCCGGACATATGAAGTTAGGAAAGTATTAATGACAGCAAAGAGACGTCTTAGGGCGTCTCTTTTTGTATACTGTGAGATTGTTACAGTACATAAAAAAAGCCTTGTCGGACAGAATGTATATGACGCGCTTAAGGAAGATTCCTACTAACATGACATATAGTTGTCCTGATTGAGATTGTATAATGGGTTTTACAAAGGAACAAGACAAATAGATGGAGGAAGAAATGATGAAACTAAAGCTGGAAGGATTTGGAATCTTCGTAAAAGATATGGGAACTATGATTCGATTTTACAGGGATGTACTGGGGTTTGAGATAAAGGAAGAGGAAGATACCAGTAATGTATATCTTGAAAAGGATGGTACCTTGTTTTTATTGTACGGCAGAAAAGATTTTGAAACTATGACTGGTAAAACTTTTGATTATGCAGATAAAATCAATGGTCACTATGAAATTGCTCTTGGAGTTGAAAATTATGCAGCAGTTGATCTGGCATTTTCGGAGGTAACGAAAAAGGGAGCAATTCCGGTAATGGAGCCTGCAACAGAACCTTGGGGGCAGCGCACCTGCTACATTGCTGATCCTGAGGGAAATGTTATTGAAATAGGATCCTTTCAACCATAACAAAGAAATTTGCTAAAAGCTCTTGACGGGAGAAAATCCCGTGCTATAATTACTTGTATACACAAGTAAACAGGAGGTAAATCATGGTTGAAAAAGACAGCGGATTTCCTTATTATATCCAGATATATCAGAAACTTCGGGAAAGGATCCTTATAAAGGAGTATCTTCCAGGGGAGCCTATTCCTTCAGAAAATGAACTGGTGAAGGAATTTGGGGTGACCAGGGCAACGGTAAGGAATGCGGTAAAAAAACTTCAGAGCGAGGGTCTTATTGCAACAGAAAAAGGAAAAGGTTCCTATGTAAATCACCCAAAGATTGAACAGAGCCTGTTTAAGTTTTACAGCTTTGGAAGAGATCATGAGGAACTTGATAAAGATTCCGTGCTGTTAGGAATTAAGGAGAGCCACGATGTTGAGGCACAGAGGGCACTTGTACTTTCGGGTGACCAGCACATAAAGCAGATCACCCGTATCCGTAGGATGGATGGAGTGCCAGTCATCATTGAAAATTCTTATCTGCCAGCAGATCTTGTCCCTGACATTGAGTCCTATGATGTGGAACGACTTTCAATTTATGATTTGCTGGAACATACTTATGGACATGGGATACAAAGAGCAAAGGAATATCTTGAGACCTGTATCACCGATCCGGCAATCTCAGAACTTTTAGAGGTGCAGGAAGGGCTGTCTGCGTTTTTAATTAAGCGGATTACTTATGACAGGAAGGGCAGACCCATTGAGTTTCGTGTATCTGTCATTAGAAGCGATAAATTTACATTTTCAGTGGACTTACAATTAAGATAAAAAGGTGGCCAGATCATGATTTCCATAACAGTAATAATATTGCTCGTATCAGTATTTGCAGGCTTTATAGGTTCTCTTTTGGGGCTGGGAGGAGGTATCATCATTACTCCGGCCCTTACGCTTTTGCTCGGCATTGATATCAAGTATGCCATTGGGGCAAGCATTGTATCCGTAATCGCAACTTCCAGCGGCTCTGCCATTGCTTACTTAAAGGATAAGATTACCAATGTACGTGCAGGGATGTTTCTGGAGATTGCAACTACCATAGGAGCGCTGACCGGGGCATTTTTTGCAGGGGTAGTCAGTACCAGGTACTTATACTTAATCTTTGGATTCCTTTTGCTGTATTCGGCAGGGAATATGTTCAAAAAGAGAAATCAGGAGCTTCCACAGGAATTTCCCGTCAATCCGCTGGCGGATAAGCTGAAACTAAATGGAAGCTATTGGGACAGGGCCCTTTCCCGGCAGGTGGATTATCATGTGACCGGAGTTTACGGTGGTTTTGGCATGATGTATGCTGCCGGTGTGATATCAGGGCTTTTGGGAATTGGAAGCGGAATCTTCAAAGTGATGGCAATGGATTCCTTTATGAAGCTGCCCATGAAGGTATCCACAGCAACCAGTAATTTTATGATAGGAGTGACAGCCGCCGCCAGTGCCGGGATATATTTGACCAGAGGAAATATTGATCCTAAGATCGCGGCACCGGTTGCGCTTGGAGTTCTTCTGGGTGCAGCAGTGGGAACGAAGCTTATGCAAAGGCTGAAAAGCACAACCCTGCGGCTGGTCTTTATTCCGGTTTTACTGTATGTATCCATTGAGATGATCATGAAAGGCATAAGACTATGAGTAAGAATGCAGGAAATAAGAATGGAATTGAAGATACGGAAATTGTAATCAGTAAGACATTAAGAGCTGGAGTTGCCTTAAGCGGAGCAATCACTTGCCTTGGCCTGATGCTGTTTCTAGTGACAGGAAACAGTGGGTATCCGGGGGAAAGCTTTCCTACCTCAGTGGCTGAAATTCTCCGGGGACTGGAGAATTTAAAACCCTATGCTGTCATGTTAAGCGGATTATTTCTCCTGATCCTTACTCCGGTTTTAAGGGTAGGAGTATCGATTATAACATTTGTAAAAGAAAAGGATTATATGTATGCCGCAATTACTGCAACCGTATTTATCATACTTATTATCAGCTTTCTCCTGGGAAAAGAATGAGAATGGAAAATAATTGATTTTTTTTATCAAGAGGTGTACACTGGATGCAGAAAATGAAAGGAGATAATTACAATGAGTGAACCAGTGATTGCACAGAAATTTCCTTATTCTGTAGATGTAGAAGAAGGCAAAACATATTATTGGTGTTCCTGTGGAAGAAGTGGAAGTCAGCCGTTCTGCGATGGATCTCATCAGGGGACTGATTTTAGCCCGCTTCCATTTACCGCTGAAAAGACAGAGACTGTCCATCTATGCGGATGTAAGATGACCAAGAATCCACCATTTTGTGATGGAGCCCACCATTCTCTATAAGAAAAAACAATAAGTAATACATAAGCCGGAGCCACTGGGAGTGAGCTCCGGCCTGTTTTTATAGAAATACTCTTATTGATTGGAATACATCACTTCCATACCGTGAATCTGAGTTACCAGCATATGGTTGCATGGAGTATTGATGCTGTATTCATCTCCAAGCTTTGCAACGACTCCATTAATCCGGTCAATTTCTGTAATTCGTTTATTTTGGCGGTCCTGATACATGCTTGCATATCCTTCGGCATCATTTTCACATACGCTCTGGACGATTTTAAGGGCATCTCTGCGGTCAAAATAGGTGCCGTCTGCTTCTGCGACCATCACGCATTCGTAAACAATTTTCTTACACAAATCCCAAAGATGTGAATTGGTATAAATTTCTCCGATCCGGCACTGCATCAAGGTGCTCAGTGCATTGATTCCGCAATTGACCATAAGCTTTTGCCATAACACTTTTTGGATATCTTCCATAATATTTACATACAGGCCGCTTTCCTCTAAGGCAGCGGCAACTTTTTTTACATCTCTTAGGGAAGATTCAGAGGGAAAGTCAGGGCCGATATTTGTGGGGCCGCATCCGGAATGGTAGAACTTACCAAGTCCCATGGAAACACTGTTATGGCTGCTGGTTCCTACGATAATCCGTTCCTTTGGAACGAACTGAGCAATATCCCGGTTATTGCCTGCTCCGTTTTGCAGTGTCATAACAATGGTGTGGGGTCCTAAGAGCCCCGTATTTTCTTTCATGGCATCGTATGTATGGATTCCCTTTACAAAGACAATTAAAAGGTCCTGAAATCCAATATCTGTACCACTTAAGACCGCCTTTACGGAAAAGCTGGTCTCAGACTGGTCTTTTCCGATCTTTGTAATTCCGTCAGAATTTATCTTATCAACCTGCGGTTTATAACTGTCTAATAATGTAACATCATGAATAGGGGCAAGATAGCTGGCATAAAGACTTCCCATAGCGCCGGCCCCAAGAATTGCAATTTTCATTTAGTCCCTCCGGCTCTTGATTAAAATACTAACCAATAGTATCATGAATAATTAATGATATATAATACTAAATCTTCAATGGTATCATGAGTAAATTTCATGTATAATATGACCATAGCAGCTAAGATAAAGAGGGTGAAAAAATGGATGTTAATAAATATATGTTATTCGTGCGTGCGGTTGAAACCGGTAATTTATCAAAGGCAGCCGCTCAGTTAAGCTACTCACAGACAGCCGCCAGCCACATGATCTCTTCCATGGAAGAGGAACTGGGAATCAAGCTTTTATACAGGGGAAGAAGCGGAGTGTCCCTTACGGAGGAGGGGGAGCGAATCTATCCACTGGCAAAGGAGCTTACAGAGAAGGAGGAAGCCATAAGGATTATGGCAGGAGAAGAGAAAATCCATCACGGCAGAATCCGGATAGGAGTCATCACAAGTGTGGCAGTAAAATGGATGCCACAGATTATCATGGAATTTAGAAAACAGTATCCTTTTGTAGAACTGTATATGAACGATGCGATCAATTATGAAATCATGAAGGACTGGTTCTCCAAGGATGTCATAGACTGCGCCATTACAGCAGAATCAAACGGAAAGGAGAATGAGATTCCATTGGTTGAGGACCCTTACTATGTAATTATGTCTCCGGACCATCCCTTAAGACAGTATGAAACCATTACGCCTCAATTATTAAAGGGTGAGACCTTTGTGGTTCCCAGTGAGGGGACCAGCTATCTGGTTGGAAAGATATTAAGGCAGGCAAAGGGAAAGCTGATGGAGCATAATGGGTTTTTAAGTGACCAGGCGGCCATTGCCATGGTGTCCGGTGGATGCGGCATAAGCATTTTGCCAAAGCTGGTTCTTGATTCCTATGGCACAGAAGGCTATATCAGAAGAATTCTTGATCCTAAAGTTCACCGTGTCATATATTTTTGTATTTCATCCAGAAAAATACTTCATCCCACCATTCGATGCTTTTCTGCCTTTGCCAGGGAATGGATAGGAAATCACGCAGAAAATGTGATAAAAAGCTGATAGAAGGGAAAATAAAGTCCTGAAAATCTATTGACATAATTTGCCAGGAACCGTTAAAATAATTGTATTTCACACAGGGATTTTCACAGACAGTATAGGAGGAAATAATATGGAGCTGACCGCATGTACGTTTGATGATATACCAGTTCTGGCAAAGCTGAACAAAGAGCTTTATGAGGATGAGAACAATGATAACATACCTGCAATGGAGATTTTGGAAGAACGGTTAAGGCTTTCCATGGAGCAGGGATCAAAAGCGTTCTTTTTCATGATGGATGGTGAAGTTTCCGGATATGCTTTGGTAAAGACACAGACAACGCCCTATTATCTTTCTCATTTTTTTATCTGTAAGGATATGAGAAGAAAGCATCTTGGTACGACTGCATTTCAACAGCTTTTAGAGGAACTAAATACAGAAACCATGGATCTTGATGTTTTCTGCTGGAATCAGAGAGGACAGGGCTTTTGGAAGAGTCTTGGATTCGAAGAGAGATGTATCATTATGAGGAAAAGCAAATAAAAATCGAAGCGTTGGAAAAATCAGGGTTTCATCATGAATAATTTATTCTGGGACTAAGCATGATAGAAAAAGACAGCCTTGTTTTTGCAGGAAAGGCTGTTTGAGATTCTGAGAGAGGAGTCAAGGATATGAGCGATAAAAAATCTATGGTAAATGAGTTTAAGGACTTTATTTTACGCGGCAATGTGGTGGATCTGGCTGTGGGTGTTATTATTGGTGCTGCTTTCCAGTCCATAGTAACCTCTCTGGTCAGGGATATTATTTCGCCGTTAATTGGTGTGATTACTGGAGGAGTGGACTTTACCAATAAGTTCCTGCTTCTTTATACTCCGGCAAATGGAGCCGACGTTTCAACACTGGAGGCAGCAGGTGCTCAGGGACCTGTCATTGCATATGGTGCTTTTATAACCTCTGTCATTAATTTCCTGATTATGGCAGTTGTGATTTTCTTTATGGTTAAGTCCATCAATTCCTTAAGGGGAAAAGCCCAACAGGCGGTGGCGCTTAAGATGAAAGGGAAATCCGGAGGAAGTCAGTCAACTTCAACCTCTTCCTCGTCAACCACATCTAACTCTGCTTCTGACCCATCATCAGAGGAGAAGCAGTGTTCTTACTGTTATAAAAAGATTCATATCAATGCAATCCGGTGCCCGTACTGTACCAGTCAGCTTGAAGAATCAAGTGAAAGCTCCGGTCAGAGTTAATATGAGACGCAAAAAAAAGATGACTTCCATTATGAAAATCATCTTTTTTTATTGACTTAAATAGATGGTTACTATTACATATCATCTGAAAGACGGGACAAAAGCTTAAATACATCAATGGTGCCATATCCCCAGATGTTGTTGGGGTAGCTGTAGGCAGGATTCCGGCTTGCAGTTCTGATGAGCATAAGGCTTGCCTGCTCTCCTGTAACATAAGTAAAGTTTCCTTTTCCCTGGGTCCATTCAAAAATCATAGCCAGGGAGCCTGCAGCATAGGCAGCAGCAGCGCCGGTACCGGTAAGAGTTCCGTAGGATCCTCCTGGCAGTGCGCAGGAAATCTGGTAACCTGGGGCTGCCACATCGGGCTTGACCAAACCGCTTCTGGTATATCCTCTGCTGGATTCATTAAGAATATTTCCGCTTAACTGGTTATAAGCCGTTACCGTAAGAGGATGCCATGCATTTCCCGGGGCGGTTATGGTGGTATCAGGATTGGGGAAGAGAAAAAATGTGTCATTAGAAATCAAATCCCCGGAAGGCAGCCAGGAATGAATGGAAAAGGGTTCATTATCGGTGCTTTGGACATGTATGTACCAGATTCCGGGGAGAGGGTCCGCAAAGCGGAGTAATATAAGCTGATCGCCGGTTCCTCTTTCAAATGCCATATTGTTAATCCAGACCACACTGGTGCTGGATTTAAATGTAAATTTCTCACAGGTATAAAAAGAAGGATGAACCAGGGAAATGGTCTCTCTATCAGGTGAAGAGACTTCAATGGCAAGACGTCCGGGAAGATTGGGCCAGATTTCCATAGAAAACATCCGATCCTGGGCTCCTACATTTAATTGAAAATCCTTTGTGTAAGGAGGATACATGCTGGTACCAAAATAATGCCTGTTGCTGTTACCTTCATTTCCCGCGGAAATAGCAACACTGATATCTGGGATACGGACAATGCTTTCCAGGTAAAGGCTTAAAATTCCCCGTCCATCGTGACTTCCCTGATTGCTTCCGAGAGCAATGCAGATGACAAGAGGGCGCTTTAGCCTTTGAGCTACGGAAATCAGATACCTGACACCCAATATAATATCGGATTCCTGGTAGCACAGCTTATCCTCAGGTACGGAAAATATCATTTTAAGATTCTGTTTGGCTTCCTTTAACTTAACAACAATTAGTTCTGAATTTGGAACGATTCCTGAAAAAGAACGATCTTCCGTAGGGGAGCCGGCTACAATACTTGCAATGGCAGTTCCATGCCCGTTCTCATCGGTCGTGGGGGCCAAAATCTTAGGGTCTGCAGAGAGAAGGGCATTATTAAGTAAGACTTTTGAATATTCTGTTCCAAAAGTAAAGCCATCCGGAACTACCCCATCCTGATGAGTCTGATCCCAGATGGATATGATTCGGGTCGTCTTATCTTTGTTTCGAAAGGCAGGATGCTGGTAGTCGATACCAGTATCAACAAGACCAATCAAAATGCCCTGACCAAGTAATGTAAAGTGCTCAGTCTGCTGAGTGTTACAGATGACCTGGGGAGCAGAATCAATGACGGAAGTAGGGGTAAAAAGGGCAGAAAACAGAGAGTATGGATATTCTCCCAGATCACAGGGCTGCTTGTCACTTTTGCTGACATGAAGCAGAGAAAATTCATCATTCAGCCATGTGATATTATCGCCGCTTCTAAAGTCTGGAATCAATGTATTACTAATAGCTAAATCATAGTAATTGTTATCCAATATTTTACTCATAGCTTCAGCCCCCCGCATCTTTCTTCTAAGCATATGATATATTTTATGCTGTGTGTATTCCGATATGATTAATGTTTTCCAGGCTGTCACCATATTCTTGCATTCATAATAGATACTGGTCTGCATAAAATATATCATATGTGCCATAGTGGCAGACGGGAGGCCTGATGATGCAAAAAATAGTGGATGAAAACTATTATGATCTGATTATCAGTAATGTTATGATTCCATACTATGACACCGGGGACAATATTACAAACATGAATTTGAGGCATTCTCTGGCACATATTCCTGTTGATTCCCAGAATCCCTGTAACTTAGGTACCTACCCATACAATGCATTTCCTTCTGTACTTACCTTAAGCTCAACCATCAGTTTGGAAAAATCCGGAGTTGGAACGGTTCAGAGGAATCCTTATCTCGCTCTATTTGGAAGAGGAATTCTTGTTGCAGTCATTGACACAGGGATTGATTATCGGCATCAATCATTTTTGTATAATGACGGAACCACCCGCATTATTTCCTTGTGGGATCAGACCATTCAGGAGGGACCGCCTCCGGAGGGCTTTACCTATGGGACTGAATATACCAGAGAACATATTAATGTAGCGCTCAGGTCAGAAGACCCCTTATCTATTGTTCCTTCTGTTGATAACAATGGACATGGAACTGCAATTGCCAGTGTAATAGCGGGAAAGCCAAATCAGGATCAATCCTTTAGCGGCGTTGTGCCAGAAGCAGAGCTGCTGATTGTGAAGCTAAAGCCTGCAAAGAATAATTTGAAAAGAATCTTTTTTGTACCGGAAGATGCCGAATGCTATCAGGAATCAGATTTGATTATTGGCATAAATTATGTGATTTCCGTTGCCATCCGGCTGAACCGGCCAGTGGCAATTTGCATTGCAATGGGAACAAATCAGTCAAGCCATGATGGAAGAGGTGCTACCAGCTATTATACAAACTTCCTGGCACAGCAGCCGCAGACTGGAATCACCATAACAACTGGAAATGAAGCCAATAAGCGCAGACATTATTTTAAGAATACAACCACGGAACCTTTTAACGATGCATTTGAGTTAAGTGTAACAGAAAGCGATAAGCTGTTTGCCATTGAGTTATGGCCTTTTGCTCCTGCAAGGCTTTCTGTTCAGATAACCTCGCCCAATCAGGAAACGACCGGAGTGGTGCTCCCGTCTTTGGGAGAGTGCAGAGAATTTATTTTTCCTAACAGTCAAAGCGGCGTATGGATCAATAACTATATATTTGAGGAAGAAACAGGAGATCAGCTCATACTAATGCGTTTTCAAAACCCCATTCAGGGAATCTGGAATATACGTGTGGAAAATCTGGATAACGAAGCTTTTTCCTTTCACGCATGGCTTCCGTCCGGCGACTTAATCTCAGAAGAGACCTTTTTTGTCAATTCGAATCCGGATACTACAATCACCTCTCCAGGAAATGCGACATACCCTTTGACAGTAACTGCTTACAATCAATTCAATGACAGCATTTTGCCGGAATCGGGAAGAGGATTTACAAGAACAGGATATGTAAAACCAGACATATCTGCACCAGGATTTCAGCTTACATGCGCAGTTCCTGGAAATAGTTACGGTACTATAACCGGAAGCGGCTGTGCAGCAGCTCATGCAGCAGGAATCGTTGCCATGGTCTTTGAATGGGCAGTACCCAGAGGGAATTATACCAATATCACAGGAAATGATGTAAACCGGCTTATTATCCGTGGGGCCCAGCGAAACAGTGCATTTACCTATCCCAATAATATCTGGGGTTACGGACAGATAGAGGTAAACCGCTTGTTTGAGGGGCTCACCAATATTTGAAAATGTAAATTAAGGACATACCATAAAAGTTTATATTTATTTGAATAATATTTCAGAAATGGACAATAATAAAAATATACCAAAGATGAGTGAATACTTATCCTCCCCTTTTTAATGAGAGAAGTCAAAAAAACTAGTGTTTATGGGCTTCTCTCGTTTTTTATTTTCTGTTTCTATGGAAAGGTGTTGCCCGGATAAAAAATAACTTACATTAACGATGTCGCTTCTTGATTTTTAATTACATGTTTGATATATTTAAATTGTACTTATAATAGAACATACATAAATTATATTAAGGAGGCAGCAAACAATGGCAAGAGGAGTTCGTAAGACACCAACAGAAAAGCTCAATGAGGAACTCGTTAAAACGAAAGAAGAAATACAGAGCCATAAAAATGCTATTAAAACACTTGAAATAAGATGTAAGGAATTAGAAGAAAAACTAAAACTACATGAATTAAATGAATTGTCAAATGTACTTGAAGAGAATAATATTTCAATTTCTGAGTTAAAGGTGCTGATTGCAAATAAAGGTAAATAATAAATAGATACAGACTATGATAAGCTGGAAGCATATTTTATGTTTCTGGCTTATTTAAAATCAAGAATAAAACAGAACATATGTTTGCATTTTGAGTTAGGTTATGATATAATTAATAACATCAGTAGGAAGCAAAATATCTTAATCGTGATACCGGATTAAAACCACGCTATGTTTGTGGTTTTAATTTTAACCACACAAAGAACATACGTTCCAAAAGAAAGGAGACTAAGCATATGATGATTACTAGAAATAATTTAAATGAAGTCTTATTTGAAAATCATGATGCAAGGTTGCTGATAGAATATGTTGTTACGCATACGCAAGCAACTTTGTATTATTACCATGGTATAGAGTTAACCGTAGAGAATGCCCTAAAATTATATAACCGAGCCATAAGAGCAGAAGAGCTAGTATGCAGTATGCCGTTGAATCCTTATGATAATCGAATAAAAGAGGTTTTATGCTCATGATATTTATAGAGATTAAATTGCTCTTTCAGTTCATAAAAGATAGGGAATATAAGAGTCGCCCTCTCATATGTCTTAAAGAATATTGGCTCATTGATAATTGAATAGGCTATATACAATCTTGCATATCACTTCCTGCTTATGTTATAATATCAAAAAGGACGGTGATAAAGAATGCCTGAAATATCATTATTCTATGGTATACGCATAACCATGTACTACAACGACCATATGCCACCACATTTTCATGCAGAATACAATGAGCATAAAGCATTGGTTGACATTATTAATATACAAGTTATAAAAGGTTCATTTCCCAATAAACAATTAAGATTAATCCTTGCGTGGTGTACCATTCATCAAGATGAATTAATGCAAAACTGGGAACTTACAAAAGACCAAAAACCGCTAAATAGAATCAATCCATTAATATAGGAGGTGGGAATATGCAAGATTATTTTCCGGTAGTTGTACAAGTAATACCACTAGACAACTATCATGTACAAGTATTTTTTGATAATGGGAAGATAGTTGAATACGATGCAACAAGTATTCTACAAGGTGATGTTTTTAGACCTCTGCGAGATATACAAACGTTCAAAGACACATGTACTGTATTAAATGATACTCTTGCATGGGATTTATCAGGGGATAGGAACCCATGTGAATGCATAGACCTTGACCCGTTCACACTTTATGAACTGGAATCCATTAATCACTTAATCGCATAAAGGTTATAAAAACAAAGAGTGTAAACCCTGTTGAGTTATGAACTGCCTCCAATTAAAATTATTGATAGCATATTTGGTAATTCTAATATGAATAAAAGGTACAATTATGGGAAAGATAAAAGAAGTATGTTGCTCAGCTGTTGCCCCATCATAAAAAACGTAGTATTTACGGGCTTCTCAGAGTTTTTAAGAGGAATATACTTATCCTCCCCTTTTTAATACCCCATTTGCAGCAAAGGCGTTGCAGGCGGGGTATTTTTTATCTCCTTACACCTGCCCTTGGAAAACAATCATTGGACAGCTTGCAAAATCGACAAAGATGTTATATACTGTTTGATGGAGAGTTACCAGAAATAAGAGATAAAGAGATAAAAGGATGGTTTAGTCATGACTATTTTAGAAAATTGGAGAAATCTGGCTTATGGTGAAGGGCTGGATGATAAAGGCAAAGAAGAATTATGGACCGAGTATTTCGTGATCGAAAAAGGAATCTATGAGCATATACTTTCAAAACCAGAGGAAGTGATTGAAGAAAGCGTTGAGGATCTTGCAAAAAGATACGGAACCAATGTTCAGACAATCACCGGATTTTTAGATGGAATCAACGACAGCTTAAAAGGCTATGAAAATCCAATTGAGACCATGGATGAAAAGACTGTAGTCAAGATCGAGATTGATCCTGAAAAGCTTTATTACAATATGGTAGAGGCAAAGGCAGAATGGCTGTATAATCTTCCTCAGTGGGAAACTATACTGACAGAAGAAAAGAAAAAAGAACTCTATAAGAAGCAGAAAGCTTCCGGAACCATTGTTAAGGGAGCAAAAATCGGAAGAAACGATCCATGTCCTTGCGGAAGCGGCAAGAAGTATAAAAAGTGCTGCGGAGCTAACCAGTAATAACGGCCGTTTCAACGAAAGCAGAAAATAAGAGACAGTTAGGCAGGTACCTCAAAAGGGGCTACCTGCTTTGTTTTTAAAGGAATCACTTGGGAAAGGAACCATTATATGGAAGCTTACGAAGGGTTTGCAGAGGTTTATGATCTGTTTATGGATAACATTCCCTACAAAGACTGGTGTGAATACGTTGCCGGACTATTAAAAGATTATGGAATCAATGACGGACTTGTTCTGGATTTAGGCTGTGGAACCGGAAGCCTCACCGAGCTTTTATCAGAGCGTGGCTATGATATGATTGGTGTTGACAGCTCTGAGGACATGCTGCAGATCGCCATGGATAAAAGGGCAGAGTCTGGAAACGATATTCTATATCTTATGCAGGATATGAGGGAATTCGAGCTTTACGGTACGGTTCGGGCAGTGATAAGCATTTGCGACTGCATGAATTATATCCTGGAGCAGGAGGAATTGACCCAGGTATTCAAGCTGGTAAATAATTATCTTGATCCTGGCGGGATCTTTGTTTTTGATCTGAATACAGTATATAAATATGAAGCGCTTATGGGAGACTCTACGATTGCAGAGGACCGGGAGGAATGCAGCTTTATCTGGGATAATTTCTATGATAAGGAAACCGGAATCAACGAATATGGGCTTTCTCTGTTTATCAGGCAGGAGGACGATTTATACCGGAAGCATACAGAATATCATTACCAGAGAGCTTATACCATGGATGAGATCAAACAGGCAATTAAGGATTCCGGTATGGAATTTTTGGAAGCTTACGATGCCTTTACCAGAATGCCAGTAAAGGAAAACAGTGAACGGATTTATATTGTAGCAAGGGAACATGGAAAGGAGATATAATATGTCTGATTATATAGTAAGAGCGACGGCAGGAGATCATCAGATCCGTGCATTTGCAGCAACGACCAGAGAGATGGTGGAAGAGGCAAGAAAAGCTCACAATACAAGTCCCGTGGCGACAGCTGCTTTGGGAAGACTTTTGACAGCCGGAAGCATGATGGGAATCATGATGAAAGGGGAAGACGATATCCTGACAATAAAGATTCAGGGAAGCGGTCCTATCGAGGGGCTTACCGTCACTTCTGATTCCAAAGGAAATGTAAAAGGCTATGTGTTTAATCCGGATGTCATGTTACCGCCAAATCAGGCAGGAAAGCTTGATGTAGGAGGCGCTGTAGGAGAAGGTGTGCTTAGTGTTATTAAGGACATTGGCTTAAAGGAGCCGTATTTGGGACAGACCATACTGGTAGGAGGAGAGATTGCTGAGGATCTTACTTACTATTATGCAACCTCTGAGCAGACTCCGTCTTCCGTTGCTTTGGGTGTCCTGATGAATAAGGAAAATACAGTAAGACAGGCAGGAGGCTTTATTATTCAGCTTCTTCCCGGAGCATCTGATGAGATGATAGACAATCTTGAAAAGAAGCTTGGAGAAATCACTTCCATTACCACTCTTCTTGATGAGGGGCAAACTCCGGAGATGATTTTAGAGCACATTTTAGGAGAGTTTGGTGTGGATATCATGGAACGGATTCCTACGAGATTCCACTGCAACTGTGATAAATCAAGAGTGGAAAAGGCTTTGATCAGCATTGGAAGAAAAGAGCTTCAGGAAATGATTGATGATGGAAAAAATATCGATGTGAATTGCCATTTCTGCAATAAGAACTATGAATTTACAGTGGAAGATTTAAAAGATCTGTACGAAAAAGCGACCAGATAAATGCTCCCCATCTTGAGGGAGCAACAAAAAGAGCCATCCTTAAGGATGGCTCTAGTCGTAATCATGCGAAACAATATAACTTCTTCCTTTATGTTGAAAAAAGGTACACTGATGAGTCAATGATTATAATTTGATAACGTTAGTAGCCTGTGGCCCTTTCGCTCCGTCAACTACATCAAACTCAACAGCTGCGCCTTCTTCTAAAGACTTGAAGCCATCCATGCTAAGACCTGAGTAGTGAACAAAAACATCGTTACCCTGTTCGTCGGAAATGAATCCGTAACCTTTTTGGTTATTAAACCACTTAACTGTACCTTTCACTATGATACCTCCAAAATGAATTAAAAATTGTACTGCTACAGGATATCTGTAACTTCCCTAAGAATAGCATAAAACGGGGAAAGTGTCAAACATTTTCCACCTTAAAAAACAAGAAATCTCAAAAATAAAATTAGAGTAAAAATAAGTAGAAAAAGCGTTGAAAATTGTGGTAAAATGGGGAAAGGTTGCGACATAGGATGAGAGGGAAAGACAATGAAAATGAGTAATTTTTGGGGACATTTTTGTACCATAACTTCGCATAAAATAAGAGTCATGAAAAACTGCTTTCGCGTAGGACTTTTCAGGCAGGGACTTCTTCATGATTTATCCAAATACAGCCCGCAGGAATTCTTTGCAGGAGTAAAATATTATCAGGGAAACCGAAGTCCCAATGCGGCGGAACGAGAGGAAAAAGGATATTCCGAAGCATGGCTTCACCATAAGGGACGCAATAAACATCACGACGAATATTGGATTGATTTTTCCAGTGATCCCTCCAAAGGACTGGTAGGCCATAAGATGCCCCTAAAGTATGTAATAGAGATGGTGATGGACCGGATTGCCGCCTGCAAAACCTACAAGGGAAAGAACTATACAAACGGAGCAGCCTGGGATTATTATATGCTGACAAAACCTTACACCGTCATTCACCCTGAAACAGACCAGCTTCTTGAGACCATTCTTCTTATGCTAAAAGAGGAAGGAGAAGAAAAAGCCTTTGCTTATATGAGGGCACTGTTAAAAAAGGGAACTTATTAGCAGGAAAAAAGAAGATATGGAGCATGCTGCAAGAGGAAAGAGAAAGAGTGCTTACAGGCATAATCATAACTTCTTTTCCTCTATATTATAACGTAATATAAGAAGGAAAACTACGAATTATCTGTCAGAATCCATAGATTCTACAGATAATTTGTTCATTTACACAATGGGAAGGTTATTTAACAGGAGCATAAAGGAATATGGAATTTATTATTAGCAGGACAAAGCGTTCCTTTGAATTTAACATGGCAGCCAGTCACTGGCATCCATGTTATGAGCTGTTCTATCTGGTATCAGGACATTGTAGAATCATTATCAATCATACACTTTATTACATTGAGCCTGGGGATCTGATACTGATTGCTCCAGGCGAAATCCACCGGACGACCCATTACTCCAGTCCAGTCAATGAACGGATTACTTTAAGCTTTGACAGAGAATATTTGGAGCCCTTTATAAAACAATGTGGGAATGAATTGGCGGATTATGTGTTTCGAAGTTCCAAGGTTTCCATACCGGCAGGCAGACAAGCCTTTGCAGAAGAACTAATCAAGAAGATGGAATATGAGGCGGCAGGTCAGGATGGGTATTCCCGTTTTATGATGCATAATTACCTGTACGAATTCCTTGTTTTCTTATCAAGATGCCAGGAGACGAAACCGGAGCCAGTAAAGCTTGGAGTAGCAGAGAAAGCCATCGAAGAAGCGGCAGAATATATTTACAATCATTATTCCAGCCAGATCACACTGGAAGAGGTGGCAGACAGAATCCATATGAGCCCCGCTTATTTTTCCAGAAAATTCAAGGCAGTCACTGGATTTGGATATAAGGAATATCTGACAAATATCAGAATTCGGGAGGCTTCGGAGCTTCTTTTGAACACCTCCAAATCCATCACAGAGATTGCTGTGGAATGCGGATTTGGAGATGGAAATTACTTTGGAGATGCATTTAAGAAGATAAAAGGCGTTGCACCAAGAGCTTATAGAAACATGCAGGGGATGATATAATCTACCGGCCAAGGACATCTAATACGTGGCTGATATAAAGGCTTGACTTTTGTTCATCCTGAAACAAATTCATGTGGAAAGGAACGTAGGTAATCTTATCTTTGTGCTCCATCTGAAGACATGGGGACCATAAGGGAGAAAATTGAGGAAGATATAGACCAGTCTGGCGGGTATAGCAGGTTTTGGCAGTTGCCTTTTTTCTGGCCTCTTTATCAACGTACTCGGCAACACTTTTATGTATGGCTTTATCCTCGTAAATCAGATAATAGTAATTTTTATAATCCGGGTAAAAATACTTTAGTTCTCCTTCAAATAAGTCCACGGTAATACTTAGAAGTTCTCCTTCTGCCTCCAGACTAAATACAGAATTGGATCTTTGAAAGCCTGTTGGGACAGAAAACCCATTTTTACAGACCAGCTTAAGGGACTGATGCTCCCGTCCAAAGATATCCGGCTGGCTTATAAGCTCCTGATTCTCCAGATGAAATTTATGTTCCAGAAAATCCGGATAGCTTAATATGGGAAGAATCAGGGGCATGCCCTTTAAATCATCCTCATTATGAAGAATCAGCAGATCAAATAAAAATGATTCATGGGTCATTAAATAATCTTTGTATACCTCAATCAACTGTCCCCCGGAATATAGGTCCTCTCGCTGAATCTTTAAAAAAGCTTCGATTGCTTTCTGCTTCATGCTTGTCAGCCCAAGGAGTTCCCGGTAAGGGCGTATCTTCCTATAAATATCAAAGCTGTCTACGTGAGAAAAATCATAGGGCAGTCCGTAGGCTCGGCAGCGCTTTAACAGATATGGCAGATCAAAGCCATCTCCATTAAAATGAATCACTTTGGAAAAGCCTTTTAAAAACTCAAAAAAGGTGTGAAGGAGCTCCTGCTCCGCTTCCAGAGTATCAGCGAACCACTGAACTAAATTCCAGCAGCCTTTCTCATAATAGACGCAGCCAATCAAATATAGGGTGGAGTATTCTCCGGAAAAACCGGTTGTTTCTATATCAAAGAACAGAAGCTCCTCTTTCCTGCCGATTCTCTCAAGCGGATAAGTCTCCTGAAATTCTATGGTTTTATGTAGGGTAATCATAAATGATGCCGTCCTTTCTTTCACCAATATTATAGCGGAATGCCGCCTGTCCGTCAACGAAAACAGAATATTTGTTCGATGATACCCTTGCATAACAACAGACCTTATGCTATGATAAAAACATTAATTACGAATACAGGAGCCAAAAGGAGACAGACAGATTTGATATCTTATGTAAAAGGACCGCTTGTGGAGTTGTTTGAGGATACGGTAGTGATAGAATGCGGGAACATGGGCTACGAAGTACACGTTCCAGTATCCGTACTTCAAAAACTACCTGGAATCGGCAAAGAAGTTAAGCTTTATACATATTTTCAGGTAAGAGAGGATGCGATGTGCTTATACGGCTTTTTAAGCCGCCAGGATCTGCAGATGTTCAAACAGCTCATAAGCGTCAACGGAATTGGGCCCAAGGGAGCCTTAGGAGTACTCTCAGCACTGTCTCCTGATGATTTAAGAAGAGCCATTGTATGCGGAGATGCCAAGGCAATTTCCAAGGCACCAGGTGTGGGAGCAAAGACAGCTCAGAGAATTATCCTTGATTTAAAGGACAAGGTGGATATGGCAGATGTGCTACCGGTGTTTGCTGAAACCATCAATGATTCTGCATCTCTTGGCGAAGTGGCCGGGGAAGCCATAGAAGCCCTTACTGCTCTTGGCTATACGGCGTCGGAAGCGGGACGGGCTGTGAAAAAAGTGGAACTAACAGAATCCATGACAGCAGAAGATGTGCTTAAGGCATCCTTAAAACATTTGGCTTTTCTATAAAATGACGGGTAAAGTATAAGATGGAACGAAGAATTATAACCACAGAGATAACGGAAGAAGACAAGCAGATCGAGCCGAACTTAAGGCCTGGGAGTCTGAATGAATATATTGGACAGGAAAAAATCCGAAACAATCTGAAAGTGTATATTGAGGCCGCCAAAGCCAGAGGGGAATCTTTGGATCACGTGTTATTCTACGGACCTCCTGGTCTTGGTAAGACCACTCTTTCCGGCATCATTGCCAATGAGATGGGGGTGAATATGAAGGTGACCTCAGGTCCGGCCATTGAAAAGCCAGGAGAGATTGCAGCTATTTTAAATAATCTCCAGGAAGGCGATGTGCTGTTCGTAGATGAGATTCACCGGCTGAACCGGCAGGTGGAAGAGGTTCTATACCCGGCTATGGAGGACTTTGCCATTGATATTATGCTGGGAAAAGATTCTGCAGCAAGATCCATAAGACTGGATCTGCCAAGATTTACTCTGGTAGGAGCAACCACAAGAGCGGGACTTTTAACAGCACCGCTGCGGGACCGTTTCGGTGTGGTTCAAAAGCTGGAGTTTTATACCCCTCAGGAGTTAAAGGTCATAGTCTGCCGTTCTGCCAGAGTTCTTAATGTTGAAATTGAGGAAGAGGGAGCAGCAGAGATCGCCAAACGTTCCAGAGGGACTCCCAGACTTGCAAACCGCCTTTTAAAGAGAGTCCGTGATTTTGCCCAGGTGAAATATGATGGTGTGATTACCAAAGAGGTGGCTGATTTTGCCCTCGATATCCTGGATGTGGATAAGTTTGGACTGGATTACAATGACCGCGCCATCTTAACCACAATGATTGAGAAGTTTTCAGGAGGCCCGGTGGGCCTTGATACACTTGCAGCGGCTTTAGGGGAAGATGCAGGCACGCTGGAAGATGTATACGAACCCTACCTTTTAATGAATGGGTTTTTAAACCGTACCTCAAGGGGACGGGTGGCAACGGAACGGGCTTATGAGCATCTTGGAATCTCTCTGGAACCATGACCTGCCTGAATTTTAGAACTTTCCTAACTTTATAAAGTGTGATATAGTAAAGAAAGAGCAAATGATAACAGGAGAAAAAACATGGATTCCAAACACAATACAGAAGTTTTAATAGATGGCAAAATTTATACATTAGCCGGAAGTGAAGAAGAGGGATACATTCAGCGCCTGGCAAGTTATATCAATGAGATGATCCTGACCCTAAAACGCCAGGAGGGATTTACAAAGCAAAGTGCAGAGTACCAGAATGTCATGATAGAGCTTAATATGGCGGATGATTATTTTAAAGCCAGAGAGCAGATTGCCAGATTGGAACAGCAAAAGGCAGAGATGGAGAAGGAGACCTACAGCTTAAAGCATGAGCTGGTGGCGACTCAGATGAAGCTTGAAGCAGCAAAGCACGAACTTTCAGAGGCAAAGAAGGAATAATTACGAGGGGATGTTTTATGGCGCTGCCATGACATCCTCTCTTTCATCAATAGAGGCAAACAGGAGGCATATGTGAAAAAAGCAGTTGAGATCCTAGCTCCGGCAGGATCGTTTGAAAGCATGAAAGCAGCAGTTGCAGCAGGGGCTGATGCTGTATATATGGGGGGAAGCCGGTTTGGAGCGAGAGCGTTTGCGCAGAATCCGGAAGAGGACAAGCTATTAGAGGCAATAGACTATGTGCATCTTCACGGAAGAAAGCTCTATCTAACGGTCAATACACTCATGAAGGAACAGGAGATGGGAGATTTATTTGATTATCTTCTTCCTTATTACAGACAGGGACTTGATGCTGCGATTGTTCAGGATATGGGGGTATTTTCTTTTATTAAGGAGAATTTCCCGGATCTTGCCATTCATGCAAGCACACAGATGAGCACTACAGGAGCATATGGCGCCGGTATCTTAAAAGATTTGGGAGCCGAGAGAGTGGTCACTGCCAGGGAGATATCTCTGCGGGAAATCAAACAGATTCATGACAATGTGGATGTTGAGATTGAAAGCTTTGTTCATGGGGCTCTTTGCTACTGCTATTCGGGGCAATGTCTTTTCAGCAGTTTAATTGGTGGGCGAAGCGGCAACAGAGGAAGATGCGCCCAGACCTGTCGTCTGCCTTATGAGGTAAAAAAAGGCGGAAAGGTCATTGGAAAAAAAGAAGATCGTTACGTTTTAAGCCTTAAGGATTTAAGCACCCTCGATATTATTCCGGATATGATTGAAGCGGGTGTTTATTCCATGAAAATTGAAGGCAGAATGAAGAGCCCCAGGTATACAGCTGGAGTCGTAAGCATTTACCGTAAATATACAGACCTGTATTTGAGCCAGGGACGGGAAGGATACCACATCAAAGAGGAAGACCGTAAGGCGCTTTTGGACTTATTTGACCGGGGCGGCCAGACTGATGGATATTACAAAAAGCATAATGGAAGGGACATGGTGGTATGGAAAGAAAAACCGTCCTTCCGGGAAGGCAATCAGGCATTGTTTGATTTCCTGGATGAAAATTATGTGGAAAAGCAGGTCAAAGAAGCGGTTCATGGACAGGCCTTTTTAGAAGAAGGACAGGCTGCATGTCTTTTACTGGAAGCCTGCGGACATGAAGTTACGGTTACTGGTGATTTGGTTCAAAAGGCACAGAATCAGCCGATGACAGAGGAAAAGATAAAAAAACAGCTTGATAAGACAGGAAATACGCCTTTTTATTTTGAGAACCTTGAGATTCATGTGACAGGAAATTGCTTTCTTCCTGTTCAGTCCTTAAATGATCTTCGAAGAAGAGGTCTTGAGGAGATAGAAAAAGCGATATTAAGCCAGTATAGAAGGGAAGACCGGAAAGAGGCTGTAAAACAAGAAGGAACAACGAAGGCTGATCTTAAGTCAGGAGAAGATTGTAAGCTGACAGTATCCCTGGAACGGCCGGATTGTCTGGAAACCGCTGCCAATAGTCCGCGGGTAAGCCGCATCTATATCGATGCTGCGGAGTTTGAACCAGAACGCTGGAAGTCTTATGTGGAGCTGTGTCATAAGAACGGGAAAGAATGCATGCTTACTATGCCTCATATTTTCAGGACAAGAGCAGAGCAGTTCTTAGATAAGTATAAAAAAGAGCTTAAAGAGGCTTCTTTTGACGGTTTTCTCATCCGTTCCCTGGAAGAGGTCGCATATTTAAAGCAAAAAGACATGGGCGGAAAGCTGATTTTTGATTTTGGTATGTATGGGATGAACAGCCGGGCTCAGGAGTTGTATTCGGATTTAGGAGCCGATGAGCTTACCTGGCCGGTAGAATTAAACAACCGGGAACTGGGAAAGCTAAGTGTTCCGGGAGAACTTCTGGTATACGGGCGATTACCCATGATGGTAACGGCACAGTGTATCCATCAGGGTGTGGAGCAATGTGATAAAATTCCAGGAGTTCTTATGATGAAGGATCGTATGGGAAAAGAATTTCCCGTTAGAAACCATTGTACCTTCTGCTATAATACGATTTATAATTCCGCTCCAGTATCTCTCCATGGCTTTGACGAGGGAATTAAGTCACTGGCTCCGTCCTCTTTGAGACTTCAGTTTACAACCGAGGATAAGGAGCAGACAAAAGCAGTGATCCAGTATTATTTGGGAGAATTTTATCAGGGAGAGAAACGAGAACTTCCTTTTGAAGAATTTACACGAGGTCATTTTAAGCGCGGCGTAGAGTAGGTGATATATGATTAATCTAATAATCGATGTGTCAAGATATCTGATGATACTATTGATCGCACTGTATACATTTTTAAACTTTCATATTTTTTCCGCAAAGGACGAACGCAAAAAAAAGAAAATCTGCAGGCGCCAGAATTTCTCCATGTTTCTGATTCATTTGCTGGCTTATGTTATCACTTGGTTTGAAACAAAGGACGAGAGAATACTGGTATTTTATCTGGCTCAGGTTTTGTTCTTTTTGCTATATCTATTTTTGTATCGGTTGTTTTACAGAAATGTATCCAGGCTTTTGGTAAACAATATGTGCATGCTTCTGGCTGTGGGCTTTATCATGCTCACAAGGCTTTCCTTTGACCGGGCGATGAAGCAGTTTGTAATTGTCGTGGCGGCAGCTGTGATCACCTGGATTATACCATTTGTCATCGACCGGGTATGGCAGCTAAGTCGGATTCCCTGGATTTACGGCATCGGAGGTATTATTCTTCTGGGAATTGTATGCATCGCAGGTACCAGCAGCTTTGGAGCCCAGCTCTCACTTGGGGTGGGAGATTTTTCCATTCAGCCCTCAGAGTTTGTAAAAATAAGCTATGTATTTTTTATTGCCACTATGTTTTACCGGTCTACCGATTTTAAGACCGTGATGACTGTGTCAGCAGTAGCTTCTATTCATGTTTTGATTCTTGTCATTTCAAAGGATCTGGGAAGTGCCCTGATTTTCTTTGTGGCATATGTGTTCATGCTTTTTGTTGCCACTGGAAAATGGCTCTACCTTCTGGCTGGAATCGGAGGCGGTTCTGTGGCCTCCCTGCTGGCCTATCAGATATTTGGCCACGTTCGGACAAGAGTCATGGCATGGCTGAATCCCTGGTCTGACATAGCGGGAAAAGGTTATCAGATTACCCAGTCTCTGTTTGCAATTGGAACCGGTGGCTGGTTCGGTATGGGGCTTTATCGGGGAATGCCAAGAAAAATTCCTGTAGTGGAAAAGGATTTTATATTCTCTGCCATATCCGAAGAACTGGGAGCTGTATTTGCCTTATGCATCCTGTTAATCTGTCTTGGATGCTTTTTGCAGTTTATGATGATCGCCAGTAAGATGCAGGCAGTGTTTTATAAGCTGATTGCATTTGGGCTGGGAACCATCTATATTTTCCAGGTGTTTTTGACTGTAGGTGGAGTGACAAAGTTTATCCCCTCTACAGGTGTGACACTGCCCCTAGTCAGCTATGGAGGAAGCTCCATTTTAAGTACATTTATTATCTTTGGTATCATCCAGGGACTTTATATTTTGAAACGCAATGAAGAGGAAGAAGATGAAGAGTAATCCAAATCCAAAAGCAAATCGTCATATGCTCATACTCACCTATGGAATTGTTCTCCTGTTTGCAGGGCTTTCTGCTTATTATGGTTACTTTCTTTTTGCGAAAAGTGATGCTGTGATTAACAATTCCTATAATGCAAGACTTGACAGCTTTGCCGACCGGGTGGTCAGAGGTGAGATACGAAGCAGTGATGGAAGGGTACTTGCCCAGACCAATGTAGATGGGGAAGGAAATGAATCCAGATTTTATCCTTATGATTCTCTCTTTTCTCATGTGGTGGGATATTCCACCAATGGAAAGACAGGACTTGAGGCTCTTTCTAACTTTTACCTGCTTACCAGCCATGTAAATATGCTGGAACAGGTCTTTAATGAATTGTCTTCTGTGAAGAACAAGGGAGATAATGTAGTCACTACCCTTGATTTAGATATCCAGAAGGCTGCTTATGATGCACTGGGTAAGAGAAACGGAGCTGTGGTCGTCATGGAGCCGGATACAGGAAAGATTCTGGCCATGGTATCAAAGCCGGATTATAATCCCAATACACTGCTTGCAGACTGGAATCATCTGGTAGCGGAAGAGAATACCTCTGGTCAGCTGTTAAACCGTGCCACCCAGGGGCTGTATCCGCCTGGATCTACCTTTAAGGTGGTGACAGCTCTGGAATACATGAGGGAGAATCCGTCTAACTACGGAGATTATACCTTTGATTGTAACGGCGTATATAAAAATGGAGAATATTCCATTAAGTGTTACCATGGAACAGCACATGGACACCAGAATCTGATTCAGGCATTTGCCAATTCCTGTAACGGTGCTTTTTCAAACCTGGGTCTTTCCCTGAATTTAAATAGCTTAAAGAATACCTCGGAACAACTATTGTTTAATAAAGAACTGCCTCTGTCCATTCCCTACAGTAAAAGCTCTTATTCTATGGAAAGCGGAGCTGAAACCTGGCAGATTCTTCAGACATCCATCGGTCAGGGCCAGACCCAGATCACTCCCATTCACAATGCCATGATGACTGCCGCCATAGCAAACGGTGGTACGCTTATGAAGCCATATTTGATTGACCGTGTAGAAAGCGTGGGAGGAGATGTTGTAAAGAAGTTCATGCCTCAGTCCTACGGAAACCTAATGACCGCAGAGGAATCGGCGGCATTGACCGAATATATGAAGGCCGTGGTGACAGACGGAACCGGCTCTGCCCTTCGTACCAAATCCTATACGGTAGCAGGAAAAACAGGTTCTGCAGAATTTGAAAAAGCGAAAGAAACACACGCGTGGTTCATCGGATTTGCTCCGGTGGAGCACCCAAAAGTAGTGATCAGCGTAATCGTAGAAGAAGGCGGTTCCGGCGGACAGGCAGCCGCACCCATTGCCAGAGCTCTTTTTGACTTATATTTTTCCAGATGATGCAAGATATGATATATGGTTTTGAAGATTACAGACTTGCATAAGAGGTGAAAAAGAGGTATACTATAGCCAGTCTGTGAGACACACCAAAATCGGAAATTTTTATAGATGTCCGGTTCACTCTGGAGGAATTGCAATGATAGAAGCAACGAGTTGTGGCGGTGTGGTTATTTTTCGAGGTAAAATTCTGGTTTTATATAAGAATTACAAAAACAAGTATGAAGGTTGGGTTTTGCCAAAGGGAACAGTAGAAGCGGGTGAAGAGTATAAAGAGACAGCGCTCCGTGAAGTGAAGGAAGAGACAGGGGTTAGTGCGTCTATTATCAAGTACATCGGCAAGAGCCAGTACTCTTTTAACACACCCCAGGATATGGTGGAGAAGGATGTACACTGGTATCTGATGATGGCCGACAGCTATTACAGTAAACCACAGCGGGAAGAATACTTTATTGATTCAGGATATTACAAGTTCCATGAAGCGTATCATCTTCTGAAATTTTCCAATGAAAAGCAGATTCTGGAGAAGGCTTATAATGAATATCTGGATCTGAAGAAGAGTAACCTTTGGGGCAATAAAAAATATTTCTGAACGGAATGCAAAGAGCCGGAGAAGTCGTTATGACTTTTTCGGCTCTTTGCAAATATATAAGAGATATTCATTAGAACGTTGTTTCCAGTTCTTCTAACTTCGTAATGAGACTCTTGGTACTCAGTTCGAAAATCAGCCCTTCCCGTTTGCTGCTTTCCATAACATTGTTAATAAAAGAGGAGCGGTTAATCATTGGATCCTGCTTTCTATCTGCAATTATCTCAAGATCCTCAACTGCGACTATTTCATCCACTACGATTCCCCAGCTGGTATTGTCAAGAATAAGAACCATCTCTTTAAAGAGGGATGACCGGAAAACTTCCTTTGACTGATCCAATAGTGCTAAGATCTCGGGCATGTAAGTTTCTTTTGCCATCTTTAATATTTGATCTAATTGAAGCTTAAGTTCTTCCCCTTCAAGGTTTTTCATGCAGTCTTCTGCTTCAAACGCGGAATGGTGAAGTTTTTCATGAGGCTCTTCCATCTTACGAAGATGAGACATTACAGATTGGTTATCCGTAGTAAATCGGTCGTACCATCTGCCAAGAGCACATTGATGGGAGTCTTTGGCAAGCGTAAATACACCACCTTCTGTTATGTAGCGCTCAAATTCACGAACCCAGTTGATATGATCCTGTTTTCTTGCATCAATCATCTCTTCAAATTCACTGTATTCGCTGAAAATGGATTTCATCCCAAAGGTGATTCGCAAATCCAGCATCTGGATGACCTGGTCTCTGTATTTGAACATGCCGGTTACATTGGCGGGTGCAGCAGGTATCGTATTGTACTCTGGAAGCTGTACAATCGTAGATACATATCTGCTGTCAATACAGTAAAGAGACCCAGATAGTTTAAATATGATGTATGGACATTTGATCTCATTTTCCATTATAATAGCACCTTACCTTTTTCTTTTGTATTAATACTTCTTTATTATAGAACGTATTGTCATATAGTTCAATCTCTTTTACGGAAAATTATATATTAAAACTTTCTGATAAGACTATGAATAACTGGAAAATCAGGGTATAATGTTACTGGATATTGGATCTCATTGTTTGGAGGGAAAAGAATGATAAAGTACTACGAAGGAGATATTTTTACTTCTGATGCAGATGTGATCTGCCATCAGGTAAATTGTCGGGGGGTATTCGAAAAAGGACTGAATGGGCAGATAAAAAAATTGTTTCCAGAGGTAGAGAAAACTTATAAGATATTAACAAAACAGTGGCAGGAACAGGCGGGAGGAAGAACCGCGGAGCTTCTTGGCCGCGTTTCGGCTCAGCTGGTGGAAAAGGACGACCGGTGGTTTCTCATTGCTAATCTTTATGGACAAGATGATTATGGAAAAAACGGTCTCTATACGGATTATAAAGCTCTGGAAAAAGCGTTTCAGGAGATTCGTGATTTCCTGGACGTAAGAAAGAAACAGGAGAAAGTAGCGTTTCCATATAAGATTGGATGCGGCAATGCCGGAGGCGACTGGGAAACAGTGAAAGGGATCCTGGAGCAGGTCTTTGAAGGCTATGAAGGTGAAGTTCAGATTTGGAATCATGAAACAGTGAAATAAAGGTTTTATCCGGGAGGAAAGAACATGGCAAAAGTAAGCTCTTTGAGCCGCAGCATTAATACCTTTTACGTAGAGTGGAGTGCGCTCAATCATTACTTATCATCCTACGAATGTGATGTGAATGGAGTTCCCTATATTGGTTTTTCAGACCCTCGTGTGCAAAAGCTTTGGAAGGGACTGTCTGGTCAGGAGCGAAAGGAAATTATGAAACGTCTGGGTGCCAGAAATGAAACAGATTTACAGCAATATTTTACCTGATCATAAATAACATCAGGAAAGAATGGAGAATTACATGTCAGAAAGAAAATTTGTAGTAATTGACGGCTCTTCCATGCTGTCCACCTGCTATTATGCAGTCTTGCCAAGAGAAATCATGTTTGCAAAGACGGAAGAAGAAAAGCAGAGACATTATGACAAGATCCTTCACGCGAAAGATGGCACTTATACCAACGCCATTTTTGGTATGCTTAAGATGATAGTCTCTCTGATGAAAAAACAGCAGCCGGACCATATCGCTTTTGTATTTGATAAAACCAGGGATACCTTCCGCAGGGAGATGTATTCGGAATACAAAGGAACAAGAGGAGTGACACCAGAGCCACTGAAACATCAATTTGCGCTGATGGAGCAGATTCTAGAGGAGGTGGGATTTCAGGTACTTTGCTGCGACCGGTATGAAGCAGATGATTATGCTGGAAGCCTGGTCATGAAATTCAGGGAAGAGATTCCAATGGTCGTTCTTACGAAGGACCACGATTACCTTCAGCTGGTAAGTGACGAGTACAATGTCCGTGCCTGGATGGTGCAGTCACGCCAGGAAAAAGCGGATGAACTTTATAAAAAGTATTATTCCTTCTATCGTATAAAAAAAGAGGATGTAAATCTCCCGGAGAAGGTATTTGAATATACGTCTGATACTGTCTTCTACGAAGAAGGAGTGAGACCAGAGCAGATTGCGGATTTAAAAGGCATTCAGGGAGATTCATCAGATAATATTCCCGGAGTGAAAGGTGTCAGCAGTGCAGCTCCCTTGCTTCTTCGTGAATATGGAACGGTAGAGGAAATTTACCGGGCGATTCATGAAGTGGAAGAAGATAAAAAGCGCTTGAAAGAATTACAGGATTTTTGGAAAAATGAGCTGAAAATCTCACGCTCTCCATATAAAGCCCTGACTAAGACCAGCGAGGAAGAATTATGCGGGGAAAAGGCGGCTCTCATGTCAAAAGCATTAGCAACGATGAAAACCGACATTCCCATTGAGCTTTCCCTTGCCTCATTTTCTTCCGATTTCTATGAAGAAGATAAGGTCCGTCAGTGGTTGGCGAAGCTTGATATCAAAGAGGCTTCCATTTTTGGAACAGGAATGTAAAGTCTTAAAAAGTATTTTTTCTGACCCTTTGGACACACTCATAAAGAATATGCCTTATATCTATGAAGGAGAACGTAATTATGAAAAAAACTTATGAAGTGTTATCTTCTCTCCTAGAGAGAACCATGGCGTTACAAACAGCACTTGTACTTTTTGAGTGGGATAATGAAACTTTGGCACCAGAAGATGCCAGTTCTTATACCAATCGGGTGATTGGTGTTTTATCTGAAGAATATTATCGTATCATCACAGGGGATGAGATGGGAAAAGCCATTGAAGCCTGTGAAAAAGAAGAAGGCCTTTCCGATGTGGAGCAGGCTATCGTAAAAGGGGCGAGAGAAGCAAGAGAGGATTTGATCTGTGTCCCCTCTGAGGAATACAGGGAGAATGCTCAGCTGGTGGCAGATGCAGTCAGAGTCTGGACAAAAGCCAAAAAAAGCGAAGATTTTGATTCCTTTGCACCTACCCTTGAAAAAGTCATTTCCTTTAAAAAGAAATTTGCTTCCTATCGTAAAAAAGACGACCAGAAGCTTTACGATGTAATGCTGAATGAACATGAGAAGGATTTTAATTCAGAGCTTCTTGATGAATTCTTCAGTCAGCTGAAAGAAGGAATTGTACCCCTTTTAAAAGAAATTAAAGAAAATGGAAAAGAAATTGATAACTCCTTCCTGGTTGGTGGATATCCAGTAGAGAAACAGAAGGAGATGGCAGAATTTCTTGCTGAATATGTTGGATTTGATTTTCATAAGGGGGTTCTGTCTGAAAGCGCCCATCCATTTACCACAAACCTTCACAACCACGATGTAAGAATTACTACCAGCTATCATGATAAGATGGACAGTTCCATGTTCTCTGTGATTCATGAAGCCGGCCATGGCCTTTATGAGCTGGGAATCAGAGATGATATCACCCAGACGCCGGTAGGACAGGGAACCTCTATGGGAGTCCATGAATCCCAGTCCAGATTCTTTGAAAACATCATCGGCCGGAAGGAAGCGTTCTGGGAGCCAATCTATGGAAAGCTGGTAGAGTTATACCCGGATAAACTGAAAAAGATTCCGCTTGAGCAGTTCGTGGAAGCGATTAACAAAGTAGAGCCAAGCTTTATCCGTACAGAGGCTGACGAGCTTACCTATAGTCTCCATATTATGATTCGTTATGAAATTGAAAAGATGATTGTGGAAGAGGATATTGATTTAGAGAAGCTTCCAGAGTTGTGGGCGGATAAATACGAGGAATATTTAGGAGTCAGACCGGAAAATCCATCCGAAGGAATTCTTCAGGACATCCATTGGTCTCAGGGAATGTTCGGATATTTCCCATCTTATGCCCTGGGAAATGCGTTTGGTGCACAGCTTTACTACCATATGCAAAAGGAAATGGATTTTGATGAATTACTTAGAACTGAGAGGATAGATGTAATCCGCAATTATTTGAAGGAGAACGTACACCAGTTCGGTAAGATGAAAACCAGCCGTGAGATTTTAAAGGATGTAACAGGGGAAGACTTTAATCCTGAATATTTCATACGGTATCTGAAGGAAAAATACAGCAAGCTGTACGAACTGTCATAAGTTCTTATCAGTCAGGTATTAAAAAGGAGGGGGATATCATGGAAAATATTAAAAAAAGTGCATTGGAACTAATCGGTAACACTCCATTGGTTGAATTTTGTAATTTCCAAAAGAATCATGAGCTTTCGGCGGTCTTACTTGCTAAGCTGGAGTATTTTAATCCTGCCGGCAGCGTCAAAGACCGGGCGGCTTTCTTTATGATTGATGATGCTGAGAAGAATGGAATTTTAAAGCCAGGAGCAACGATCATCGAACCCACATCAGGCAATACCGGAATTGGAATCGCAAGCATTGCGGCTGCTAAAGGCTATCGTGCCATCCTAACCATGCCTGAGACGATGAGCGTAGAGCGAAGAAATTTATTAAAAGCATACGGTGCAGAAATTGTACTGACAGAAGGAACCAAGGGAATGAAGGGTGCCATTGCAAAAGCAGAGGAATTACAAAAAGAAATTCCAAACTCTGTGATACTGGGGCAGTTTGACAATCAGTCCAATGTCAAAGCCCATCGGGAAACAACTGGCCCGGAGATCTGGCGGGATACCGATGGTAAGGTGGACATTTTTGTTGCTGGTATTGGGACTGGCGGAACCATAACGGGAGCTGGAGAATATTTAAAGAGCCAGAATCCAGAGATTAGAATCGTGGGAGTTGAGCCAGCAGGATCTCCAGTGCTTTCCGGCGGTAATCCAGGTCCTCACGGCATTCAGGGAATCGGGGCAGGATTCGTTCCTTCTATATTAAATACAGAGATTTATGATGAGATTATAACTGTGGAAAATTCAGATGCCTATGCGACTGGAAAAGATATTGCTAAGATGGAGGGAATCCTGGTGGGAATCTCCTCTGCAGCTGCGGTATGGGCAGCTGCCAGACTGGCAAAGCAGCCTGAGAATGCAGGAAAGAGAATCGTTGTGATATTACCTGATACAGGTGACCGGTACTTATCAACGCCTCTATTCAGTTAATTGAATCGAGCAAAATTAAAACCAGGGTGGCGGTTGTTCGACCCTGGTTTTTCTTACGAATTTTTTTGGTCTTCCCGATACTCCGAATAAAAATAATTTATTTCTGCACCAAAGAAGAGAATGCATATACAAGTATAAAGCCACAGCATTAAAAGTACAATCGCTGTAAGTCCTCCATATGTTACGGAAAAGTTTCCGAAATTATTAAAATAGATAGAAAAAATAAATGAGAACGATATCCAGCCTACAGTGGAAAAAACCGCTCCAGGGAACTGTCTTAAAAAATGTTGTTTTTTAGACGGTACATAGGTATAGACCAGCGCAAAGCATACGGTCAGAATAAGAATCAGCATGGACCGGAAGGTGATAATATATTGAGTGATCTCGCCAATTACGGGAAAGTGACGGTATAGAAAACTTTGAATGGAATTACCAAGCACCAAGAGTACCAGGGATAAGATGCAGATAATCATAAATACAATGGTATATCCAGTGCATATAATACGGGTCATAAGATATCCTCTTTTTTTCTGCTGTCCAAACACCCGGTTTAGCCCTTTTTCAATGCTTAACATTCCCCGGGATGATGACCATAAGGCGGCTAAAGCTGAGACAGAAAGTACAGCTACCGGAGTGGCGGTATATAAATCATCAATTACATTTACAATTACGCTGTTCATTTCCAGTGTGTTTGGTACCACGGTAATCACCAGCTGCAGGAGATTGGCTTTTGTAATGGGAGGTATGAACTGAACCAAGGCTAGTAAAAGCATTAAAAAGGGAAATGCAGCGATGATGGAAAAGAAGGAAGCCTGGGCAGCGTACACGGTCATTTCATCTCTGTTATATTTATCATTTATTTCCTTACAGCGCAAAAGAAAACGAACCATAAAATCTCCTTTCAAAGAAACCCGTATCAGAGTTACTTGTATAAGCATATTAGCATGGGACAAAAAAAATATCAAGGCACCTCTTTTTAAAGTATTTCAAAGGATTTTAATTCATGGAATTGACAAAAGATGCCTGTACTTATAGAATGAATGAAATATGTTTTTTATGATCAGAGAGAGGAAAAAACTCATGGAATACGTTCCTGCAAAAACAATCGTGACGAAAACCAAGAGCAGCGCAGATTGGTTTGGAATCGATTACAATATGAATATTTACAGAGGCTGTTGTCATGGCTGTATCTATTGCGACAGCCGGTCTGACTGCTACGGAATCGACCAGTTTGACAAGGTTCGGGTGAAAGAAGATGCCCTTCGGATTATACGGGACGAATTGAGACGAAAGGTAAAAAAGGGGGTCGTTGGTACCGGTGCTATGAGCGACCCTTATAATCCTTTTGAAAAGGAATCAGAGCTTACGAGGCATGCCCTGGAGTTAATTGATGCATTTGGTTTCGGAGCAGCAGTGGCAACCAAAAGTGCGTTGTTGAAACGGGATATGGACGTGCTTTTAGGAATTAAGGAGCATTCTCCCGTTATTTGTAAAGTCACGGTGACTACAACGGACAATCATCTGGCAAAAAAGATAGAGCCCCATGTATCGCTGCCCTCTGAACGCCTGGAGCTGATAGAGGCCTTAAGAAATAATGGTATCTTTACCGGAATTCTAATGATGCCCATCCTTCCGCTTTTGGAAGACAATGAAGAAAATATACGATCCATTGTAAATGCGGCTCATGCGACCGGGGCAAATTTCATCTATCCATCCTTTGGTGTAACCCTTCGCAACAATCAGCGGGAGTGGTTTTTTGATCGCATTAAGGAGCAGTTTCCGGAACAGGACCTGGTTGCCAGCTATATCAGACGTTACGGAAACAGCTATGGGTGTACAAGCCCCCATGTAAAAAAACTCTGGGCTATTTTTACAAAGGAGTGCGAACGGTTTGGTATTTTATATAAGATGCCTGATATCATTCATTCTTATAAAAAGAATTACGAGATCACCCAGCTAAGCCTTTTTGACTAACTGGAAATCTCCTTGCCAAAGCAAGTAACAAATTCCCTGGCTATGTTTGAGACATAGCCATTTTTTTTATATACAGCTGCAATTCTCGTAACCGTATCCGGAGAGTCAATTTCACGAAGTGCCAGGTTAGAAAACTTTTCCGCCTGACAGATGGACCTTGGCACAAGAGCGATGCCAAGACCAGATTCGGCCCATTGCAGGCAGGTCCTTGCATCGTCATTGCGGCAAAAAATGTGTGGTTCTACACCAATATTTTGAAATGCCGTGGAAATTATGGCATCAAAGCGGCGGTAATAAATAAGCGGCTTTCCGGACAAATCTGTTAATATAATCTTTTCAGCTGGAATTTCCGAGAAAAAGGCAGGGATTCCAGCTGCCATAAGCGGTTCATTCTTTCCGTATTCGCATGCAAAGCCCTCCGAATGGAAGGGAGTTCTGATAATGGCACATTCAATGATTCCATTTCTCATTTTTTCCATTAATTCATAGGTGTTCCCCTCAGTGATCTCAAACTTCACATTGGGATGAGAGCTGCAGAAAGTCTTTAAAAAATCCTGCAATATAATTCCGGAGGATGAAATGGTCCCCAATTTTAAAGTCCCCTTTGCAGAGGAAGGAAAATTCATTAGTTCCTTCGTAACATCTTCCATCATATTAAGGATGTCCTTTGCACGGGAATAGAGAAAGCTTCCCGCTTCCGTCAGTTCTGTCTTTCTTGAACCACGTTCAAACAGTTTAATGCCAAGGTCCTCTTCAAGAAGCATGATCTGCTTGCTAAGTGGTGGCTGGGAAAGTCCCAGTTTTTTTGCCGCATCGGTAAAACTTCCTGTTTCAGCGATGGTTATAAAATAATATAACTGTTTTGAATTAAGTGGATACATTTGGCACATCCTTTAATTTATAATATATTACTATTTGTACTTGTATTATTATACCAAACTGATATAATAATACAATATAGTATTCCAAAAAAATATAAGTTTTCAAAAGCGGAGGATTTAATATGAAGGAACTCCTGAAGTATCTCAAAAAATATAAGCTGGAAAGTACTCTGGGGCCGTTGTTTAAGCTTCTGGAAGCAAGCTTTGAGCTCTTGGTGCCTTTGGTCATGGCAAAAGTCATTGATGTGGGCATAAAGACTCAGGATTCATCTTACATTCTGAAAATGGGAGGTCTTTTGGTACTGCTTGGTATCATTGGTCTTGTTTGCTCCATAACGGCCCAGTATTTTGCTGCAAAGGCAGCAGCAGGCTTTGGTACGGTATTAAGAAATGATTTATTTGCCCATATCAATAAGCTTTCTTATCGTGAAATTGATACCATTGGAACCGCTACTCTGATCACAAGAATGACCAGTGATGCCAATCAGATTCAATCAGGTATCAATATGTTTCTCCGATTATTCTTACGATCGCCTTTTGTAGTATTTGGTGCCATGGTCATGGCATTTACTATTAATTTTCAGGCAGCCTTGATTTTTGTTATTACCATACCCATATTATCGGTGGTCATATTCGGGATTATGTATTTAAGTATGCCCCTCTATAAAAAAGTTCAAAAGCAGCTGGATCAGGTTCTTCTCACCGCAAGGGAAAATTTGCTGGGTGTCCGGGTCATCAGAGCTTTTAACCGGCAAAGGGACGAAATCAGCCGCTTTGATGAGGAAAACAGCCTGTTTGTGAAGTTTCAGGTCCATGTAGGAAAGATATCTGCTTTGATGAACCCGTTTACTTACGTGATCATTAATATAGCTATTATTATTCTTATACACGCAGGAGCTGGCAAAGTTGAGCAGGGCATCATAAGCCAGGGACAGGTAGTGGCTCTTGTCAATTACATGTCTCAGATTTTGGTAGAGCTTGTTAAGCTGGCAAATCTCATTATTACCATCTCAAAGGCACTTGCCTGTGCAAACCGTGTAACAGCCGTATTTAATAAGAAGCCCGGTATTGTGGAGACCGTTCATACAGATGTAATAGAAAAGCCAGAAGAAGCTATGGTTTCCTTTAATTCCATGAACTTTACCTATGAGGGAGCCAAAGCACCGGCACTCAATCATATTTCCTTCCAGGCAGGTAAGGGTGAGACCATTGGAATCATCGGAGGTACTGGATCGGGAAAAACGACTTTAGTGAATCTCATTCCAAGATTTTATGATGTTTCGGAGGGAGAAGTGAAAATCAGCGGAACTGATGTGAGAGAGTATCCGCTGGGGCAGCTAAGAGAGCTGGTGGGTGTTGTTCCGCAGAAATCGGTCCTGTTTAAAGGCTCTATTCGTGAAAATATGCAGTGGGGCAAAAAAGATGCAACGGATGAAGAGATATATCGTGCCCTTACCATTGCCCAGGCAAGAGAATTTGTAGAAGAAAAGGGAGAAGGTCTGGATTTCATGATTCAGGCTGGAGGTAAAAATTTGTCAGGGGGCCAAAGACAAAGGCTTACCATTGCCAGAGCACTGGTTAAAAGTCCACAGATTCTAATAATGGATGACAGTGCATCAGCACTGGACTTTGCTACGGATGCAAAGCTTAGGAAAGCAATAAAAGAGGGTACCAGGGATATGACGGTATTTATCGTATCGCAGCGTGCAGCAACCATAAAAAATGCGGATAAAATAGTAGTCCTTGACGATGGAGTTATGGCTGGTTTTGGATCCCATAAAGAACTACTTGATTCCTGCGATGTTTACCGTGAAATCTGCTTATCACAGTTATCAGAAAAGGAGGCGCAGTAATATGGGAATTAAAAAACATGGTTCTACCATAAAACGTGTGCTGGATTGCATCAGCCGGTATAAATGGGGCGTCATAGCTTCTTTATTCTGTGCCCTGCTTACCGTATTATTGACTCTTTACATTCCGATTCTTATCGGTCGTGCCATCGACTGTATTGTTGGAGCTGGAGATGTAGATTTTCAAGGTATGTGGGTAATTCTTAAACAGATGGGAATTGTAATACTCTTAACCGCAATTGCCCAGTGGTTAATGAGCCATATCAATAACTGGATCACTTACCGGGTTGTCAAAGACATTAGAACTCAGGCATTTAATAAGCTGGAGATACTACCTCTCAAATATATAGATTCCCATTCTCATGGGGATATTATCAGCAGAATTATTGCGGACATTGATCAGTTCTCAGATGGTCTGCTGATGGGATTTACCCAGCTATTTACCGGTGTCCTTACCATAATTGGAACGCTGATTTTTATGTTCTACATCAATCCTGTCATTGCTGCAGTTGTAGTTTTAGTCACTCCTGTATCCCTATTCGTGGCCAGCTTCATCGCCAAGAAAACATATCATCTGTTTCAAATGCAGTCAAGGACCAGGGGGGAGCTTACCTCTCTTGTTGAGGAGATGATGGGAAATCAAAAGGTAGTTCAGGCCTTTGGACATGAAAAAGAAGCCCAGGAGAAGTTTGAGAGCATTAATGAAGAACTTCGGGTATGGGGATTAAAAGCCACCTTTTTCTCGTCTATTACCAATCCATCCACTCGATTTGTAAACAGTCTTGTTTATGCCTGCGTAGGAATATCCGGTGCATTTGCCGCCATTAACGGTCTTTTGACGGTTGGACAGCTGACCAGCTTTTTAAACTATGCCAATCAGTACACAAAGCCATTCAATGAAATATCGGGAGTTATCACGGAGCTTCAGAATGCACTGGCATCTGCAGCCAGAGTATTTGAGCTGATTGATGAAAAACCACAGGTGCCGGATGATCCGGAAGCAAAAGTTCTTATCAATGCAACTGGCGAGATACATCTTAATCACGTTGATTTCTCTTACAATCCTAAGGTTACTCTGATCCAGGATATGAATCTCCTGGTGAAACCAGGACAGAGAGTAGCCATTGTAGGACCTACCGGCTGTGGTAAAAGTACCGTTATTAATCTGCTCATGCGTTTTTACGATGTAGATTCCGGTTCCATTCAGGTGGATGGTACGGATATCAGACACCTGACCAGAGAAAGCCTGAGGTCAAACTACGGCATGGTACTTCAGGAAACCTGGCTGAAATCAGGAACTATTCGGGAAAATATTGCATATGGAAAACCGGATGCCTCTGATGAAGAGATTATACTGGCATCCAAGGAAGCTCATTCCCACAGTTTTATCGAGCGTATGCCCAATGGATATGATACTGTGATCTCTGAAGATGGTGGAAATTTATCTCAGGGACAAAAGCAGCTTTTATGCATTGCCAGGGTCATGCTGTGCCTTCCGCCTATGCTTATTCTTGATGAAGCGACCTCCTCCATTGATACAAGAACTGAGATAAAGATTCAGAAGGCATTTGCAAAAATGATGGAGGGAAGAACCAGCTTTATCGTTGCCCACCGTTTATCTACCATCAGGGAAGCGGATGTGATTTTAGTCATGAAGGATGGTCATATCATTGAACAGGGAACCCATGAAGACCTGCTATCTCAAAATGGTTTTTATGCCCAGCTTTACAACAGCCAATTCGCTGTGTCATAACAAAGAATAGGTAATAAAAAATGAAAAGATGCCAAAAAGCGGGTAATGATGTTGCTTTTTGGCGTCTTTTCTTATATTATTCTTATGAATAGGGAAATTTTTCCCGATAGATTAAATAAAATGTTTTTACAAAGGGGAAGAAATATGTTTGAAATTGCTATATGTGATGACAATGCGCAGGATCGTCAACGGTTATCTGAGAGGATTGATAAAAACATCCCGGAGGCGGAGAAGATTCGCATTCATGAATATGACAGTGGCCTGTTGCTTTTGGAGGCCATAAAAGGCATCCGGTTTTCCATCATATTCCTTGATGTTCAGATGAAAGGAATCGATGGTGAGGAAACTGCAATCCGTATCAGAGAACTGGATAACAATGTAATCCTTGTCTTTTACACTGGTTTCGTAGAACCATCTCCACGGAGCTTTGAAGTACAGCCATATCGTTATATCATGAAAAATATGACTGAGAAGATTATGGATCGGTATATCAAGGACGCTCTGGACAAAATGATTGAATTTGGTCAGGCCCCTTTCCTTACGGCGAATATGAACAGGGAAAGGCTGTTTTTAAGAGCAGATGATATTGTGTACATTGAAAAATATAAGAAGAATACAAGAGTACATATTTCTGAAAGTTCGTATCGTATCTATGGTATAAAACCCAATGAAAAGGGTGATACACCTGATATCCGTATTCCGGAGAAATTAGAAAAGATCTATGAAAAATTAAAAGATCATGGTTTTGGTTATCCTCATGACAGTTATATCGTCAATTTGAAGTATTTGGTTTACTGTACCAGTAAAATTTTAAAGTTAAAAGATATAGACAACACATTTCAGATAGCTAGAAGTAAAACTCAGGAATTCAATAAGCTGAAAGAAGACTTTATGCTATCAAAATACAGGGAAGGCGTATATAATGGAGAATGATTTGTTTTCAGCTAGCAGACTGTTTTTCTGTGCGGCTGATATTTATATGTTATATCGCTTTTTTAGTACTATGTTTAAAAAGAAGCGGACTTCAAAAGTTACAATTGTTTTGACTATAACTTTTACTATATTGATGTTTCTGGAAAATAGCCTTGGTCTTAGCTGGTTAAATTTAATGACAGTACCCATAATCTATTACGTTTATGTAATACTTATGTTTAGGGTATCTTTAACGAATGCAGTAGCATATACGATTATATTTTATGCCATTTTTGCTTGCGGAAAAGAAGTGTCCTTTGAAATATTATATCGTTTATTAACGAACATTCTACCTTTTTATGTGCCGCCTTGGTTTACTTCTGGAGGTATCTATTTTCTTTTAGTGGAATATTTCGTTGGTTTTATGTTTCTGGTTTATATAGAAAAGTATACAAGAAAACTTGAAATAAGTGATAATGATAGTTTTGCTTGGTATTTACTTATTGTTCCAATATTTTCATTGATTATATCAGTGAACTTTATATATTTAGATTTTCCTAAAGAGCGGTACATGCAAATATTTATGTGTGTTGGTGCGTTCCTTTTATTCTTTACAAATGCTGCAATTTATATTGTTCTTGAAAAGTACAAAGATGTGTTAAATAAAGTTAAAATAGCTGAATTGTCCTTAGTTAAACAAGATATGGAGAATGAGCACTTTCAGAAAATCTTAAAGATTAATGAACGATATCAATGTTATATGCACGACATTAATTCATATTTTAACAGTTTTAGATTGCTTGCTTTAAATGGAGATAACGAAAAGATAATTAACATTATTGATGAGTTAAAGGGAAACATTAAAAAAGAAACTGAAATAGTAATATATAATGGGAACCCAGTATTAAATGCTATATTATCTGAAAGAGTAATTAAAGCAAAAGAGGTTAGTGTTGAGTTATCAATTTTTGTGGAGAAATTTCTTAAAATAGATTTTATTTCAGATGCAGATTTAATATCTATGATGGGTAACCTGATTGATAATGCGATCGAAGCTGCTGAAAAGTGTAATAAAGGAAATCGTTTAGTAGATGTAAAGCTATTCATGGGTACCAATTATTTTCTTGTTCTACATATAGAAAATAGTTATTCCATAATGGCTTTAAAAGAAGGGAATCGACTACTATCCACAAAATCAGATCCAAAGCATCATGGATTAGGAATTGGTATAGTTAATTCGCTTGCAGAAAAATATGGAGGCTCTTTGAACCTGGAAGAAAGAGAAAATAAGTTTATAACAACACTTACTATATCATGCTTTAGTTAGTATTTAGCAAATTTTGGAATCTAACATGTATAATTTTGGCACATCACTTGAAATTAATACTTTCATAGTATATTATCAAAGAAAAAAAGGAGTGTTTGTGTTATGAAAAAGCTGATGAATAATGTAAGAGGAAAGTTTGCCCCAGTTAAAGTTATGAATTATTTTGCATTTGCTGTAGCTTTATATTCATTTAATGTTACTTGTATGTTTGCTCACCATCAGCCTAAAGTACCAGATGAAGCAAAAATGTTTAGGAAATTCTAATGATTAAGAGAATGTCAGAAAGTATCGTTAGTTGGCAGGTTAGTAGAAGTATTTTAACCAATGAACAGAGTTCTTTATATCAGTATGCTTATGAAGTAATGCTGAATCTGTCAGTCAATATAATGATAGCTATTTTGGTTGCCGTTGCATTCAAGGTACCTATGCAGGTAGCTGTATTTCTTATCAGTTATATTCCATTAAGGTCATATTGCGGCGGTTATCATGCCAGGACAAATGGGGTATGTACTATCGTTTCTACTATTTTAATCTTACTTGTCTGTTTTGTTGAAAAAGGGTTGACTGGGGAGTTGGCCGCGATAATAGTACCAATGTGTTTTGTGGTTTCAGGATTATTAATATACAAATATGCTCCTGTCCCCGATATAAATAAGCCTTTGGACGAAGTTGAAATAGTATATTATCGAAAAAAAAGCAGATTAGTATGGTTAATTGAAGCTGTTATCGGAGCAGCATTTTGGTATTTTGGATTAAGAGCTGGCGTTGTGATTGCTATCAGTCATGTCATCTTGTCTCTTATGTTGGTTTATGGGGTGTTTAAAAATAAAAAAGCTTGTGATTGATGTGTATCATGTATTAAAAATGGACAACCTCCAGGGCATATGCTCTGGAGGTTGTTTGTTGTATTGCCGTGTGAATAAGCCAAAACCCCCTATTCTCTTGATTTCCTATATAGTAAGTGTGTTTTAAAAGCCATGCAAATTTCGGAACTGAAAGCGTATAATTTTGGCACTAGTGTTGAAAAAAAAATCTCCAGATGTAGAATGTAATTATGTATGAGAAAGAGAGCGGGGGAATGAAAGGATGACTAGAAGGTGAGCACAAAAAGGGTAAACGAAAGCTATTATCAATATAGAGCTAGCTGTTATGTTCGAAGAGATGATGGAACAGAAAAAATAAAACGGTATCAGCTGGATACAGATATTCACTATGGGGATCTTTATTTTTGGAATCGATATTATTATATACGAAAAAGTCAGAACATGTTATACAGCCTGGCTGCACAGGATACCAGGAACGTGAAGTGCAAGATTTTACAGGAAAATCTGGTTCTCATACCCCGGTTTACCTATAATACGGACCAAAAGAAAAATAAATCAGGTAACATGGTAAAAAAACTATTGCTGAATATAGAAATGCTTATTCTACTTTTTCTTAATACGATTAAATCTTCCGTTGCTGCAGAAGAACATGGTATTTGTGCAAAAAGATCAGAATTAGATATCTTCTCAGAAACCAGAAGTGAGACGGAGACAAAGAAGAAGCTGCTGAAGGAAGAGGGATAGAATCTTTACGGAGGATAAAAATATGTTAGATGATGAAAAGGTACTGGCTGACAGGCATCTTGAATGGATCAACCGCTTTACCAGTATTGAAACAGGGATCTATGTGAACGGTGAGCTGATTCAGTTTCAGGAGACCATGTTATTTAATAATGAGCTGGGAGTTTCTATTCCCAGTGCATTCCGGGATATGACACCGGAGATGGCCAAAAAAAAGTACTTTTCAGAACAGCGGCCTGAAGTTATTAAGACTAATGAAGATGGATCCGTTAATCTTTGCTTTAACATGATAGATAAAAGTGTAAAGGAAGATCAGCTGGAAGCTGTTATACATGAATTTTATCGGGTTTTAAAACGGTTCCAGCCAATGAGTGTATGTCTGGATACCGGCTCAGAACCAAAAGAAGAGACGCCCAGCGCATGGATGGAATTTATAAGCAGCGCTCTTAATGAAAACATCTATAATGTTCTTACCGTATACCCGGCTGGGGAGAGATTACTTATGATTATGTTTAACTGCCCCTTTGAAAAACGGAACTCATGGTCCAATTGCTTATCGCTTATTCGGAAAAGCGTAGTGCTTTATGGAGACAAGAAGAAAATGGAAATCGGTTAGCCTATAATAGGAGACTTATTTTTATGCTATACACAGGAGGCTGTATGGATAGAAAAATAGAAAAAAAGCAAAACTTTCAGGATTTATACGGTTACTTTTGCGGGATGCTTTCCAGAGGTGACACGGATGAATTATATGGGCGTATACTGGGAGCAGTACCTGACTTGGGCTGTGTAACCGGGAGCATCAACCTGTTGAAGCCGTCGGGCACCAATACGTCAGATCGGACGTTTGTCTGAACTAACAAAAAAGAAGATTGACAGAAAGAATAAGAGGTGTATTATGGGTTTACTTGATATTTTACTGGGAAATGCACTGGTCTTAGTTAGCCTTATTTTGGGAGCACGGATTTATACAAATGAAAAACCCCTGCATGAGCAGGGGAGTTCGGTTACCAAATAAGTATTTAAGACTGTAGCCTGTTGATCATGGTAAGAATCAGTAAAAGGTCTCCGTCTGAAAGTGTTTTAAGCTTATCCACCGCTTCTCTGATCAGAGGGGGATTTGAAATATCGTCATCAAAAAAATCCCTTGGAGTAACACTCAGGTAATCGCAGATTGCCAGGAATTCAGTCATGGAAGGAAGACTTCTGCCGCTGGAAATGCTTTGAATATAGCTTCTGCTGTGTCCTAATTCAATACTCATCTTGTGTTCGGCTACTCCCTTTTTTATCCTCAATTCAGTTATTCGTTTGTTTATATAATCCTGCTCCATGTCTCTCACCTCTCCCTATATATTGTATGATATTATAATCGATAAAATACACGATTAAAGTATGTAAAATAAATATATTGCATATTGTGAATACGAATAGTATAATGAATGACGATTAAAATTATGCATTTACCGGGCGCAAGAAAGGAGATGTTGCAGGTTATATACATAAAGTTATTGATTTTTATAGTAACGCCTGCGTAACCCGCTGGGAATATCTTAAGCAGATGTAACTAATTCTACTAGTTCTATACGGGGAGCATAATGAAGTGTTATTGTTATGATAATATGCAAACGAAAATTTTACCTTAACAAAGTGTTATTTTTTCGAAAATCATGTCGAAAATTGTAAGGTAGAGCCAAAAACCGAATCACGGGAGAGAAAAGTATGAAGAAAAAAATAGGAATAAGAAGCATCGGAATTAAGATGCTGCTTGGAATTTTACCTGTTGTTGTTTTAGCATTGGCGTTGTTAGCCAGAATCAGTGAATCCACAAGCCGGGACCTGATTACGGAGCAAAGCAACTCTACGATGCAGTCTGAACTGAAAGCAAATGTCAACAGCATTAATGATTATTTGAATATGGTTGAAACGACTGCCATGAACATTGCACAGGTGGTGGGTTCCTCCTATCAGACAACAGAGATTAACACCTATGGAGATGCTATCACAAAGATTGTGCAGAGCAACGATTTAATCCTTGGAAGCGGTATCTGGTTTGAACCAAATACATATGATGCCCAACAGAAATATATGGGACCTTATTGGTATAAATCTGGGGACAAGGTAGAGTTAAGCTACGAGTATAACGATGCAAGTTATGACTATTTTAATCAGGAATACTATAAGCTTGCAAAAAGCGGAATTAAAAAACCGGTTATAACAGATCCCTATTTTGATCCTACACTGAATACGACTATGGCATCCTGTACGGCGCCTATTTATGATACCAACGGCAAATTTATTGGTGCTGTGACCGTTGATATGCAGTTAAGTGATATTAATGAGCTCATTCAGTCCATTAAGGTAGGAAAGAATGGTACTGCTATGCTGACTTCCGCCAGCGGAGTCTATTTAAGTGGAGCTGATCAGGAAAAGATAACAAAAGGAGTCAATATTTCTCAGGATGAGAATGGATCTCTCGCAGCGGCAGGCAATTCCATGATTTCCAGTGACAAAGGCAAGGTTACCTTTGTAGATGGGAGAGAGACTTATAACCTGTATTACGATAAGGTACCTGATATTGGTTGGATTATTATGATTAAGATGCCTCAGTCTGAACTGGATCAGCCGATTGTTGCACTGAATGCTAAGCTTATGCAGGTAAGCGGAATTGCAATCATCTGCTGTATTCTTGCTGTCTTATTCCAGGTTGCAGTAATTGCTTCTGGTTTAAATAGAGTAAAACGGTTTGCAGGCTCTCTTGCAGAAGGTGATTTTACCATAAAGCCACTTAAATCAAAAAGCAAAGATGAACTGGGCCAGATGAGCAGTTCCCTTAATAACATGTTTACCAGCAATAAAGCAGTCATTGAACAGATTTCTGAACAGGCAGGCGGTATCACAGATTCAAGCGTGCGGTTGAATACTGTATCCAATGATCTTCTGCAGCAGTTTAGCGAAGTTAAGGTCTATATGGGAGATGTGGATAAAGCTATGATGTCTTCCAGTGCTGCAACCGAGGAATTGAACGCTTCCATGGCTGAGGTGAATACTTCTGTCACTGTACTTGCCGGAGAGACCGGAAAGAGCAGTAAGATGGCAGGAGAGATCATGGAGCGTGCCCGGGTGATCGAGAAGAACAGCCGTGAAGCTTATGAAAGTGCTGCTGAAATCTCCAAGCAGAGAGAAGAAGAACTTCTTATGGCAGTAGAGAATGCAAAGGTAGTGGAAAAGATCGGAGATATGGCAAGAGTTATTTCCAACACCGCATCTCAGATTAATTTATTATCTTTAAACGCTTCCATTGAGGCAGTCAGAGCCGGAGAACAGGGCAGAGGTTTTGCTGTTGTAGCAAGAGAAATTGGAACTCTTGCAAAGAATACATCTGAAATCGTAAAAGAAATTGAGGGAACCATTACTGAGGTACAAAAAGCATTTGGCATGATGTTAAATGGATCAGAGTCCATGCTCACATTCTTAAAGGATACAGTAACTCCGGATTATAATAACTTTGTGGATGTAGGGCAGCAGTATGGAAGAGATGCAGTATCCATAGAAGAGATTTCTAATGAGATAGCGGAAATGGCTGAAAACATCAGTCAGGTTATGCAGGAAGTCCGCGATGCCATCCAGAACGTTTCAGAGTCTGTACAGACTACAGCCGGTAACAGCAGTATGGTGCTTTCTACCATTGAAAAAGCATACGATGTTGTAACGGATATGTCAAAGATGTCTCAGAAACAGGAGCGTATTGCAGAAGAACTTAATACAGTTGTGTCCGGTTTCAAATTAAAATAATGATGCTTGGCCTCCGGTATATCAGTGCCGGAGGCTGATATAGATGCATGAATCTGATAAAATGTCCTTGACATTTCAGCTTACTGTTATTACAATGATAGAAACTATAAAGTTAAATATGAAAATGCTATGATGGTGTCAGTAGATACTTATTTTCTTCCAGAGAGAAGGGGCCACCGGCTGTAAGCCCTTTTAAGTTCAGATAAGAAATCGAATTTCTCACCGAAGCAGCATGGCTGAATCCGGTGCTTTTTACAGTTATAAGTTCCGGTGGGTAGGTTATGACGTTTGATACACGTTACGTATTCCGAGAGCCTGTGAAAATCACAGGAATTAGGGTGGTACCGCGAATATAGTTCGTCCCTTTTAGGGGCGGGCTTTTTTTAGTTGTTTGACCTTCGGGTTATAACAAAATTCAATGAGGAAAGAAGGAGAGCATGATCATGAGAGATCAATTAGAAAAGATCAAGCAGGAAGCATTAAAGCAGATAGAAGCTTCGGATGCGTTGGAAAAGCTGAATGATATTAAAGTTGCTTACCTTGGAAAAAAGGGTGAACTGACCAACGTTTTAAAAAGTATGAAGGATATTGCTCCAGAAGACAGGCCAAAGGTAGGTCAGCTTGTTAATGATGCCCGCGCTGTTATTGAAGGCAAGTTAGAGGAAACCATTGCGGTTCTTCAAAAAAAGGTGAGAGAGGAACAGCTTAAAAAAGAGGTCATCGACGTTACGCTTCCAGCAAAACGGAGTAAAGTCGGTCATTCCCATCCTAACACCATTGCACTGGAAGAAGTAGAACGAATCTTCGTAGGCATGGGATACGAGGTCATGGAGGGACCGGAAGTTGAGTACGATTCCTACAATTTCGAAAAGCTGAATATTCCTAAGAATCATCCCGCAAGAGATGAGCAGGATACCTTTTACATCAGTGATAGCATTTTATTAAGAAGCCAGACTTCACCAGTTCAGATTCGTGCCATGGAGGAAGGAAAGATGCCTATCCGTATGCTGGCACCAGGTAGAGTATTCCGCTCTGATGAAGTAGATGCTACCCACTCCCCATCCTTCCACCAGGTCGAAGGTCTTGTCATCGATAAGAATATTACATTTGCAGATTTAAAAGGAACTCTTGCAGAGTTTGCGAAAGAGCTGTTTGGACCGGAGACTAAGGTAAAATTCCGTCCCCATCATTTCCCATTTACAGAACCGAGTGCTGAGGTTGATGTAACCTGCTTTAAGTGCGGTGGTAGCGGTTGCCGTTTCTGTAAGGGCTCAGGCTGGATTGAGATCTTAGGCTGTGGAATGGTGCATCCAAATGTTCTTTCCATGAGCGGCATTGACCCCAACGAGTACTCCGGTTTCGCATTCGGTATGGGACTTGAGCGAATCGCCCTCTTAAAGTACGAGATTGATGATATGAGATTGCTGTACGAAAATGATATCAGATTTTTAAAGCAGTTCTAGGAACAGAAAGGGAGAGAAATCAATGAATACACCATTATCATGGATTAAAGCATACGTTCCGGATCTGGATGTGACACCTCAGGATTATACAGATGCCATGACACTTACCGGAACCAAGGTTGAAGGGTTTGAACGTCTGGACAAAAACTTAGAGAAAATCGTAGTTGGGCATATTTTATCCATCGAGCGCCATCCGGATGCAGATAAATTAATCGTCTGTCAGGTAAATGTAGGTACAGAGACGGTTCAGATCGTAACCGGAGCGTCCAATGTGAAGGTTGGAGATAAAGTTCCAGTCGTTTTAGACGGAGGAAAGGTGGCAGGAGGCCATGATGGCGGCACCCTTCCGGAAGACGGAATTAAGATAAAAAAAGGTAAATTAAGAGGAATTGAGTCTTGTGGAATGATGTGTTCCATCGAGGAGCTTGGTGGCACCAGCGAGATGTATCCGGATGCGCCAGAAAGCGGAATCTATATCTTGCCGGAAGATTCAACTCCTGGTGATGACGCTGTGGAGCTTTTGGGATTTCATGATACCGTGTTTGAATATGAAATCACTTCAAACCGGGTGGACTGTTACAGTGTGATTGGAATTGCAAGAGAGGCAGCGGCTACCTTCCGTAAGGCGTTCGTACCTCCTGTAGTCACTGCAACGGGAAACAGTGAAGATATCAATGATTATTTAAAGGTATCTGTAAAGGATAAGGACCTTTGCCTCCGTTATTGTGCAAGAATGGTAAAGAATATTAAAATCGCTCCATCTCCTGTTTGGATGCAGAGGCGCCTTGCAGCCTGCGGAATCCGCCCCATCAATAATATTGTGGATATTACCAATTACGTCATGGAAGAGTACGGTCAGCCAATGCATGCCTTTGATTATGAGCTTATTGCTGGTCATGAAATCATTGTGGCTCGTGCTAAGGATGGAGATACCTTCCAGACATTAGATGGTCAGGAAAGAAAGCTTGACAGCTCCATTCTGATGATCAATGATGGTGAAAAGGCAGTTGGAATTGCAGGTATTATGGGAGGAGATAACTCCAAAATTACGGATGACGTAAAAACCATGGTATTTGAAGCCGCTTGTTTTGATGGCACCAATATCCGTCTTTCCTCTAAAAAAGTGGGACTTAGAACGGACGCATCCGGTAAATTTGAAAAAGGACTTGATCCCAATAATGCCATCGAGGCAATGAACCGGGCTTGTCAGCTGATTGAGGAATTAGGTGCTGGTGAGGTCGTGGGAGGAATCATTGATATCTATCCGGAAAAGAGAGAAGGAAAAAGAATTCCTTTTGAACCGGAAAAGATGAATCGTCTCTTAGGAACAGACATTTCAAAAGAAACCATGCTGGACTATTATAAGATGCTTGAACTGGAGTACGATGCTTCCACTTCTGAAATCCTTATTCCTACCTTCCGTCAGGACTTAGAGTGCATGGCAGATCTTGCAGAAGAAGTAGCCAGATTCTTCGGATATGATAAGATTCCAGTCTCTCTGCCAAATGGTGAGGCTACGACAGGAAAGCTTTCCTATAAATTAAGAGTCGAGGAAATCGCCAGAGAGGTGGCTGAATTCTGTGGATTCTCTCAAGGAATGACATATTCCTTTGAAAGTCCTAAGGTTTTTGATAAGCTTCTGCTTCCAAAAGACAGCCCTCTTCGTTTGACCGTTAATATCTTAAATCCCCTTGGTGAGGACTTTAGTGTGATGAGGACGTCACCTCTTCACGGAATGTTAAATTCCCTGTCCACCAACTACAACCGAAGAAATAAAAGTGTACGTCTCTATGAGCTGGCTAACATTTATCTTCCAAAGGCACTTCCATTAACAGAATTGCCGGATGAAAGAATGCAGCTTACCTTTGGATTCTACGGAGAAGGTGACTTCTTTGATATGAAGGGCGTTGTAGAAGAACTATTTGAGAAAACAGGAATGCATAAGAAGCCTCATTATAACCCGGCAGGTGATAAACCTTTCCTTCATCCAGGAAGATATGCAGATATCATTTATGATGGAACGACCATCGGATATATCGGTGAGGTTCATCCGGAGGTAGCGGATAATTATAAGATTGGTGAACGTGCTTATGTGGCAGTCATTGATATGCCATCTATGATTCCATTTACAAACTTCGACCGCAAGTACGTAGGAATTGCAAAATACCCGGCAGTTACCAGAGACATTAGTATGGTGGTGCCAAAAGATATCCTGGTAGGACAGATTGAAGAGGTAATCGAACAGCGGGGCGGAAAGAATCTGGAAAGCTACGAACTGTTCGACATTTACGAAGGTGCTCAGATTTTGGCAGGTTTCAAATCTGTGGCTTATTCTATCACATTCCGGTCTGCAGATCATACACTGGAAGATCAGGAGGTTTCTGCAGTCATGAAAAAGATCCTGAATGGATTGCAGGGACTGGGGATTGAACTTCGTGCATAAAAAGTTATAATAAAGAAAAAGGTGCCAGTTGAAATCCGATGACTGGCATCTTTTTTTACCCCCTGCTTGCATGAGTACATGTTTTCCGGTCAATCCTTACGATATGAATGTTTGAAAACAGGGAGGCAATAGGATGCTAGGGGATCTTGATATTATAAAAGTAATGGGAAGAAAGGTTTACGACTCATGGGGAAATCCAGCCCTTGAAGCAGAAGTAGTCTTGGAAAATGGAGCTCAGGGAAGAGCAATAGTACCCATATATGGAAAAGAAGATGTTAAGAAAGAACTGGAATTTTTAATGGACCAGTTATCGGAGTGCATCTTGTTTGAAGATGCGGGCGATCAGGGAGAAATTGATCGGCTTCTTATGAAAGAACACAGAGAAAACGGTGAACATGGTGTTGGCGGCTGCGGAGTGCTTGGTTTATCCATGGCAGTAGCAAGAGCAGCAGGTGCTGGACTCTTTCTTCCTCTATACCGATACTTGGGAGGAACCTCTGCACCAGTGATGCCGGTGCCAATGCTTAGCATGATCAGCGGGGGAGATGGGGAAAAAGGAATTGATTTTCAGGATATAACCGTAATTCCTAAGAATATGAAATCTTATGGAGAAGGACTTCGTATAGGAACCGAAATTTATCATACATTGAAACAACTGCTTTTGATCAATGGTTATGATACCTCTACCGGTAATGGAGGAGGATTTATTGCTGATATGAGAAGCGCGGAAGAAGCTCTTCATTATGTAATGGAAGCCATAAAGCTTGCTGGCTATATGCCCGGAATCGATGCCGGGATTGGTATCTATGCAGCCGCAGACCGGCTTTATAAGAAAGAAGACGGCACCTATAACTTTGAAAAAGAAAGCAGACATCAGGGACTCATGATTCATAGAAACCAGAAGGATATGATGGATTATTTCTTAAGACTGACCGATGGATTTCCAGTCATCTCTATTATTAATGGAGTTTGGAAAGAGGATGTAGAAGGGCGGGAGATGATTATGGGCATGCTTGGCCATCGAGTGCTTCTTACTTTCCCGGATTCTGAAACGTCCAATGCCCATATGATTGAGCTAAAACAGGCTGGAACAGTGACAGCGGCACTTTTTAAGGTGGAACAGGCAAAGATGGCAGGGCATAAGGTTATCATTGCGAATGATTTTGTGGAAACTGAAGAATCCTTTGCGGCTGATCTGGCAGCAGCAGTAGGGGCAGATTATGTTAAATGCGGAGCTCCCTGCCGGGGGGAATGCACGTCAAAATACAACGAATTGCTGCGTATTGAAGAGTTCTATTCCAGCAGGCAAAACCTATAAAAATGCAAAAGTAGCTTGTATTTACTGAAAAATTATGGTATGATAACTGTTGTTTGACTATAGGAGGTGGGAAACATGATCAGGATTATATTATCAATCATCTTTGTTATCATATGCATCGCTTTATCAGCGATTATCCTGTTACAGGAAGGAAAGAGTCAGGGCCTGGGTTCCATCGGTGGTATGGCAGATACTTACTGGGGAAAAAACAAGGGACGTTCCATGGAAGGTAATCTGGAAAAATTTACGAAGTACGCAGCCGTTCTTTTTTTCATTTTATCCTTAGTATTGAATCTGAATATACTGTAAAGATTAAACACTCTTGTATACGATAACAAGGGTGTTTTTTTCACTTTATGGATAAAGTAAAGATAATAGAGAAAAATGTATTACAAAGGCAAAATTATTGAATGAGAAGTGAGGTAGAAGATGACAGGTGAGCAATTAACACAGCGAAAAGATATGCTTTTAAAGCTGTTTGAAGACCCTGCCTATGTTCCGATGAAGATAAAGGAGATTGCCATACTCCTGGATGTTCCAAAGGGCCAGAGGGAGGATTTAAAGGAAGTGCTGGATGTCCTTGTTTCAGAAGGTAAAATCGGCATTACACAAAAAGGAAAATATGGAAAGCCGGACATTGGTTCCATAGCCGGAGTTTTTTTCGGCCATCCCAAAGGCTTTGGGTTTGTTGCAGTTGAGGGAATGGAACAGGATGTATTTATTCCCGAGGAGAAGGCGGGTGGAGCGCTCCATGGAGACACCGTACTTATTTCCGTGGAATCAGAGCCTTCCAATGGAAAACGGTCAGAAGGCCGTGTTTTAAAGGTAGTTAACCATGCTAACAGTGAAATTGTTGGTTTTTATCAGAAAAACAAGAACTTCGGGTTTGTGATACCGGATAACCAGAAGCTTTCCAAGGATATATTTGTTCCTCAGGGAAAAGATATGGGAGCGGTAAACGGCCATAAGGTTGTTGTAAAGGTAACAGATTTTGGTGGTCCGGGGAGAAAGCCGGAAGGAGTCATTACGGAAATTCTTGGGCATGTCAATGATCCGGGAACTGATATTCTTTCCATTGTCCGTGCTTACGGTCTTGCAGAGGAGTTCCCTGACAGTGTTATGAAGCAGGTGGCAGCCGTTCCTGATGAGATTGATGGAAAGGACATGCAGGGTCGTCTGGATTTAAGAGAACTTCAGACGGTGACCATAGACGGGGAAGATGCCAAGGATCTTGATGACGCAATTACCATATCTAAAAAGGGTGATGTGTATACCCTTGGAGTCCATATTGCGGATGTGACCAACTATGTAACAGAACACAGCCCTCTTGATGAAGAAGCCCTAAAAAGAGCGACCAGCGTCTATCTTGTTGATCGGGTCATTCCTATGCTGCCTCATAAGCTTTCAAACGGAATCTGCTCTTTAAATCAGGGAGAAGACCGTCTGGCCTTAAGCTGTATGATGGATATTGATGGAAACGGAGATGTTACTGGTCACAGAATTGCTGAAACTGTAATTAAAGTAGACCGGAGAATGACATATACAGCAGTTAATGCCATTGTAACAGACCGTGACGAGGCTGTGATGAAGGAATATGAAGAATTTGTACCAATGTTCTTCTTAATGAAGGAGCTGGCAGATATTCTCAGGGAAAAAAGGAAAAAAAGAGGCTCCATTGACTTTGATTTCCCAGAGACAAAGGTCATTCTTGATGAAAGAGGAAAACCTATAGAGATCAAGCCTTATGACCGAAATGCAGCAACTAAGATCATTGAAGACTTTATGCTGATGGCAAATGAGACTGTAGCGGAAGATTATTTCTGGCAGGAGATTCCCTTCCTTTACCGGACACATGATAATCCAGATCCGGAAAAGATGAAGAGTCTTGCGACTCTCATTAATAACTTTGGTTATTCCATCCGCTTGCATAATGGAGAGGTCTATCCAAAAGAAGTACAGAAGCTTTTGGCAAACGCTGAGGATACACCAGAGGAGGCGCTCATCAGCCGTCTTGCCTTACGGTCCATGAAGCAGGCGAAGTACACGGTTGGTAACACAGGACATTTCGGTCTGGCAGCCAAGTATTATACTCATTTTACTTCACCCATTCGAAGATATCCTGACCTACAGATCCACCGGATCATCAAAGAAAACTTAAGGTCTGGGTTAAGTGAGAAGCGAATCAAGCATTACGACAAGATATTAAGTCAGGTCTCGGTTCAGTCTTCTACGATGGAACGGAGAGCCGATGAGGCAGAGAGAGAAACCATAAAGCTTAAGAAATGCGAATATATGTCAAAATATATTGGGGAAGAATTCGATGGTGTTATTTCCGGTGTAACCAACTGGGGACTTTATGTAGAGCTTCCTAATACCGTTGAAGGTATGATTCATGTAAACCAGCTTCAGGATGATTATTATCATTTTGTCGAGGAACATTATGAGCTGGTAGGAGAGATGACAAGAAAGACATATAAGCTGGGGCAGCCCATTCGTGTTGTTGTGGAGGGGACTGATAAGCTTTTACGTACCATTGATTTTGTTCCGGCAAAAAAATTATAAATAGGATTTATGACAGGGATTTAATTTTGCAAGGTCAGAATTATATCCCTGTTTTTGTCATGAAATCTTTACTTAAGAAATAAAAATGATGTCAGAAAGGCCTTGATTTGCCTGAAAAATCCGGTATAATAGGGAAAACCAGATAGGAGGGCTTCTATGGCAATTGTCGTAAAAAAACTAGTAAAGAACGCTTATTTCTTATATAAGATGGAATTAGTTGCCGGAAGAAATGGGATGAATAATCTGGTTCAGTGGGTTCACATCATTGAAGATGATGCTGTAAGCCCGTTTTTACATGGATATGAACTGGTATTTACCGCCGGAATCTTAAATCAATCGGACCACTGGCTTCTTGACTTTGCAAAAAAGCTGAATCAGTCAGGAGTCAGTGCCTTTGTAGTTAATTTAGGGCCTCATACCAGAGAAATACCAAAGGAAGTGGCTGCATATTGTGATGAGGTGAATATGCCGTTATTTACCATACCATGGGAAACCCGTATGGTTGATATGACCAGGGATTTCTGCCGCCGGATCATGCAAAATGACAATGTGGAAAACACCATGTCAACGACCATTAAGAATATTATTTTTAATGTGGGTGATCTGGAATCCCAGATACTTCAGATGGAACGCTATGGCTATAAACGAAGTGATACCTTTTGCTTTATCAGTCTTCTGGCGGATAAAAAAGATTCTGCAGAATACGAAGAATATATGGATCGGCTCACCATATATGCAGAAAAAACAGCTAGAAAGATTCATGAATTATTTATTTCCTTTACTTATAAAGAAAATCTTGTGTTTGTTCTGGTTGCCTACACTGATGAGGAAATAGAATCTTTTGTCAAAGACTTTTTTGATTATGTAAAACGAGACAACAATGAAGCTCTGGTTCACATGGGAATCAGCTCAAACCAGCCAGGAATCTATAATCAGGAACAGAATTTTGAACGGTCTATTTCTGCCATGGAAATGGCGGCAAGGCAGAAGGAAAGTGTACTTTATTATGACCAAATGAGTATTTATAAAATCCTTTATGCGGTAAAGGAGAAGTCTGTATTAAGAAACTTCTACAGTGAATCCATTGGTCTTTTAGAGAAATACGACAGAGAAAATAACACAGATTTAGTGACTTTATTAAAAACATATCTGGAAAATAACGGAAGCCTCCAATTGGTTTCAGAAAAAATGTACATTCATCGTAACACAGTGACTAACCAGTTAAAAAGAATTGAGACGATTACGGGCTTTAATCCCATGGAATTAGAAGATAAGGTAAAATTGTATCTTGGCTTTTATATTCAGGATATCATTTGATACCAATGCAAAATGCTCGTTTTGCCTTACAAAACAGCCTTTTTCAACCCATTGACAGAATCTTGATTGTGCAGATGCACAATTATCTTTGTTCAACTGCTGGTTGCAATCCAGGTTTGACTGTGCTTATAATACTACCATGTCAAACACGGAAGGAAATACAAAGAAAAACCACAGCGTATTTACTTCTCAAAAAATAATGAATGCAGCGACGATGCTACAAAAGCCATCGGTCCGCTGCTTTTTTTGTAGGAGGAATTAGAATGAAAGGTGAAGAAATTAAAAGTACCTTAATGGAATACAACTTACAGTCCTGGAGCAAGCAAAAAAGCATTAATCCGATTTCAGTTGAAAAGGCAGAAGGGATTTATTTTTGGGATTACGATGGTAACCGCTATAGTGACATGTCATCTCAGCTTGTAAATATGAATCTTGGTTTTGGCAATCCGGCCATCAGCCAGGCAATTAAGAATCAGGTGGATCAGTACTGTTTCGTTGGCCCCTCCTACGGTGCCGAGTCAAGAGCCATTCTTGCAAAGAAGATCATCGGTCTTATGCCTGATAATATGGGAAAGGTCTTCTTTACCAATGCAGGAGCAGAATCCAATGAAAATGCAGTAAAAATTGCAAGAATGTTTACAGGAAAACATAAGATTTTCAGCCGGTATAGAAGCTACCACGGATCTTCCTTTGGAGCTGGTAATTTAACAGGAGAGCCGAGAAGATATACCTTAGAGCCAGGCGTTCCAGGTTTTGTAAAATTTTTTGACCCCTATGTCTACAGAGAAGGAATTGAATTTGATTCAGAAGAATTGGCTTCCTCCTATTACTTAAAGAAACTGGAAGAGCAAATTCAGTATGAGGGCCCGGACAGCGTAGCCGCAATCGTCATGGAGACCATTACCGGATCTAACGGAATCTTAATTCCGCCTAAGGGTTATATGCCTGGGGTACGTGCACTTTGTGATAAGTATGGAATCTTAATGATCTGCGATGAGGTCATGACTGGATGGTGCAGGACCGGAAAGATGTTTGCCTTTGAACACTTTGAAGTTAAGCCGGATATCGTGACCTTTGCTAAAGGAGTTACCTGCGGATATGTTCCTCTTGGAGGCGTGGTGGTAAGCAAAGAAATTGCAGCCTATTTTGATGATAACCTCTTATCCTGCGGACTTACATACAGCGGTCACCCTCTATCTTGTGCAGCGGGCGTTGCATGTGTAAATTATTATGAAGAAGCAGATATTTTAACCAACGTAAATAAGGTGGGCCAGGTATTAGGTGAAGTGCTGGAAGAGTTGAAGCAGCACCATAAAAGTGTAGGAGATGTTCGCTACATTGGCTTATTCTCAGCAGTGGAACTGGTGAAGGATAAGGAGACGAAGGAGCCGCTGGTGCCATACGGAAAAGATCCAAAGGGCATCATGGGAAAAATTACTGGGCTTTTAAAAGAACGGAAGTTTATGACTTACACCCATGAGAATATGGTATTAGTTGCCCCTCCCCTTATCATTACAGAGGAGCAGCTGAGAGAAGAACTGAAGAAATTAGATGAGGTACTAACGATTGTTGATCAGGAACTTTTAACTTATGCTTAGAAAAGGGGTGGACTATGGCAACTAAATTTATGTTACCAGGGCAGACAATGTTAGGCGCAGATGCATTGGAACACAGTGAAGATGCAATCAAAAGTCTGGGAAAGAAAGCGTTTATCGTAACTGGAAAAGTAGTAACAAAGACGGGAACAGTTTCTATACTGACAGGATATCTTGACCGATGGAACATAGAACACACCATATTTAATGACATAACCGGCGAGCCAACGGATGAGATGATTCTCGCCGGAGTAACGGCTTATAAGGATTCCAATTGTGATTTCATCATTGGAATCGGAGGTGGAAGTCCTTTAGACAGCGCCAAGGCGATTGGAGCCATGACAGCGTTAGACGGAGACATCTCTGATTATATGGGACAGGAGCTAAAAGGCAAATTCCCTCCATTGGTACTCATACCCACCACAGCTGGAACCGGCTCGGAAACAACCAAATTCACTGTTATTAAGGATACAAAAAAAGGAATCAAGATGCTGTTAAAAGGCGATGATCTACTGCCTGAAATCGCCATTATTGATCCTGAGTTTACCGTGACAGCACCTAAAAGCATTACGGCTGCCACCGGCATGGATGCCCTGACTCATGCAGTGGAATCTTATATATCCAAAAAGGCAAATGCCCTTACCGATACGTATGCATTATCTGCAATTAAGCGTATTTTTCAGTATCTTCCTCTTGCCTATGAGGACGGAACGAATTTAAAAGCAAGAGAGGAGATGGCAATAGCCGCATTCGAAGCCGGTGTCTGCATTAATAATGCTTCGGTAACCATTGTTCATGGCATGAGCCGGCCCATTGGAGCGCTTTTTCACATACCTCATGGAATCTCCAATGCAATGATTATCTCAGAGTGCCTTTCTTATGTGGCAGATGGCTGTTACGACCGGTTTGCTGCTATGGCCAGGGTAATTGGCGCGGCTAAGGAAGAAACGGACGAAAAAGAAGCCAGCAAAGCATTTTTTGCGGAACTGAATAAGCTTTGCGCGAAATGCCACATTCCTGCCATAAAGGAATATGGAATTAAAAAGGAAGACTTTGAAGCTGCCTTTGATAAGATGGCGAGTGATGCCATGGCAAGCGGAAGTCCTTCCAATACAAGAAAAGAGATAGGGAAAGAAGATTTGTTGAACATATACAGTAGATTGTTTTAAATCATGATACTTCCTACTTATCGTAATTAACTTACAAGGGTGTAAGGCGAAAGCTTTACACCCTTGTCTGCATAACAGGAGGACTTAAATGGTGAACGTAGAAAATATAGAGGAAGAATTTAAAGAAAGAGACCCAGCCCTTCCCAGAGAAACTGAGATTAAGATTGAAAACCTGAGCGTGAAATTTCCTGACAAAGATGGAGGAGAGCCGATTGTCGCTTTATCCAACGTGAATCTGGAAATCAAGCAAGGTGAATTTATCTCTCTTTTAGGGCCATCGGGATGTGGAAAAACAACCTTACTTCGGACAATTGCCGATTTACAGGAAAAGACGTCAGGGACTATTTCCGTTCGGGGCCTGTCACCAAGAGAGATCCGCCTGCAGAAAAAATATGGTATTGTATTTCAGTCCCCGGTACTTTATGAATGGCGGACGGTACGAAGAAATGTATGTATGCCTATGGAGCTTCTTGGAATGCCCAAAAAGGACCGGACGAAGCGGGTAACTAAAATGCTTGAGCTGGTGGGGCTGATGGAATTTGGACAGAAATACCCTCATGAATTAAGCGGAGGCATGCAGCAAAGAGTCAATATCGCAAGAGCCCTGGCAATTCGTCCGGAGATACTTTTAATGGATGAACCATTTTCAGCCCTTGATGAATTCACGAAGGAAAAACTGCACGAAGATCTTTTGCGCATCTGGCAAAAGACCAATAAAACCATATTATTTGTGACCCATAATATTCAGGAGGCCGTTTATTTATCAGACCGGGTTGTTGTTTTATCTCCACATCCAGGCCGTGTATCTGCCATTGTGGATATTGACCTTCCAAGACCAAGACCCATAGAAATGAAGGAAACCCAGGAGTTTAATGCCTTGGTATCTAAGGTAAGAAACAGCTTTGAGGGGGTATGATTATGATACGGATGAAAAAAATACTCTCCTCCAAATATATGGTGACCCTGGTTTGGGTTATAGGTTTAATCATTGTTTGGGAGATTGGGGCTACGGTCATTGAAGGAACCAAACGGTCTCCGGAGAATGTGCTGCCTCATCTTCATCAGATCCTGGCTTCTGTTTTTACCACCAATAAGGTGAATGGAACTCAGACCGCATTTCAGATCGTGTTAAGCAATGCGGGAATTACTCTTCTTAGGGCAGGAATCGGGTTTGTCATAGGTGCTGGCTTAGGATTTGTTCTGGCACTGGTCATGAATCTCTTTCTGCCGGTTGAAAAAATATTATTTCCATATCTGATGATGATTCAGATGATTCCTATCCTTGGTATGGCGCCTATCGTCCTTGCCATTACAAAGGACATTAATAAAAGCCGTATCATCATAGCAGCCATACTGACCTTTTATCCCGTTGCCACCAATACCCTGGCAGGTTTTAAATCAGTTGAAAAGGAAAAACACGAACTCATGTATTCTCTTGCAGCCAGTAAATTTGAGATATATCGAAAGCTGCTCATCCCATCGTCTCTGCCTTATTTCTTTACAGGGCTTAAGATATCGGCACCAATGGCGATTACTGCGGCAATTCTGGTAGATACGTTACAGGGCGGAGCAGGTCTTGGAACCGCACTTTCTCAATCCTTAAAGCATGCAACTACCATATATATTTTCTGGCAGATCGTATTTTTAAGCGCCATGATTGGAATCCTCAGCTTTTATCTCATGGTTTTACTGGAGCAGGCGATATCACCTTATAAGAGAAAGAAAAAGTAGAGGGAGATAACATGAAGAAAAAAAGATATCTGAAATGGGAGAAACAGTCCCTCACAACTGTTTTATATCCAGTCATATTTGGTATCCTTTTGCTGATTCTATGGCAGACACAGCTGTTGCACAAGATGATAGGAGCTGATACCTTTGCACTGCCTCTTCCGGGAAGGATTTTAAATATTATTCTGGATAACGGGCCAGCCATTAGAAGGAATGTAACAGCCACTGTCATTGTTGCGGCAGGAGGATTATTCTTTGGCTCTGTCTTTGGATATTTACTTGGAATCATTGCTACTGTGTTTCCCAAATGGGGAGCAGGGGGCTTAAGCATTGCATCTGCCATCAGTGCAGTTCCAATCATTGCAATTGCTCCCATACTTAATAATCTGACAAAGGATTTCAGCGATGATGCCAATATAAGAAGCATGTTTGCAAAGACCATCGTGGTTACAATCACCTGTACTGTGGCAATGAGCATCAACGCATACAGGGGATTAAATGAATTAAAGCCTTACAGTCTGGATTTAATGAAAAGCTATGCAGCAGGAAAATTAACGGTCTTTCTAAAGCTAAGAATTCCAAATAGCGTACCTTATATATTTGTTGCCTTACGTGTCAGCGTTCCAGCCAGTATTATCAGCGCCCTGGTCAGTGAGTATTTTGCTGAATTTATTATAGGAGTTGGCAGACAGATCAGGGAAAATATTGTGCTCGCCCAATATGCAACGGCCTGGGCTTATATCGTAGTAGCATGTGCCATTGGAATTATTATGTACGGCATACTGCTTTGTGCGGAAGGAGCTTTGCTGAGAGGAAGAAAATAAAAACTAGTTTAGAGGAGGAATTAATTATGAGAAGACGAAAAGGAAAGTTAACCGCAGCAGCATTAACCATTGCACTTACCACAGCAGCATTGACCGCTTGCGGAGGCAGCACTGGTAAAGAAACGACTCAAACAACATCAGCTTCAGAAAGTACCACAGCAAAAGCAGAAGAGACAACAGAAGCAAAAGGCGCTGAGAGTTCAGGCAAATATTATGCGGCTGATGCCACTGCAAAAGATATTGTGGAGGATGCAGCAAAAAAAGGCAAGGTGGGAAACTGGGGACTTGGCAATGAATACGAGGTTCAGGCTCTCTTAAGCAAATACGGCCAGGAGACCGGATTTTTAAGTCAGGCATTTGATATGGATGGCTTTGACGATGATTCCATTTTATTAGCGTCAGCCATGACCTACAATGAGCTTGGACTGGTGGAGAATTCCTATCAGGGAGGATATGGATATGGAGATTCCGTTAAATTCATTGATATGAATGACGAAGGCGTAGCAATGCTTGAGGATAATATTTTTACCACGAAGGAATTTGCCAAGGCAAATCCAAATACCGTAAAAGCATTTGTCCGCGCCTCTATGAAGGGCTGGGAATATGCCTGTGCCAATCCAGAGGAAGCAGCAAAAATCGTATTTGAAGCAGGCTCCTCCGTATCCAGCGATCATCAGGCTTATATGGCCGAAGAAGTAAAGAAATTAGTGGAAACAGATACAAAAGGAAACAAGGTAGTTGATCTTGGAAAGTTAGATGATGAGGCATTGCAGCAGACGCTTGACCTGGCTAAAAAATACATCAAATTAAACGACAGTGCTGCAGCAGAAAAATTACAGACGTTAACCTTAGACGATTTCCGTGATGCATCTTACTGGACAGATGCCATGAGTGATGCAACACTTGGAGCACCGGAGAAAACGGATGTATCCATTCAGTTAAAATGGCTTCCACAGGCCCAGTTCATGGGATATTATGTGGCAGCAGCAAAAGGCTATTATAAGGATGCAGGATTAAATGTGACCATCACACCAGGCGGTGGTGATATCGGAGAAACAACAGCCGTTAATTCCGGTCAGGTAGATTTTGGTGTGACATGGGATGCAAACCTGATTGCAGCAAATGCAGGCGGTATGAATCTGGTGGCAGTATCTCAGGTTTATCAAAGATCAGGCTTAGTACTGGTGTATAAGGTAAACAAATAATAAGCAGCTATCATCGTGGGTGCCTTTGCACCCACGAATCCGTTAAGGAGGTAACGTGATGGATTTATTAATTAAGAATGGAACAATTGTAACATCGGAAGAAACCTATACAGGTGATATTGCAGTGAAAGACGGAAAAATCGTAAGCATAGGAACCGATTTAAAGGTAGATGCAAAAAAGGTTGTTGATGCCACAGGAAAGCTTGTTTTACCAGGAGCCATTGATGTACATACGCACCTGGCAATGCCCTTTGGAGGCACGGTTTCAGCAGACGGCTACTTATCAGGAACAAGAGCAGCAGCCTGCGGCGGAGTTACCACGGTCTTTGATTATCCGATTCAGAGAAAAGGAAAAGGGATTGTGGAAACAGTTCAGGAAAGAAAGGATATGTGCGATGCTGAGGCTTGTGTCGATTACGCATTTCACTGTTGTATCACCGATTTAAACGGCGGCGCCATTTTGGATGAATTTGAAGATGCGGTGGATTATGGCGTGACCAGTTTTAAATGTTTCCTTGTTTATAAGAAGGAAGGCATGATGGTAGATGACGGAACCCTGGTTCGCATTCTTAAAAGGGCTAAGGAAGCAGGAGCCATAACTAATATTCACGCAGAGAATCCGGATGTGATCGATTTTAATATTGAGCAGTTTAAGGCAGAAGGAAAAACATCTCCGTGGTATCATTATTTAAGCAGACCGGAGTTTGTAGAGGCAGAAGCTGACAAACGGGCCGTACACTGGGCAAAATCTGTGGATGCACCTCTTTATATCGTTCATATGGCGGATAAGGAAGGGCTGGAGGCTGCTGTTGCAGCAAAAAGAGAAGGTCATAACATCTTCATTGAAACCTGTCCTCAGTATCTGGAATTTACATGTGACGTTTATAAAAGGGAAGATGGAAGGAACTTTGTCTGCTCCCCGCCGATGAAGGACCAGGAGAGCCAGGATGCCCTGTGGAAAGCCATTATGGATGGAAGCATTGATACGGTAGCGACCGACCATTGCCCGTTCCAGAGTTACGAAAAAGACTGGGGAAAAGATGATTTTACAAAGATTCCCAACGGCTGTGCAGGAATTGAGAATCTATATCCTTATATGCTTTCAAAAGCCAACGAAGGGAAGATAAGCTTTAACCGTGCAGTAGAATTATGTGCTTCCAATCCGGCTAAGATTTTTGGCTGTACGCAAAAGGGTTCTCTGACCATTGGAAAGGATGCCGATATTGTCATTTATGACAAGGAAAAAGAGCTGACCATTTCCGTTGACAATATGCATTCAGATTATGATCACACCATATGGGAAGGGATTAAAGTACAGGGGTATCCGGTTCAGACTTATGTGAGAGGAACCTTAGTATACGATGAAGGAGAATTTGTAGGGACTCCAGGTTTTGGAGCCTTTGTAAAACGTGAACCGCAAAAATATGGCTTGGAGTGATCGTATGGATAAATTATTATACAAAGAAACTTCCTTGTTAGAGGAAGCAGGCGGTTGCCTTTTGTGTCATGAGGCGCCTTGTACCAAGGCTTGCCCGTATGAGCTGGAGATTGATAAAGTGATACGCAGCTATCGCTTTGAAAATATTTTTGGTGCCATAAACCGTCTGCCGGAAGCTCTTCCTTGCAGCAGCTGTGTAGATAAGCCTTGTCTGTCGGCCTGTCTAAAAGGAAAAATCAATGCACCAGTTCCCATTCCTGATATGTTTGAAAAGCTCACCTCCTATGAAAAGGTGGAGAAAGAGGAAGTAGACTTATCCATTGACTTCTGCGGTATTCCGTGTGAAAATCCTTTCTTCCTGTCCTCCTCCGTTGTGGGAAGCAATTATGAGATGGTGGCTAAGGCCTTTGATATGGGCTGGGCAGGGGTGGCATTTAAAACCATAGGAACCTTTGTTCCTAAGGAGGTTTCCCCAAGATTTGATGCACTGAGAAAAGAAGCCCTTCCTTTTGTAGGCTTTAAAAATATAGAGCAGATATCCGACCACACTTTAGAAGAAAATCTGGCATTTATCAGAGATTTAAAGCGGGATTATCCCACGAAAATATTTGTTGCTTCCATTATGGGGCAGACAGAAGAAGAGTGGACGTACCTTGCCAAAATCGTGACGGAAGCCGGTGCAGATATTATTGAATGCAATTTTTCCTGTCCTCACATGGCTTCCAATGGATTAGGCTCTGATGTAGGTCAGAATCCGGAATTGGTGGCCGCTTACACTAAGGCAGTAAAAAAAGGAACCCATCTTCCTGTTCTGGCTAAAATGACGCCCAATATTGGTAACATGGAAATCCCTGCCCTTGCTGCTGTAGAGGCAGGAGCCGATGGAATTGCGGCCATTAATACCATTAAGAGTATTATGAACGTAGATACAGATTCCTTTGTATCCGGCCCCTTTGTTTCCGGCAAAACAAGCGTGGGAGGTTACTCTGGTAAGGCAGTTAAACCCATTGCCCTTCGCTTTATCCATACCATGAAGACTCATCCGGGACTGACCCATACACCGATAAGCGGTATGGGTGGAATTGAATCCTGGAAAGATGCTTTTGAATTTATGGCACTTGGCTGTGAAAATATACAGGTCACGACCTCAGTCATGCAGTATGGCTATCGTATCATTGATGACATGATCGAAGGGATGAAATATTACTTAAGCACTCATGGCTATAAAAGCGTAAAAGAAATCGTTGGGAAGGCGCTTGTTCATACCATACCTGCAGATGAGCTGGAACGGGATTCCATTTGTTATCCCAAGTTTGACCGGAATCAGTGCGTGGGCTGCGGACGGTGTTATATCTCCTGTTATGATGGTGGTCATCAGGCCTTAAGACAGGATAAGGATACGAAAAAGCCGATTATGGACGGCAAAAAATGTGTAGGCTGCCATCTCTGCTTGCTGGTGTGTCCGGTAGGTGCAATTTCAGCCGGAACCAGAGTAAAAAAGCGGGAGAACCAACCAGCGAATTAAGAGAAAAGAGGAGGTAAGCAGAATGATTCAATGCGATTATGAGAGAATGGAAGATAAGATAAAAACCTTTGGACGGTTCGGTGATACGGGAAAAGGAGGAATTACCAGATTTTCCTTATCCGAAGAGGCGATAGCTGCAAGAACTGAATTTGTAAAACGAATGGAGGCAATTGGGGCCACAGTTACCACAGACGATATGGCTAATATGTATGCCACCATTTCCGGCACAGAGGATTTGCCTGCCATTTTCTCTGGCTCTCATATGGACTCGGTGCGTCAGGGGGGAAATTATGATGGGATTTTAGGCGTCTTAACCGCTATGGAGGTGGCTGAGACCATCGTAAAAGAAAAAATACCCCACAGACACCCTATTACAGTCATTGTGTGGACCAACGAAGAAGGGGCAAGATTTGAACCGGCCATGATGTCTTCCGGTGTGATCTGCGGAAAGTTTGATAAAGATACCATGTTTGCTTCCAAAGCAAAGGATATTCCAGAACTGACCTTTGGAGAGGCTTTGGAAAAAAGCGGATTTAAAGGAAAAGAAGAAAACCGTATGGACCCGTTAAAAACAAAGGCTTTGGTAGAGCTTCATATCGAACAGGGCCCTGTATTGGAAGCAGAAGGAATTGACATCGGTGTAGTGGAAGGTGTTTGCGGCATGATTAATTATGAATTTACCTTTACCGGTCAGGCAGGCCACGCAGGAACGACTCCTATGAAGTACCGCAAGGATGCCCTATATGCAGCCGTAAAGACCATTCAGTATCTTCATGATGAGCTGGATCAGCTGGATAGTAAGCTTGTTTATACCACAGGTAAAATTTCTGCTCACCCTAACATCCATACCATTATTCCCGATGAGGTAAGAATCACCCTGGATGCCAGACATCAGGACCCGGAAGTAATCAAGCAGGTGCTTGCAGTGATTAAGAAGATCCCAAGTGTTGTAGAGCAGTGCAAGGTAAGCTACGAGGAAGCCTGGTCCAGAAAGACCGTAAGCTTTACCTCTGAGCTGGTAGATTATGTGGAAAAAAGCGCTCAGGAATGCGGGTATTCCAACCGGAGAATCTACAGCGGTCCAGGGCACGATGCACAGTTTGCCATTGACATCGTTCCCACCACCATGATATTTGTGCCCAGTGTGGGGGGCCATAGCCATTGTGAAATCGAATACACTCCTGTGGAAAACTGTTTAAAAGGAGCAAATGTACTTTTAAATACCATACTTCATATTGACAGACAGTAAGTCATCATAGAGTTCTTTCTGGTAAATACTATCACAGGTATTTACCAGAAAGAACTTTATTTTTTGTGATTGTTACTTAGACCTTTACTAAAAATAAACAATGTAGTATCATAAACGTAGCGTATTTATGGAGGTCAATGAAATTGGGAGAACGAATTAAACTAATAGCCAACAATAAAAAAGCCTATCACGACTATTTTATTGATGAAAAATATGAAGCAGGGATTGAACTGGCAGGAACAGAGGTTAAATCCATGCGCATGGGAAAGTGCAGCGTAAAGGAATCTTTTGTTAGAATAGACAAAGGGGAAGTGTTTGTTTACGGGATGAACATCAGCCCTTATGAAAAAGGAAATATCTTTAACAAGGACCCTCTGCGTGTCAGAAAGCTGCTGCTTCATCGGGCTGAAATTTCAAAATTAGATGGGAAGATGGCGACTAAGGGATATACCCTTGTTCCTCTCCAGGTTTATTTTAAAGGCAGTCTGGTAAAGGTGGAGATCGGCCTTGCCAGAGGTAAAAAGCTTTATGACAAAAGAGATGATATAGCAAAGAAGGACCAGCGCAGAGAGCTGGAACGTGATTTTAAAGTAAAGAATCTATCGTAGATAATTGCCCGTGCAGAAGATGGCCTATGGCCTTTTTGTATGGCACCGCCAGAAAACTTATTGCCGAATTTGTATACAGAAAACGAACCATGTTTTTATGGTTACTGTATACAGATTCGGCAATTTTTTTGTTGCCAAAGCCAAAAGAAGGTTACGGGCATTTTCCCTTTCGTTATAGGTAAAATATATAGCTGGTTATAGATTATATCAACAAACTCAGTAATATACATATTATAACAATAAACATATAAAACCTATATAAATGTATGTAAATGCACGGCAAACCTTTAAATATAAAAAATGGAGGGAACACAATGGGCAAAAAAAGTTATAAGCATATTTATACGGCATTCATCCATGGAGGTATCTATGGAGATGAAAGAACCGGAGCTGTGAATGTACCGATTTACCAGACTTCAACCTACGAACAGATACACCTTGGACAGCATACCGGGTATGAATATTCAAGAACTGGCAATCCAACAAGAGAAGCGCTGGAAGCATTGATTGCGGAGCTGGAGGGAGGAGTGGCTGGTTTTGCATTCGCTTCCGGTATGGCAGCCATTTCTGCGGTATTAACCTTATTTCATTCCGGCGATAAAGTAATAATTTCAAGCAATGTTTATGGAGGAACCTTCCGGGTACTGGACAAAATCTTTAAAAATTTTGACATTCATTACTCCATTGAGGATACTACAGATTTGGAAGCTCTGGAAAAGAGTATCACAAAGGAGGTTAAGGCAATCTTTATTGAGAGTCCGGCCAATCCCCTTTTGACAATTACAGATTTAAAAGCAGTTGCCGATTTAGCAAAAAACCATGGTATTCTATCCATTGTGGATAATACCTTTATGACTCCTTATTTACAAAGACCGATCCAGCTCGGTATGGATATTGTAGTCCATAGTGGGACCAAGTATTTAGGAGGCCACAGTGACTTAATTGCAGGCCTTGTTGTTGTGAATCAAAAAGAATTAGCGGATAAACTTGCATTTATTCAAAATGCGACAGGAGGTATTTTGCAGCCCTTTGATTCCTTTCTACTAATACGTGGTATCAAAACATTAGGGGTTCGTCTTGACAGACACGTAGAGAATGCTTCCAAAATTGCAGATTATCTTTTAAAACATCCCGCGGTTAAAAAGATTTATTATCCGGGCCTTAAAGATTTTCCTGGTTATGAAATCAATAAAAAGCAGGCAAAAAATGGAGGTGCCATGCTTTCCTTTGAATTAAAAGAGGAATATGATATTCGGAAATTCTATGATGGATTAGAGCTGATCGCACTTGCAGAAAGCCTTGGAGGTGTTGAATCATTGGTATGTCATCCCGCCAGCATGACACATGCCTCGATTCCATATAAGGTGCGCCAGAAGGTAGGAATTACGGAAGGTTTGATTCGTTTATCCGTGGGAATTGAACATGTAGATGAAATAATTGATGATTTAGAAACTGCCATAGAAGCAGCCAGGGAGAACTAGTATGAAATATTATGAATCCATGCAAGAATTAATAGGTAACACTCCATTGGTTCAGATAAATCATCTTATAAGTAAAGAAGGAATCCATCTATTTGGCAAGCTTGAATTATACAATCCCAGTGGAAGTGTGAAAGATAGAATCGGACAGTACATGATTGCTGATGCAGAAAAAAACGGATTCCTAAAGCCGGGGTCTACAATCATTGAAGCGACTGCAGGCAATACGGGACTTGGCATTGCCTTTTCCGCTTTAAACAAAGGCTATCGCATTATTTTTGTGGTACCTACAAAGTTTTCTCTCGAAAAACAACAATTAATGAAGGCGTTTGGTGCTGAGATTGTAAATACGCCCCGTGAACTGGGGATGCTTGGGGCTGTTGCCAAGTCAGAAGAACTAAAAGCCCAGATCCCCGGCTCGGTATCCTTTGAGCAATTTAAAAACATGAGCAATCCGCTGGCGCATTACGAGACAACAGGACCAGAAATCTATGATGCCTTGGATGGAAAAATTGATTATGTCGTCCTTGGTGCAGGAAGCGGAGGAACCTTTACCGGTGTTTTAAAATATCTAAAAGAGAAGAATCCAGACATAAAGGGTGTTTTGGCAGATCCCATTGGCTCTACCATGGGAGGCGGTGAGCATGGGGATTATAATATTGAAGGAATCGGCAATGATTTTATTGCAGACACCATGGATATGAAGTTGGTGGATGAGGTAATCAAAGTATCGGATCAGGAAGCATTTGAAATGTCCAGAGAATTAACCAGAAAGGAAGGAATTATTGCAGGTACTTCCTCTGGCGCTGCTCTGGCGGCGGTGCAAAAGCTTGTGGAAAGGATTGATAAGGGAAATATTGTCGTGATTTTTCCAGACCGGGGAGACCGGTATTTCAGTGCGAAACTATATGAATATGAATAAGGATAACACAGACGTAACAAAACCTATATAAACAGCAAAGAAAAGGAGGCCCTTTATGCAGGACCTCCTGTATTTTTTTGCTTGTCTGGTTCTTTGATGCTGATACAGATAATAAGAAATCCCACTGCAGTGACCACAGTTCCTGTAAGCAGCATAGCGGTGACGCCATAGGAATCCAGCAGCTTGCCCCCTGTGAGATTGGCAAGAGTTCCTGCAACCCCTATATTGGCAACCCCAAGCATGGATTGACCTTTTACCCGGTTCTCCTTTTCAATCAGATCATTGACAAAGTAAATTGAAGCCGGTGTAAACAGTGCAAACGCAATCATCTGAAAGACCATGGAACAATGCACCATATAAACATTAGGCGCCAGCAGTATGGCAAAGCTCTTTATGGCAAAAAACAAGGCAGATAGCTTAATCAGGGTAGAAACCTTAATTTTCTTTACAATATAAATAAAAAAGGCCATTGCGGGAAGCTCCAAAAATGCGGCGATAGACAGGGAAACTCCCATATCAGAACCACTTCCGCCTACATGTTCCATAATATTAATCAAATAAGTATTAATAAGCACATGAGAATAAAATATCATGGCAACTCCACATAGCATGAGAAGAAAAAGCTTGTGGTCCAGAAAAAAGGTTAAGATACCGGAAGCTTCCTTTTCTTCTTCCAGGAAGATATCATCACGAAGGCCCCTCACATCTTTTTGTTCCTGGTATTTTACCGGCAGTTTGTCGTGAAAGAGATAAGTGGACAAGATTACGAGTACATAGCAAACTAAAAATACTGGCAAAATAATATCAGCACCGAATTGATCTACTAAAGAGCCAAGAAAAAAAGACATAACAGCAAAGGATATAGAACCCATGCCTCGTGCCAGCCCGTAATTCATTGGAACCCCTTGATTCATATATTCCATAGCCAGGGAATTAAACAATGGGTTAACGGTAAACTCCACTGCATTCACAAGTATGTAGATTACGGATATAAGCAGGAAAGAACCGGGCAGGATATATAGAAGCAGACTTAATCCAAAAACCAGAAACATCAGTGCCAGCAGCAGATGCCTTAAGGTCACTCTTTTTGACTTATCCGCAAAGGAAGCGGTCAGAGGCTGTAAAATCAGGGACAAAATTGCTGCAAATGACAGGATAAACCCGATCTGGGTATTGTCGAAATCCTTAGCATGCAGGTAAACGGCTGCAAAGCTGTTAATAGCACATTGGCTGATCCAATAGCTGGACTGGATGAAACCGAATTTTAGCGTAAGCTTTCTGGCAATGGCTTCCATGAGTACCTCGTAGTAGTATATTTTATTTTGTCGTAACTGTATCAAGTATACTAAAGCAGGAATAAAACGTCAAACAAAAAACAAAAGAAATGGACTTACTTGCATTTTTAAGATTTTCCATATAAAATGGAAGAAAGATTGGAAAATTTATGGTGAGAAAAGGAGAAGCGGATGGCTCTATATGATTATGTGGGGGCAGTAAGAAGGGGACGAAAGCAGTACCAGGCTTCTGTATCGAAAGGAGAGTATCCCTATCTTCCGGTTCTTGATGACATTTTATCCTATACAGATATCGTGTCAGAAGTAAACCTGGGGATTATGGATATCCCACTTGAAAAAATAGTAGGAACTAAGACAAAGGGGCGCACTACGGCCTTTGCCAATAATTTTATGCCCCTTTTATCAGAAAAATCAGAGTTCGGAGCGAAATGGGCCTATTTATATGATCATCAGATTCAGGAAGGAATCCATGATCCCATTGTTGTGTATGAATTTATGAACCAGTATTATGTTCAGGAGGGCAACAAAAGAGTCAGTGTTTTAAAATATGTAGGCGCGTTCAGTATCGCAGCATCTGTGATTCGTATGATACCAAAAAGAACGGATGATCTGGATAACCGCCTGTATTATGAATTCCTGGATTTTTACCAGGTGTCTTTTAACTGCGATATCTGGTTCAGTAAAGAAGGCAGCTATGACAGGCTCATTAAGGCCATGAATAAAAATCCTGATGAGCAGTGGAGCGAGGATGAAAGAATTGTCTTTAAGTCGGCATACGATCGATTTTCCAAGGCATTTCACGCATTCGGCGGTGATGATTATGATATGACATGTTCCGATGCCTTTCTCGTGTATGTGGAATTGTTTGGCTATCGGACCATAAAGGACCGGGTGGAACGTCAGATTAAAATGGATCTGGTAAAGATTAAGGATGAGCTTCTTTTAGCCTCCAGAGGCAATAAGATTGCTCTTTTAGAACAGCCGGAAGAAATGGATGATAAGGTAGACAACAATCCACTTAAATTCATTAACTGGCTGCTGCCTGTACAGAACATTGAGCCTGAGATGCTTAAAATCGCATTTATTCATGCAAAAACCTCTGAAACCTCCAGCTGGACCTATGGGCATGAGCTGGGAAGAATGTATCTGGAGCAGGCCTTTGAAGAAAAAATCGAGACTATGTCATTTTTCCATGGGGACACAGAAGGCGAGGCGAGACGAGCCATGGAACAGGCCCTTTTGGCTGGCTGCAATATGATCTTTACCACGGCTTCTCAGATGATCAATGATTCCGTAAAGACTGCCATTGACCATCCGGAAGTGAAGATCTTTAACTGTTCCGTTAATATGTCTTATTCCTCCATCTGTACCTATTTTGGAAGAATGTATGAATCCAAATTCCTTATGGGGGCATTGGCTGCTTCCATGTCTCAGGGAGATAAGCTTGGTTATATCGCGGATTATCCGGTATACGGAACCCTTGCAAACATCAATGCGTTTGCTTTGGGGGCCAGAATGATCAATCCCTATGCCGTGGTGTATTTGGAATGGTCCAGGGTGAAAGACAGAGACGCTCATGCGGAGCTGGAGAGCGAAGGGATTACCTTTATATCAGGAGACGATATGATTACCCCCAATGCTCCTTCCAGAGAATACGGACTTTACCAGAAGCTGGGAGACGGCACCCTTAGGAATCTGGCCACACCAATCTGTCACTGGGGAAAGTTCTATGAGAAGATTATTAATATTACCTGCCATGGAGCCTCAGACCGGAAAGAGCTGAAAGGAAAACAGGCCATTAATTACTGGTGGGGAATGTCCGCAGATGTAATTGATGTGATCTGTTCTCATAATCTGCCTCATGGAACCCAGCGGCTCATCAACTTTTTAAAGAATTCCATTCGGGCAGGAAGTTTTCAGCCTTTTGTAGGAACCATTTATTCTCAGGATGGCAAGATACAGTGTGAGGAAGGAGAAAGCCTTACTCCGGAAGAGATCACAACCATGAACTGGCTGACAGAGAATATTGTTGGTAAAATTCCTGACTATGAAGAACTTACCGATGAAGCACGGTCACTGGTACGCCTCCAGGGGCAGACAATATACGACAATGGGGAGATGGAGGAACAGGAGAGTGAAGATTCTGGTATTGGCTGATCAAGAGTCTAAGTCACTGTACGAATTTTTTACACCGGATAAGATAAAGGATATAGATTTAATCATATCCTGCGGAGATTTAAGGGCGGAATATCTTTCTTTTTTCGCCACTTTTTCCAGAGCTCCGGTATATTATGTCCGTGGGAATCATGATTGCAGGTATTTGCAGTGCCCTCCGGAGGGCTGTATCTGCATTGAGGATGATATCGTGACCTACAAAGGGATACGGATCATGGGGCTTGGTGGATCCATGGAATACATTCCAGATGCCCCCAATCAGTTTACGGAACGGAAGATGGAGCAGAGGATCAAGCGTATGTGGTGGAAGCTTAAAAAGAATAAGGGGTTTGATATTTTGGTCACCCATGCTCCGGCATATGAACTTAATGATTTGCCGGATCTTCCTCACAAGGGCTTTTCCTGCTTTAAAGATTTAATGGACAAATATTCGCCTCAGTATTTCCTTCATGGCCATGTTCATGCAAATTACGGAAATTCTTTCAAGCGAAAGGACCAATATGGCAGCACCACAGTGATTAATGCCTATGAATATGTTATTTTAGATTATCCATGTTCTGGGGAATCTGCCATAGAATCGTGTAATTAGCAGCGTATTGCTGCCATGTTTTTGACACTTTGCCGTGATATAACTTTAAATTATAATACACATTCCTTTTATTTAATTGACAAACAGTATTTAGGTTGCTATGATTAAAATCATTAAACAAAAAGGCAGGGATAAGGATGGAAAGAATAGTACTATCATTATTAGTTGATAATACCTCCGGCGTTTTAAGCCGTGTGGCCGGCTTATTCAGCCGGCGCGGTTATAACATTGAAAGCCTGACGGTTGGTGTAACTGCGGATGAAAGATATTCACGAATGACAGTCGTGTCCATCGGTGATCAGGAAATTCTCGATCAGATCGAAAAGCAGCTGAGAAAGCTGGAGGATGTAAGAGATATTAAAGAGCTAAAGCCTGGAAACTCTGTGTTTCGAGAACTGATTCTAGTCAAGGTGAAGGCCAATTCCGCACAGCGCCAGGCAGTAAGCGCCATCGCAGATATTTTCAGAGCCACTATTGTTGATGTTGGAAGAGATTCTCTGACTGTCATGCTGACTGGCGATCAGTCAAAGCTTGATGCTCTCATCAATCTTCTTGAGGATTATGAGATTTTAGAGCTTGCGCGTACAGGTCTCACTGGATTATCCAGAGGATCAGACGATATTCGTTATCTGCCATAACTAAAATCAGCTAGCTAGAGGTATTGCCAAAGGCGGACAGAGAGTCGTCGGCATGGTTCCTTTAACAAATAAATTACGAGTCAATCAATGAGGAGGAAATAAAAGATGGCAAAGATTTACTATCAGGAAGACTGCAATTTATCCTTACTGGAGGGTAAGACCATTGCAGTGATTGGATACGGCAGCCAGGGTCATGCCCATGCACTTAATTTAAAGGAGTCCGGCTGTGAAGTCATTGTTGGACTTTACGAGGGAAGTAATTCCTGGGCAAAAGCAGAAGCTCAGGGTTTAACTGTTTATTCCGCAGCAGAGGCTGCAAAGAAAGCTGATATCATCATGATCCTCATTAATGATGAGAAGCAGGGAGCTCTTTATAAGGAATCCATTGAGCCAAACTTAAAAGATGGCGACATGTTAATGTTTGCCCATGGCTTTGCCGTGCACTTCGGACAGATCAATCCTCCAAAGAATGTTGATGTAACCATGATCGCGCCAAAGGCACCTGGTCATACCGTACGTAACGAATATCTGGTAGGAAGAGGAACCCCTTGTCTGGTTGCTGTTCATCAGGATTACACCGGTAAGGCAAAAGATAAGGCCCTTGCATATGCACTGGCACTGGGCGGCGCAAGAGCTGGTGTTTTAGAGACAACCTTTAAAGATGAGACAGAAACAGACCTTTTTGGTGAGCAGGCAGTGCTTTGTGGCGGTGTATGTGCACTGATGAAAGCTGGATTTGAGACATTAGTAGAAGCTGGATATGCTCCTGAAAATGCTTATTTTGAGTGTATTCATGAGATGAAGCTGATCGTTGACTTGATTTTCGAAAGCGGCTTTGCAGGAATGAGATATTCCATCTCCAATACAGCTGAGTATGGCGATTATATCACAGGACCAAAGATCATTACGGATGAAACAAAGAAGGCAATGAAGAAGGTACTTACTGATATTCAGGACGGAACCTTTGCAAAAGACTGGTTATTAGAGAATCAGGTTGGCGGCACTCATTTTCATGCTATGAGAAACAAAGAAGCTGCACACAAGTTAGAGCAGGTAGGCGGAGAGCTTCGTAAGCTTTACAGCTGGAACGATGGCGGAAAGATGATTGATAATTAATCAGATAAATAAGATGAGCTTTGAGTGGTAATTACCATTCAAAGCTCATTTTTTGTAAAAAAATGTTGCTGTTTCTTCTATATAAAAGTGTTCCTCATACTAATCTTCATTGCTTCAAAGAATTTTTCCATAGCTGTTGACATACCGTACGGATTGTATGCGAATCCAACGGTCCTTTTCTTGATATTATTCTCCATAGGAACCAGGACCAGATCTCCCTGATCCAGTTCTTTCTGAACAAAGTCCTTAATGACACAGCCGATTCCCATACCTATCTTGGCGAACTCAATGAGCAGATCCATGGTAGTGACCTCCAATAGCTGATTGGGGACGATCTGGTTCTCGTTTAAATACTCATCAATATATTTCCTTGTCATATTGTTCTTATCTAATAAAAGGATATTACCCGTTTGAAACAGGTCTGCATCCTGTCCTTCTCTTAAGTATAAGTTATTTAAATATGATTTCGTTGCAACAAAGGTATCCTGGATCTCCATAACAGGGTTAAAAAGTAAAGGACGCCGGTTGGAAGGCTCTGCAATGAGACCGAGATCAATTCTCTGCTGCTCCAGCATATTCACGGTATGTGCTGTAGACTGACTTTCAATTGTAATCTTAATATGAGGATATTTCTCGATAAATCCTTTTAAATATGGAAGTAAAATGTATTTACACAGGGTATTGCTCACACCGATTCTCAAATGGCCTATATGAAAATCCTTGATGCGTTTTAGCTCCTGTTCTCCCTGTGCCAATGCTTCAAAGGCGGCTTTTGTATGATTGTATAAAAGCTTCCCCTCATCCGTAAGCTGGACACCTCTTGAATTTCTGGTAAAGAGAGAAACTCCCAGGCTTCCTTCCAGCTTGCTGATGGATTTGCTGATGGCAGGCTGGCTAATAAACAGTTCTTTTGCCGCTCTTGATATATTTCCGGCTTTCGCAACTTCATAAAAAATCTTATACTGGGATAAGTTCTGCTCCATGCTTAAGTTTCCTCTCATCCTATAACTAGTCATTATATTAAATATTCATATTATGTATTTCTATTATATCAATAAGTATGCTAGAATGTAAAGCAGTAAAATGATAGAGGTTCTTAGGGAAAATGGACCAACAGGAGGATGCAGACTATGGGAATGACGATGACCCAGAAAATTCTGGCAGCTCACGCGGGGCTTGATGAAGTCAGGGCTGGACAGTTAATTGAAGCTGATTTGGATCTGGTACTGGGGAATGATATTACATCACCGGTTGCCATAAAAGAGATGGAGAAATTTAACAAGGAAACAATTTTCAATAAGGACAAAATTGCCCTGGTAATGGACCATTTTGCTCCAAATAAAGACATAAAGTCTGCGGAAAATTGTAAATGCTGTCGTGATTTTGCTGCCCGTCATGAAATCTCCAATTATTTCGATGTGGGGGAGATGGGAATTGAACATGCTCTTCTTCCTGAAAAAGGACTGGTGGTTGCGGGAGATGCAGTCATTGGTGCGGATTCCCATACCTGTACCTATGGGGCACTCGGTGCATTTTCCACTGGAGTGGGAAGTACTGACATGGCGGCAGGTATGGTTACTGGAAAAGCTTGGTTTAAGGTGCCCTCTGCCATTAAGTTTGAGCTCATTGGAAAACCAAATAAGTGGGTCAGCGGAAAAGATGTAATCCTCCATATCATAGGTATGATTGGAGTGGATGGAGCGCTTTATAAATCCATGGAGTTTACTGGAGATGGAATTAAAAACCTGACCATGGATGACCGCTTTACCATCTGCAATATGGCCATTGAGGCTGGCGGAAAGAATGGAATCATTCCAGTGGATGAATTAGCCATCCAGTACATGAAGGATCATTCCAAACGCGATTTTAAGATCTTTGAGGCGGATGAGGATGCGGAATACGAGAAAGTTTATACCATTGATTTAGGTAAGCTTGAGCCAACGATTTCATTCCCTCACCTTCCGGAAAATACAAGGACTATCGGAACGTTCGATGAGGTAAAGGTGGATCAGGCCGTGATTGGCTCCTGTACCAACGGAAGGCTTGATGATATGCGAATTGCAGCCGCTGTTTTAAAAGGCAGAAAGGTTGCCAAAAATGTACGCTGTATCGTAATTCCTGCAACTCAGGAGATTTATTTACAGTCCATGAGAGAAGGATTATTAGAAATCTTCATAGAAGCCGGAGCCATTGTCAGTACCCCTACCTGCGGTCCTTGTCTTGGAGGCTATATGGGAATTCTCGCAAAGGGAGAACGATGTATTTCCACTACCAACCGAAACTTTGTGGGACGTATGGGCCATGTAGAGTCAGAAGTATATTTAGCCAGTCCTGCTGTAGCGGCCGCCAGCGCAGTCACTGGACATATATCAGCACCGGAAGAATTGGGATTATAGGAGGAAGTGTGACATGAATGCAAGTGGATCTGTTTTTAAATATGGTGATAATGTGGATACGGATGTCATCATCCCGGCAAGGTATTTAAATATAACGGATGGGTATGAGCTGGCAAAGCACTGTATGGAAGACATTGACAAGGATTTTGTTTCCAAGGTAAAAAAAGGAGATATCATTGTAGCCAATAAAAACTTTGGCTGTGGTTCTTCCAGGGAGCATGCCCCTCTTGTCATCAAATGTGCAGGAGTGAGCTGTGTCATTGCTGAGACCTTTGCCAGGATTTTCTATCGGAATGCCATTAACATCGGTCTTCCTATTATAGAATGTCCAGAGGCTGCCAAGGCCATTCAGGCAGGAGATCATGTATCGGTGAATTTCGACACAGGAATCATAACCAATGAATCGACAGGAGAATCCTATCAGGGAGAGGCATTTCCACCCTTTATGCAGGAAATTATTTCAGCAGGTGGGTTGTTTCCTTATATTAATAAGAAGAAATAAGGAAATTTCCATGGGAAATGGGTCCGTAATTGTCAGATACTGCATTTGGCGATTCCGGATCCATTTTGCATGAAACGTTGAAATTATCAAGCTTGCGTATTATAATTAGAAAAAAATACAGGGAGTGGAATTCAATGGTAAAGACGAATGCAATGCGAATGCTTGATAAGGCAGGTATTTCTTACAGCACAAAGGAATATGAAGTGGATGAAAATGATCTCTCTGGAAGCCATGTGGCAGATCTTATGGGAGTCGATCATGGAAGTATCTTTAAGACTCTTGTATTAAAAGGAGAAAAAACAGGATATTTGGTCTGCTGTATTCCGGTTGATGGAGAGCTGGATTTAAAAAAAGTGGCAAAAGCAGCTGGGGATAAGAAAGCGGAGATGATTCCCATGAAGGATCTTCAGGGAATTACAGGATATATCAGAGGAGGCTGCTCTCCGGTAGGAATGAAAAAGCTGTTTCCGACATTTATTGATGAATCAGCCCTTAAATATCCACAAATCGCAGTAAGCGGAGGGGTGAGAGGCCAGCAGATCATCATCGATCCTCAGAGTCTGGTAGACTTTATCAGGGGTAAATTTGTCAATCTCATGCATATTTAGTTTACATAAAACAAAAATGAGGTGGACTGGCTTTTGTTGGAAAAATGAATAATTAACATAAATGTAACACTATTGTAAAAGATTGATGGAAATATAACATAAAAAAATGAGTCAAAACCAGCGTTACATAGTGCAATAAAACCAAAAAATAAAAAAGCAGGAAATATCAAAAGTTAAAATATCACAAAAATGTTAAATCCCCATTGACTTTTTTAACATGCTTCTTCTATAATTACGGCTGTCACCCGGTAACGGTTGTGGAATGTGTTCACAGCCAAGGCAAGTGAGATAAGAGAAGAGGAGTATGTATGCTTACACTACGCTCTATCCTTCAGCAGATTTGTCAATTCTTCAGAGGCATGGCCGTTAAGGTCACAAAAAGAATGTATCGTTCTTCCGCAGTTTTTATGACGGGAGCTGCAGTGATTACTGTCGTTGCGTTTACCTCAACAGGATTTGGCAGCGGTGGCAGAAATGCCCTGACCGCATTTGCAGAAACGCCAGCACCAAAAGATGCTGCTGAAGAAGAACATGTTGAAGATGAGGAAACAGTTGCTAAAGCAAATGTACAAATTACGCTTACCGACGCCAAGATACAGGCACAGCAGTTAGCCGGTAATCTACTGGTCAAACAGGTCATTGAAAAACAGGAGCTTGAAAAAGACTCTCTGGCCCAGATAAAGCTTATCAATACTCAGATAGCGATGGAGAATGAGGCGAAACGGCAAGCGGAAGAAGCAGCTAAGAAGGCAGAAGAAGAAAGAAAAGCAGCAGAGGAAGCAGCCAGAAAGGCCGAAGAAGAAAAAGCGGCCCATGCCACAGCTGTCAATCAGGACGATTATCAGGTACTACTTAAAATCGTTCAGGCAGAAGCAGGAGTATGCGATGATAAGGGCAAGATTCTTGTAGCAAATGTTATTTTAAACCGTGTAAAAAGCGGTAAATTCCCGGATACAGTAAGAGGAGTGGTTTATTCCCCTTCCCAGTTTTCCCCTGTATCAAACGGAAGCATCAATACCGTAAAGGTGACGGAGAACACCAAAGCGTGCGTTGACCGCGCTCTGTCCGGAGAAGATTATTCTGATGGAGCTTTATACTTTATGAACCGGAGAGGTTCAAGAAGCGGAGCTGTCCGCTGGTTTGACTCCCGGCTGACCTATTTGTTCCAGCATGGAAACCATGAATTTTTTAAATAAAAGCATTGTGAAATAATCTACTTTTGGTGTATACTATACTTATCTGCAGGTTCCCATGGAGGACTGCTGTCAAATGATACTATACGCTAAAGGAGAGTACGACTATGATTTTTGACTCAGCAAAGAACCTTGATTTTTACAAAAACCTTGGGGTGGAAGGAAGATACGCAAAAGCAGTGGATTTTCTTAAGAACACCGATTTGGAGAACCTGGCGCCAGGTAAATATGAAATAGACGGCAAGAACGTTTTTGCCAATGTAGTAGAGTATACAACAATTCCTTGGGAAGAAGCGAAGTATGAAACACACCGTGATTATTCTGATATTCAATACGTAATATCCGGTACTGAGACCATGACATATGCTCCAATCGACGAACTGAATATAAAGGTACCTTATAACGAAGAAAAAGATGTTGTATTTTACGACAATGAAAATCCAGGCTTAAAGGTAGTAGTAAAAGCTGGAGAATATATGATTTTTAATCCTTGGGATGGTCATAAGCCTAAGGCTGCAGCCGGAGAACCGGCACCAATTAAAAAAGTTATTGTTAAAATCAAAGAGAATTAATAGGTTAGGGGATTCGTACCCGCTGCTGCGGACGAATCCCCTGTTTTTTATGGTCTCCAGTGATCTGCGCCGCATAGTACGGCATCTTTCGTATACTTCATCAGTTCTTCTTCAGTCAGACGGAAAATCCAGTCCGGACGCTTTTCCATGACGGCTCCAGGCCCATAGCTGCCGTATTCGGCATAAAAAGCGTGTTTGTGAGCTGCCTCTTTGTTCCAGTCATCCCAGCCCTCTTTGCAGATATGATCATCCATAAAGCAGTTGATGAGAACGGTTTTTGCGTATTCTCTCCAGGGGCGGCCTAAATAGGCATTGTTTGGAGGACAGTTGCTCTCAAACCGGCAGTCTGTCATAACATATCCATATTCCTGACCTTCTGGGGTAGAAGCGGCAGTTACATAGCTGCTGATTTCTTTCCCTGTGTATTTAGAGAAGAAGGTGCATTCTTCAAAATAAGCCGTTGCGCTGCCAAAGATGAAATCCACATCTCCCTCAATGTAACAGTCCTTGTAATAATGGCGTCCATTGATTCTGGGAGCATGCTGCTTTGGTCCTATAAATCCATTGACTTCAATTTCCTTAGGAGGAAGCGGGCCAGTAAATAAGGTATCCTGATTGCCCAGAAGCCGGCAATTTTCAAATACAAGACGGTCGCCGTCTGCATATAAGGCAAGTGCCTGTCCTACTTCTGTTCCAATTCCTGCACTGTTTTCAAATGTAATGTTTTTTGCAGTGAAATCATGGGTATCAATGAGGCAGGAATACGTACGGAAGGTTCCCCGTTTCATTCCATCGTCCATCATCATTTTTGCGTAAAGATCGTAGGAGAGAATCGTTGTCTCCGGGTCTTCACCTTGAAACGTAACGTGTGGAATTGTAACTGTAATCTGCTCTTTATAAAAGCCCTTGTGAATAAATAATATCTGTTCGGATGAGTTATCCTTTGGCAATGAACTCAGGGCTTCCATGATGCTTTTAAAATCTCCGGTGCCGTCCTGTGCAATGTGAATCATATCGAACCTTCTTTCCTTTTGTGTACAAAATGCAAAACATACACTAAATATACCCAATTTGAGGGGTTTTTGCAAGAGAAATGATTGACTTTACAGAAAGCTAATGAGATAATGGGGAAAAATTTTATTCAGGGAGGAATTCCAATGTCATCAAAGGCAAATTATTCAGCGGAGGAAATCAGAAAGGATAAGCCAGGTTTTTCGGCTACCCGGTCCATCATTGAAACCCCGTTTTATGGCAATAACGTAATTAAAATCCAGACGTTGAAGGAAGCGTATGAGCTGGCAAAAAATTCCCCAGGGACGATCGTTACAGACCTCCCTATTTATCGGGGACAGGAATTCGGACTGGATAAGGACGCAAAAGTCCTTCTTTTTAATGACGGGGCAGTTACCGGCAGGTACTCCACGGCCAGAAAGATTGCCAATGAGCCTTCTGTCGATTGTGCTGCTCTTGACAAAATCTTAATGGATGCGGTTTATGAAACGCGCCATAAAACTCTTTATCATGCAGAGGTCTTTGTAGGCCTTGATCCTGAGTTTATGGTAAAAGCCCATCTGTTAATTCCTAAGGGTGAAGAAAATATCATGTACAACTGGATGTTAAACTTCCAGTACATTTCAGATGAATATGTAAGAATGTATCGTGCCTCCAAACCAGTAGGCAATGGAAATGAGCCGGATATTTATCTTTTCTCAGATCCTCAGTGGAGCGGCTTAGACAGGCCAGGTGTTGATTTATCCTGCTTAAGTGATCCCAAATGCTTATGTTACTTTAATACGGATCACAACTGTGCAGCCATTCTTGGCATGAGATATTTTGGGGAGCACAAAAAGGGAACTCTGACCATGGCATGGGCACTCGCTAATCGAAATGGGTATGCTTCCTGCCACGGAGGCCAGAAAAAGTACACCTTACAGGATGGCTCTAAATACGTTGCTTCTGTTTTTGGATTGTCAGGCTCCGGAAAATCCACTCTTACCCATGCAAGGCATGACGGTAAGTATGAGGTTACAGTACTTCACGATGATGCTTTTATTATCAATACAGATACCTGTGTTTCCGTGGCACTGGAACCGACGTATTTTGATAAGACTCAGGATTATCCGGCGGGCTGTGAAGACAATAAGTATCTCCTTACCGCTCAGAACTGCGGCTGTACCCTTGATATGAACGGCAAGATCCAGCTTGTTACCGAGGATATTAGAAACGGTAACGGACGTGCCATTAAATCAAGGCTGTGGTCTCCTAACCGGGTGGACAAGATAGAAGAGCCGGTAAACGCTATCTTCTGGATTATGAAGGATCCTACGATTCCACCAGTTGTAAAATTAAAGGGAGCATCCCTTGCTTCTGTTATGGGAGCCACTCTGGCAACCAAACGGTCCACAGCGGAACGCTTGGCTCCGGGTGTAGATCCTGACGCACTTGTAGTCGTACCATATGCCAATCCATTCAGAACCTATCCTCTGGCAAATGATTATGCCAAGTTTAAGAAGCTGGTGGAAGAAAAGAACGTAGATTGCTATATCATCAATACCGGAGATTTTATGGGCAAAAAAGTGAAACCTCAGGATACTCTTGGAATTATTGAAGCGATTCTCGATGGAAGGGCAGATTTCCACCAGTGGGGACCTTTAAGTGATATTCAGATTTTTGAATGGGAAGGCTTTGAACCGGATCTTTCGGACGAGGGCTACAGAACTCAGCTTAAGGCAAGAATGGAAGAGCGTTTACGGTTTGTTGCCAACACCGCTGTCTTAAAAGAAGGATATGATAAATTGCCTGAGGATGCTCTGAAAGCCATTGAAAAGGTGGTAGAAGAACTTGGAATGTAAGGGAGAAAATCCATGGATAAAAAGTATCTGCTGTTTGATTTAGACGGTACGCTGACAGACCCGAAAGAGGGAATTACAAAATCGGTTCAATATGCCCTTTATAAATTTGGTATTACGATTGAGGACCGGGATGAACTTTGCCCATTTATAGGACCGCCTTTAAAAGACAGTTTTATGGAATTTTATAACTTTTCAGAAGAAGATGCCAAAAAGGCCGTAATTCTTTACCGGGAGTATTTCACAGACAAAGGAATGCTCGATAATAAAGTATATGAAGGAGCCGAGGAAGTTTTAAAATCTCTTGTGGACAGGGGAAAGAAACTCTACGTGGCATCTTCAAAGCCAGAAGTCTTTGTAAGACAGATCATGAAACACTTTGGTCTTGATATTTATTTTACTTTTATGGGAGGAAGCGACTTAAATGGCACCAGGGATAAAAAAGCGGATGTCATCCGTTATGTCATGAAAGAATGTGGTCTGAAAGACCCGGAACGTGTAGTTATGATTGGTGACAGAAAGCATGATATTCTTGGTGCCAGGGAAGTTTCCATTGATTCGGTAGGCGTATTATACGGCTATGGAAGCAGACAGGAATTAGAGGAAGCAGGAGCTTTAAAAATAGCAGAGACAATTTTTGATTTGCAGAATCTTTTATAGTGTGCTATACTAGGTCTCTAACAGGGGACAGTCCTTTTTGAAATCGGGAAGGAGGATCTTTATGATAGAACTAGGAAAAGAAAAAAGACAGATCATCAGACATTTGTGCAGTACGGCGGACAGCGTTTTGCCCCGGGGTGCTGCAGAAGGACGGATGGGCCGGGTTTGGGTTCCTGAACTTAATAATCCATCGTTTTGCCTGATACTTCTGGGGAATTTCGTTTATCTGTTCGGCATATGTCCGAAGGGTGAAGTTGCCATGGAACTGAAAAAGCATTTGCTGTTACAGTGCAGACATGGATTTATTACGCCTGCCGATGCGCGTTGGGAAGAATGGCTGGAGGAAACCTTTTTTGGTGAATTCAGAATCTCATCCCGCTACGCCATGAGAAAGGACCGGAACCATTTTTCCGAGACTGATTTAAATCATTTTTTACAAATTCCACATGCTGGAATCCGCATAAAAAAGATGGATAAGAGTTTATACCATTTAGCCCTGAAAGAAGAATGGAGCCGTGAATTTTGTTCCAACTTTGAAACACCGGAAGAATTCTTAAAGAATGGGCTTGGATTTGTTGCTTTAGATGGAAATACTCTTGTTTCTGGCTGTTCCGCTTATGGAATCAGCGAAGGCATGATTCAGGTCACAGTTGCGACCAGAAAAGAATACCAGCGAAGAGGTCTTGCATTATCATGCAGCGCGGCTTTTATTCTTTCCTGTCTGGAACAGGGGATTAATCCGAGCTGGGATGCAGATAATATACCATCGACCTGTCTTGCGGAAAAATTAGGATACATGTTTGAAAAAGAATATAAAGTATACAGGCTTTAAATTTTACGTACTGTAATCAGGAGGAATACTTAGGATGAGAAAGGTGGAAATCGGTTTTTGGGGGGTTGAATCCATTCTTGAGTTTGTAACAATTGCCGGAAAGTTTAAGGAGCGTATGCAGCTGGTTTGCGGTGACAGTATTGTCAATGCAAAATCCCTGCTGTCTGTACTTTCTCTGGCAACTGTGGAAGGGTTGGAGTTAATGATCCAGGAAGATTCCTGTGATTCTCTGTTAAAGCATCTGGAACTGTACGTGGAGCATGGCAGGCTGATTGGCGGCAAATGTTAAGAAGCTGACAGTAAAAGGAACTTGTAAATCAGGTCAAAGTGGTGTATACTAAATACCATAGAAGCATGATGAATGTGATTCCTGGAATGCGCGACACTCTTACCTTTTTTGAACCTACATTATGACTCATGGGATTCCAATATTTTCAGGTGGATGTCAGGCCTCCTTAGCAGTGGAAGGCAGAAACCTGAGTGAGGTTGCCCACCTAGCATCGCTAGGCGTCAATAAGTAAGAACCGGCATTTTGGGGTTACAAAAGAAAAAAGCAGCGAGAAATCGCTGCTTTAACTTTATTTATAAATATGGTAAAGTATAGAAAAATAAAAAAGAGTTAAGAGGAGCACATGAATAAAAAGACATTTATTGGATTTGTTGTGGGAATTCCTCTTTTGGTTTTGTTGCTCATAGTGATTATTCTGGTGAACGAACCAGAGCCAGGAGGGATATCCAGAGGACTTGCTTATAAGTCAGCGGCTCTTCTTCTGACGGACAGGGAAAGCTGTGAGAAAGCTCTGGCAGATCAAAAGCAGGAATATTTTTCGGAGGCAGAAAAAAACAACTGGTATGTAAAATACATGAGCTATCTCTATGGGGGAGGCTATTTAAATCCCAGTGAGGTGCCTGCGAAAAAAGAGATAGCGGAAGGCTTTTTGACCTATAAAGATGCGGAGGAACTGGCTGAGGCCCTGGTACCTGGTTCAGGGAAAGATGTTAAAGTGGGGAAGAAAAAAGGGAATAAGCAGATATCTGCGGATGCCTGGTGGAACCTATACGATGAGCTTAAAAAGTCCCTTGACAAGGAAGGAAATATAAAGGAAGTTGATGTTCTGCTTTATGGAACTCCAACCAATGTGAATGGGTCACTTCCTTGGACTGCATACACCAGTCAGGGAAATTTTCAATTTGAAGGCATCAGCCTTGATTCGTACATAGATTGGGAGCTGAAACTCCTTGTAAGAGGCAATGAAATCATTGCCATGAAGGAAGCAGTTACCGATACAGTTACTTATAAGAATGCATGGTTAACGACCGGAGATGGCAAAACTTTTATTGTTCACTTAGGGATGGTGGAGCGAAGCTTTCCTCTGGAAGCCTCCTTGGGAGAGGCAGATAATTTTGCCAATAATGTGGCTGATGTCACCTTGAAAAAAGGAAACCTTCAGAAGGTTACCTTAAAAAAGAAGAAGATATCCGGTAAGGTTCTGGCGGTAAAGGACGATTCCATTGAAGTGGAAGGATATGGAAGCTTAAAGCTGGATAAAGACTTTAAGGTTTACCGCTTATATGGCCAATTTGAGGAAAAAACTCTGGCTGATATTTTGGTGGGATATGATATTCAGGATTTTGTAGTTGCTCATGGCAAGATCTGCGCTGCCTTACTGGTAAGAGAGTTTGATGCAAAAAGTATCCGGGTCCTCTTGATGAATACTAATTTCCAGTCCATTTTTCACTCTTCCGTTACCCTGTCTGCGGTAAGTGGTCTGACACTTACTTATGGAGAGGAAAAGGTGGAGATTCCTGCAAAAGCAGAGGTCGTAATTGATACCTCTGATGAAAGACTGAAAGATGGAAGAATTGTTGCAGCGCCTTTGGAAAAAGGAGATGCAGTTACGGTTAATTCCATATCCAGATCCTATGGGACGCCAGCCTATGACGGCACCATTGAGATACGAAAAGAAGGAGATGGGCTGCTTCTCATTAATGAGACTTACTTAGAGGATTATTTAACCAAGGTAGTTCCCAGTGAGATGCCTGACAGCTATGAGAAAGAAGCTCTAAAGGCTCAGGCTGTCTGTGCAAGAACTTATGCATACCGGCAGATTCAAAGCAATACCTACAGCAAATACGGTGCTCACGTAGATGACAGTACCAGATTCCAGGTATATAACAATCTGCCTACAGCAGCTAAGACTCAGGAAGCAGTGCGTGAGACTTATGGTAAGCTATTATTCTACGGAGATACTCCCATTGAAGCATTTTACTTCTCCACTTCCTGCGGACACACCACAGATGGCAGCGTGTGGGGAGGAAATCCATCTCAGTTCCCATACTTAGATGGAACGCTGATGCAGGATAATAAGGGTGTGCTTAATTTATCGACCAACTCAGATTTTGATGCATTTATAAAGAATAAAGATTATCCAGCCTATGATTCTTCTTATCCAATGTACCGATGGGATACCACGGTTACCAACCGACAGTTAGAGGAAGAGATTACAGAAGTCGGTTCTATTCTAAACATTACGGTTACGGAAAGAGGCGTCGGGGGAATCGCTAAGAAAATCAGGGTGGAAGGTTCTGACGGCGTAATGACCATCAGTGGCGAAGGTCAGGTAAGAGCCAAGATGGGTAACAAGTACATGGTCCTTAATAAAAAAGACGGCAGCGTTATGAAGAATTTTGATTCCCTGCCAAGTGCTTATATTGCAATTGAGAATCAGGGCGTGGATGATAAAAATATTACTACCTTCCATATCTATGGCGGCGGCTTTGGTCACGGAGTCGGAATGAGCCAGAATGGTGCTCAGGCAATGGCTAAAGAAGGAAAGAGCTTTGAAGATATATTAAAATTCTTCTATAACGGAGTCGAAGTACGGGAAGCAGATCAAACCAAGTCATGAGAATGACTTGGTTAGCGTAAGATAGTAGAAAAAGCGCAGGATCATCATATGCAAGATCAAAAATTGGAAAACCTGCTGAATCTTGCCTTAAGTGCCACCCCCGAGGAACGGGCAAAGTCAGGAAATTTAAACGTTGGATATAATCCTGAAGAAAATTCCTGGGATGTGATTGTAAAGCATTCCGGAGATATCAGTAATCTGTCCGCCCTGGGGATAAGGGTAGAACAGATGGTAAATGAATACGCCATATTAAGGGTTCCCGAATCCTTAATTGACCGTTTAAGTGAATTGCCTCAAATTGAATACGTGGAAAAACCAAAGAGGCTGTTTTTTGCCATTAATCAGGCAAAATCGGCCTCTTGCGTCAATTTGGTCCAACAGGGAAGCAATAATTTAGACGGCCGAGGAGTCCTGGTAGCCATTATTGATTCTGGGATTGATTATTACCACGCCGATTTTAGAAATCCCGACGGGACATCGAGAATTCTTTTGCTTTGGGATCAGAGTTTGGATCGGGTTTTTACGAAAGAAGAAATTGATGCAGCTCTGGCTACGGGAAGCCGGGCCGGTGCAAGAGCTTTAGTCCCCTCAGTGGATATCAGTGGACATGGGACCGCAGTCGCTTCCATTGCAGCTGGAAATGGAAGAGAGAACAGAGGCCAATACCGGGGAATTGCATATGAAAGTCCATTGATAGTGGTAAAGCTTGGAGTTCCCCAGGAAGGCGGATTTCCAAGAACCACGGAGCTTATGAGAGCTGTTAATTTTGTGGTGAAGGAAGCGGTAGACAGGCAGATGCCTGTGGCAATTAATTTAAGCTTTGGAAATACATACGGTTCCCACGATGGGACCAGCCTTTTGGAAACCTTTCTCGATGATATTTCTAATTATGGAAGAACAGTCATTGTTGTAGGTACAGGAAATGAAGGGGTCGCAGGCGGTCACATATCCGGAGTGCTCACCATGTCAAATCCGGAGGAGGTGGAGTTAAGTGTAGGGTCGTATCAGCAAAGCTTCAGCGTTCAGCTTTGGAAATCCTATGCCGATATTTTTGATATCAGCATTGTCACACCGTCAGGAGAAGTAATCGGGCCAATCAGCAGCAGGCTCGGACCTCAGACCATAAACTACAGGAATACTCAGATTCTACTATACTACGGAAAACCTGGACCTTACAGTGTTGCCCAGGAGATATACTTAGATTTCCTGCCCCTTGATTCTTATATAGACAGCGGTATCTGGAAGTTTCGGTTAACCCCCAGACAAATTGTAGAGGGTAAATATGATTTGTGGCTTCCCTCAGCTGGAGTTCTTAACGAATCTACACGTTTTTTAAGGCCAACTCCTGAAACCACTCTGACCATTCCGTCGACTGCAAACAAGGTAATTTCAGTTGGGGCCTATGATGATACGTATCAGTCTTATGCCGATTTTTCTGGAAGAGGGTTTACCAGAAGAACTAACTTGGTAAAACCGGATCTGGCTGCTCCTGGGGTGGGAATCATAGCAGCCAAAGCAGGGGGAGGCTATGAAGCGGTCACTGGTACTTCTTTTGCAACACCGTTCGTAACAGGGAGTTCAGCTCTCCTCATGCAATGGGGAATAGTCGATGGCAGAGATCCTTTCCTATTTGGGGAAAAAGTGAAGGCATACTTAATTCGGGGGACGAGAAAGCTGCCTGGAATCTCCCAGTACCCAAACCCTGAGCTGGGGTACGGAGTGTTATGTGTCAGCGACAGCCTGCCGGTATAGCTCATTTAAAACCATTGGAAATTAGATGAAAATGATTTATAATAAAAACAGATCATTTTCGGGAGGTATCTAATGGAAGTCAGATATGAACTTGTCATCCCCAACGACGACCTGCCTTTCCGGCTGTTTATCTTTGAGGGCAGGGAGGGGAAGTATAAAGTAACAAAGCATTGGCATCATTCCGTGGAAATTTTTCTGGTGCAGGAAGGAAAGATTGATTTTTACATCAATAACAGCCATTTATCCCTTGCCAGACAGGATTTTGTACTGGTAAATTCCAATGAGGTCCATTCCATCGAATGTCCGGATCCAAATGTAACAATCGTGCTGCAAATTCCGGGAGGTACGTTCAAAGAATATCTGGGCGAAGATGGTTATATTAATTTTGAAAAGAAAGACGATGTTCAAAATAAACGATTAGCGGATCTTGTCACCTCTATGTTTTCCATTTATGAAAAACAGGATTACGGCTATAGCTTAAAGGTGAAAAGTCAGTTTTATGAGCTTCTCTATCTTTTGATCACGGAGTTTAAAACAGAATCAATGGATAAAGAGGTACTCCGCCAAAAGAAGCAGCTGGATAAACTATCAGACGTCACCCAGTATATGAGGGATAATTACGACCAGGAATTAAAGCTTGAAGAGGTCGCGGAACGGTTTGGTTTCAGTTCCACTTATTTATCCAGAATCTTTCAGAAATATGCGCAGGTCAATTACAGGACCTATTTGATTGACCTGCGTGTGAAATATGCGGTCAGGGAGCTGGTTGGAACGGATCACGAGATTGGAGAAATCGCCATGAATCATGGGTTTCCGGACAGCAGATCCTTTTCCAAGGCCTTTAAAAAAAGGTATGGATGTCTCCCCAGCACCTACCGGAAGCACACATTGGCGAATCGATAATGGGAATTGCAAATATTTTAATATAGGGTGTTAAAATTACAGAAAATATGATATAATGTACCATAACTTTGGGCGAAGGATGTGATTGAATGAATATCAGGGAATCCACAGAACAATGGGAAGAAGCATACTTAAGCCCTTATGCCTCCTTAAGTAAGAATACAAGGGGCAGAGAGCGTATGGAAGACTCCTGTGATATCCGGACTGCGTATCAAAGAGACAGGGACCGGATCATCCACTGTAAGGCATTTCGCAGATTAAAGCATAAAACCCAGGTATTCCTGGCGCCGGAAGGCGATCATTACCGCACAAGACTGACCCATACTCTGGAGGTATCTCAAATTGCCCGGACCATAGCCAAGTCACTTCGTATGAATGAGGATCTGACAGAGGCGATTGCACTGGGTCATGATTTGGGACATACTCCTTTTGGACATTCCGGAGAAGCGGTCCTTAACCGGATATGCTCCGAAGGTTTTGAGCATTATAAGCAGAGTGTCAGGGTTGTGGAATTTTTAGAAAAAGACGGTATGGGTCTTAATCTTACCTGGGAGGTAAGAGATGGCATCTTAAACCACCGTACCAGTGGACGGCCATCCACACTGGAAGGTGGTATCGTGCGCCTGTCCGATAAGATTGCCTATATCAATCATGATATTGATGATGCCATTCGGGCAAAGATGTTTGTGGAAGAGGATCTGCCGGAGCGTTTTACAGGAATCCTTGGACACAGTGTACGGGAACGACTGAATAATCTGATCCATGATATTATTGGAAACAGCTTTGGAAAGCAGGAGATTATCATGTCGCCTCATATGGAAGAGGCCATGCAGGGACTTCGTACCTGGATGTTCAACAATGTCTATAAAAACGAGATACCAAAGGCAGAAGAAGGAAAGGCTCAGCAACTGATTGAGATGCTGTTTGGATACTATATGGATAACCCGGATAAGCTTCCGGATGAATACCGAAATTTTATGGAGAAGCAGGGCGTGAGCAAGGAGCGGGCTGTCTGCGATTATATAGCAGGCATGAGCGACAGCTATTCCATTGTCAAATTCGAAGAACTGTTTGTCCCGAAAGCATGGAAAGCCATTTAGGAAACAGAACGATTTAGGAAGGAGGATGAAGGCTTCATGCGATATTCGGAGGATGCAATTGAAGAGGTCCGAATGAAGAATGACATCGTAGATGTGATTTCGGGATATGTCAAGCTGCAAAAAAAAGGAAGCAATTACTTTGGACTATGTCCATTTCACAATGAAAAGTCGCCTTCCTTTTCCGTGTCACCTGGAAAACAGATGTACTACTGCTTTGGCTGCGGTGCAGGCGGCAATGCCATTACATTTGTGATGGAATATGAAAATTACTCTTTTTCCGAGGCGCTGAAGGTCTTGGCTGATCGGGCGGGAGTAAAGCTTCCTGTTCAGGAATACAGCAAGGAAGCCAGGGCACAGGAAGATTTAAGAGCAACTCTTTTGGAGATCAATAAGCTGGCTGCCAGTTATTTTTACTATCAGCTGAAAAACCCTCAGGGAGAACTTGGATATAAGTATTTAAGAGACAGAGAGCTAAGCGATGATACCATAGTTCGTTTTGGTCTTGGATATTCCAATAAGACCAGCGATGATCTGTACCGATTTCTAAAAGGGAAAGGGTATGATGATGCAATTTTAAAGCAGACCGGCCTTGTGACCATAGAAGAGCGTGGAACCTACGACAAATTCTGGAACCGTGTCATGTTTCCTATTATGGATGTGAACAACCGTGTCATCGGATTTGGCGGCCGTGTCATGGGCACTGGAGAACCCAAATATTTAAATTCACCTGAGACAAAGCTCTTTGATAAGAGCCGAAATTTATACGGACTGAATTATGCCAGGCTATCCAGGGAAAAATACATATTAATCTGCGAGGGATATATGGATGTGATTGCCATGCACCAGGCCGGGTTTACCAATGCGGTAGCTTCCCTTGGTACGGCGTTCACCCTCCAGCATGCTCAGCTTTTAAAACGGTATACGGATAAAGTAATTCTTACCTATGACAGTGACGGGGCTGGTATTAAAGCGGCACTTAGGGCGATTCCTATTTTGAAAGAAGTTGGAATGTCCATACGTGTGCTGAATATGCAGCCTTATAAAGACCCGGACGATTTTATTAAGAATTTGGGAGCAGATGCATTTCAGGAGAGAATCAAGGAAGCAAGAAATAGTTTTCTCTATGAAATTGATGTGCTGAAAAAGGATTATAAGATGGATGATCCGGAGCAGAAGACTGCCTTTTACAATCAGGTAGCCAAAAAATTGCTTGAGTTTCCTGAAGCTCTGGAGCGGGAGAATTATTTAGAAGCAGTTTCCAGAGAATTTTTTATAAATTACGAAGATTTAAAGCGTCTGGTCAATCGTCTGGGAGCATCGTTAGGGACAGCCGGGACTGCATCAAGGGGAGAAGAGGAAAAAGGGTTTAAAGGCCAGAAGAAAAAAGATAAGGAAGATGGTGTGAAACAGTCACAGAGACTGCTTCTTACCTGGCTGATTGAAAATCCGGTACTATTTGATAAGATTCATGGGGTAATTACTCCGGAAGATTTTATAGAAGAACTGTATTATAATGTGGCACGGATGGTTTTTGACGGACACGCTGCCGGAACATTGAATCCGGCTGAGATTTTAAATCATTTCATTAACGATGATGATCAATACCGGGCAGTCGCAGGTCTATTTCATGCGAGCTTAAATGAGTCCCTGAATAATGAAGAACAGAAAAAGGCGTTTTCGGAAACGATTATGAAGGTGAAAAAGAACAGTCTGGATTACGCCAGCCGGCATGCAGAAGGAATAGAAGAACTGCAAAGAATTATAAAGGAACAGGCTGCGTTAAAGGACTTGAATATTTCGCTGGATTAGGGTGTACACTATAGGCAGGCTGTGGAAGGATGGAATAACATGGACGAAAATGTGAAGAAGACAGCAGATAAGATGGTGGGATCAGGAAAGACGGAAGAGGAACAAATCGCAGAGAAAAAAGCCGAAGAGATGGCTGCGGCATTTGAGGAGAAATTAAACCAGCTTCTTCTCCTGGCAAGAAAAAAACGGAATGTACTGGAAAACCAGGAAATTCTGGACTTTTTTGCCGACGAAAAGCTGGATTCCGATAAGTTGGATCAGATTTTTGATTTTTTAGAATCCAATAAGGTCGATGTACTTCAAATTGGGGTGGAGGACTTAGATCTGGACGAAGACCTTTTTATCGAAGAAGATATTGAGGACGAAGAAGAGATAGATATGGAAAGCATTGACCTTTCTGTCCCGGAAGGTGTCAGCGTAGAAGATCCGGTACGTATGTATTTAAAGGAGATCGGAAAAGTCCCTCTTCTTTCCAGCGAAGATGAAATAGAGCTTGCCAAAAATATTGAACTCGGGGATGATTTTGCAAAGCAAAGCCTGACAGAAGCCAATCTAAGATTGGTAGTCAGCATAGCAAAACGTTATGTTGGCAGAGGCATGCAGTTTCTTGATCTGATTCAGGAAGGCAACCTTGGATTAATTAAGGCGGTTGAAAAGTTTGATTACCGCAAGGGCTATAAGTTCAGCACCTATGCCACATGGTGGATCAGACAGGCCATCACAAGGGCAATTGCCGATCAGGCACGTACCATTCGTATTCCGGTTCATATGGTGGAAACCATCAACCGGCTGGTCCGGGTATCCAGGCAGCTTTTACAGGAGCTTGGGCGGGAGCCTGTTCCGGAAGAAATTGCGGCAAGGGCTGATATGCAGGTAGACCGGGTGCGGGAAATCATGAAGGTTTCTCAGGAGCCGGTTTCCTTAGAGACTCCTATCGGTGAGGAAGAGGACAGCCATTTAGGCGACTTCATTCAGGATGACCAGGTGGCAGTTCCTGCGGATGCCGCTACGTTCACCATGCTTCATGAGCAGCTGATGGAGGTTCTTGATACCCTGACAGAACGAGAGCAGAAGGTATTAAAGCTTCGATTTGGCCTTGATGACGGCCGTCCCAGAACCTTGGAAGAGGTGGGAAAAGAATTTAATGTTACAAGAGAAAGAATCAGACAGATAGAAGCCAAAGCACTTCGTAAACTGCGCCATCCCAGCAGAAGCAAAAAGCTTAAGGACTATCTGGACGATTAAGACATAAGATGGAGTTTTTGCATGAAATTATCAAAACGTTTGGAAACCATTGCTTCTTTTATACCAGAAGGAAGTAAAGTGGCTGATATTGGAACGGACCACGGATATATACCCATTCATTTGGTACAGGAAGGAAAAGCAACCCATGCCATTGCGATGGATGTGAGGACAGGCCCTCTTTGCAGGGCCCAGTCTCATATCGCGGAAGCTGGCCTTTCAGATATGATTGAAGTCCGTTTAAGCGACGGACTTTTAAAGTTGGAAAAAGACGAAGCGGACTGTGTTGTCATTGCCGGAATGGGCGGAGAATTGATGATACATATTCTGGAGGAAGGCCGCCGCTTATGGGATCATATCCCTAACTGGGTCTTATCCCCCCAATCAGAGCTTCAAAAGATGCGCCGGTTCCTTTTGGAACAGGCATTTTTCATCGAGCAGGAGACTATGATAAAGGAAGACGGTAAGTATTATGTGGTTATGCGGGCTGTAAGAAAGGAGCTTCATAACAACCATGACGGACGTGAGATTTCATACCGTTATGGAAAAAGCCTTCTGGAATCTAAGGACCCTGTTCTGACAGAATACTTAAAGAAAGAAGAGATCCAATTAGAGGAAATCTTAAAGGGACTTTTAAAAGGCGAAAGTGAATCCGCTGAAAAGAGAATGAGGGAGCTTAAGACAGAGCTATCCTGGAATAAGGAGGCACAAGATGCGATGCGATGAACTCATAAAACAACTGGAACAGCTTGCACCGGTAAGCTGTGCCTGTGACTGGGATAATGTAGGACTTTTGGCGGGAAGAAGCGATAAAGAGATAAAAAAAGTGTATCTGGCATTGGATGCCACAGATGAAGTGGTGGAAGAAGCAATCAACTGGGGAGCAGATATGCTCATCACCCATCATCCTCTTATTTTTAAGCCCTTAAAAAAGATTAATGACATGGACTTTATTGGAAGGCGTGTTCTAAGCCTTTTACGTAATGATATATCCTACTATGCCATGCACACAAACTTTGACTCCGCGCCAGGGTGTATGGCAGATGCGGCAGCCCGGAAACTGGAGCTGACTGAGACTAAGGTATTGCAGCCGGAAGGGATGCTAGAAGAAGTTTCTTATGGAATCGGCAAGACTGGGTACTTAAAAGAGAAGCTTACGATACGGGAGCTGGCCGATCTTGTAAAAGAACGGTTTGATCTTCCGTTTCTTACCATATATGGAGAGCATGCACCGGGAGGAACCATCGACTTTATCGGCATTAGTCCCGGATCAGGGGAGAGCATGATTAAATCTGCCTTAAATGCCGGAGTCCAGGTGCTCATTACCGGTGACATCGGACATCACAGCGGCATTGATGCTGCGGCCAATCATTTGGCTGTTATTGATGCAGGACATTACGGCCTGGAGTATCTTTTCCTTGATTTTATGGAAGATTACTTAAAACGAGAAGCAGGCGGAATGCTGACGATAAAAAAAGCAGTAGTGGTATTTCCTCAGACATTGGTATAAGGAGGTATAATATGGCAATTGTAACGATTCATGGAGCAGCAAAGGAATACCCCAAGGGAACCACATATCAGGAGATCGCAAGGGAGTTTCAGCCCCAGTACGAAAGTGATATTTTACTTGTCAGCATTAATGGCAAATTAAGAGAGCTTCATAAAACCGTACAGTTTGACTGCAATTTAAATTTCTTTACTGGTAATGACCAGCCTGGAATTCAGACCTACCACAGAAGTGCGATTTTTCTTATGTTGAAAGCATTTTACGATATTGTAGGTGCTGAAAAAATTGAAAAAGTTACAGTGGACTTTTCTCTTGGGAATGGCTATTACATTGAACCCCACGGAGATATGGCTCTTTCGCAGAGCTTAATCGACCGTGTAAAAATTCGAATGCAGGAATACGTAAGCCAGGAAATTCCCATTATGAAACGGAGTGTGAATACAGACGATGCCATTGAGCTGTTTCATAAGCATCGTATGTACGATAAAGAGCGCCTATTTCGTTACCGCCGGGTTTCCAGGGTCAATATCTACAGCATAGGCGGATTTGAGGATTATTTCTACGGTTATATGGTTCAGAATACAGGCTATATCAAGTATTTTGATCTGGTATTATTTGATGAGGGATTTATGCTTATGCTGCCTCAAAAGGATAATCCCAAAGAAGTTCCGGCCTTTGAGCCGGAGAAAAAGAAAAAGCTTTTTCAGGTTTTAAAGGAAAGTGTGAAATGGGGCAAATGCCTGGATGTATCCCATGTAGGATCATTGAATGAAAAGATTGCGGCAGGGAAGCTCAATGAACTGATTCTGATTCAGGAAGCGCTGCAGGAGAAGAAGATCGCAGAGATAGCAGCCAAAATCGGAGCAGACCGGAGCAAAAAGTTTGTTATGATTGCAGGTCCTTCTTCCTCTGGAAAAACCAGCTTCTCCCATCGTCTGTCTATACAGCTGAAGGCACAGGGCATGAATCCTCACCCCATCGCGGCCGACGACTATTTTGTGAATCGGGTGAACAGTCCGAAAAATCCTGACGGAAGCTACAATTTTGAGGTACTGGAAAGCCTTGATGTGGAACAGTTTAACAAGGATATGACAGCACTCCTTGCCGGGGAAACGGTAGAGATGCCAAGATATCAGTTTAAAACAGGGGAAAGGGAGTACCGGGGAGATTATCTTACCTTGGGAAAGGACGATATTCTGGTCATAGAAGGCATCCACTGTCTCAATGACAAACTATCCTATACCTTACCTCAGGAAAGTAAATTCCGTATTTATGTCAGTGCCCTTACCCAGCTTAACATTGATGAGCATAACCGGATTCCAACCACAGACTGCCGGCTGATTCGTCGTATGGTCCGGGATGCCAGAACAAGAGGTGCATCTGCCCAGGATACCATACGGATGTGGCCTACGGTAAGGAATGGAGAGGAGTCTTATATCTTCCCCTTCCAGGAATCAGCGGATATGATGTTTAACTCTGCTACGGTCTATGAGCTTGCGGTATTAAAGCAGTTTGCAGAGCCGCTTTTATTTGGCATTCCAAGAGAATCTCCGGAATATATGGAGGCAAAACGTTTGTTGAAATTCCTGGATTATTTTCTGGGAGTCAACAGCGAAGACATTCCCCGTAATTCCATTGTACGGGAATTCATAGGCGGAAGCTGCTTCAGGGTATAAGGTAAGACTTTACAAATGCTTTTATTTATGGTAGACTAGTGTAGTTTTGAGTAAGACAAATGGTCGCAGCTGCAAAGCCGAAAGGCTGCAGGTGAGGAAAGTCCGGGCTTCACAGGGCAGGATGCCAGATAACGTCTGGCGGAGGCGACTCTAGGGACAGTGCAACAGAAATATACCGCCGCATTTATGCGGTAAGGGTGGAAAGGTGGTGTAAGAGACCACCGCTCTCCTGGTAACAGGAGGGGTCCATGTAAACCCCATCCGAAGCAAGACCGAACAGGGAGCGCAAGGCGGCCCGTCTGCTCCCGGGTAGGTCGCTTGAGCCTGCTGGCGACGGCAGGCCTAGATAGATGGCCATTCAACGACATAACCCGGCTTATCGTCTTACTCAAAACATATAACAGCAGTTGATTAAATGGAATAGAATAAAAGTATCTAACGTAAGCACGACTCTTTGGGCCGTGCTTTTTTGCAAATTTAAAACTTTGCCCTCACCACCAGAATCCAGGTAAAACGTTTAATATTTCTTCTCTTCCTATTGACAATCCGGTGAAAATTTGAGTTAATTGTTACAAAAGGAACTGGAGGCAGACGATGGCAACAATAAAAGAACTGGCAAAAAGCTGCGGTGTTTCAGTCGCCACGGTATCAAATATTTTAAACAACAAGCCTGGTGCAAGTGAAACAACAAGAAAACTGGTTTTGGAAATGGCAGAAAAGTTAAATTATACTCCCAATATAGTGGCTAAAAATCTAAAGATGCAGAAGACCAGAAGCATTGGAGTCATAGCTGAGGATATGACAATTTTCAGCATTCCGGATATCATTGACGGGATCACGGATTATTGTCAGGAACAGGATTATCAGATCCTTCTGACTAATTTAAGGCTGTTTAAAAAATACAATGATACGTATTACAATCGTGAGGATTATTTTGATCTTGTAAGACTTGAAATTAAAAAGCTGATGGAAAAACAGGTGGAAGGTATCATATATGTTGCAGCTCATGAGAGAATCATTCGCTGCATTCCAGATACTCTACCCATACCCGCGATTATGGCTTATGGCTATTCTAAAAGTGACAAGATACCATCCATCGTCGTAGATGATGTCCATGGGGCTGCAAAAATACTGGAGTATATGGTAAGTAACGGACATAAACGGATTGGCGTCATAACTGGGAAGCCTGACAGTCTCCATGCCCAGGCCAGACTGGTCGGATATCAGAAGATACTGTTTGAGAATGGAATTTTATATGACCCAAGCCTTGTGATGGAAGGAGACTGGACCCGTATATCCGGCTACCGGTGCGCCAGCCAGCTGCTGGATAAGGGAGTGTCAGCTATTTTCTGCATGAATGATTTGATGGCAGGAGGAGTTTACGACCGGGTGGATGAGATGGGACTGAAAGCGGGAATTGATGTATCCATTGCAGGATATGATGGCAGGGAATTGTCTGGCTATTACAGACCGCCGCTGACAACGGTAAGCCTTCCTCTTCATGATATTGGACATAAGGCCAGTGAGCTGATGATTGATCTTATCAACGGAACGGTTATAGATGCAGGACCAGAGAATGTATGTTACGTAGGCTGTGAACTACAGGTGCGCAAATCTGTAAAAGACATAACATGATAATAAAAGATAGAACGTTTCTTGCAAAAACTGCTATTGAAACGTTTTATTTTTTTGCCAAAAACGAGACATGCTATCCAGAGTTCGACGAAAGAAGCCCTTTAAAGGTAAGAAAACAACAAAATCAGACATAAAACTATGGCAAATGTTACATGGTTAAACGATTAATAATTTGGATTAATTATGCAAAAATACTTTACAGAATAATTGGTATGTGATAATATGCAAATATATCCAGTAAAAACATCTTTCTATAAGCATTTAAAGTGGCTATATTAATGAATAGCCAATAATTTTTACTAATCATATTAAACGTTTAATATGATTAAAAAGCGGAAAAGAGATGAAGGAGAAAAAGAACGGTATACCTTGAAATGACGATGAATGCGGAGGGAAAGATTGTTTAGAAAGAAGCAGGATCACGAAAAGGAGGATTCGAAATGAAAAAACGGGGATTAGCAGCATTGTTATGTGCAGTATTGGCAGCCACTACGATTGCAGGTTGTAGTTCTGCAACGGGGAATTCGGCATCTACGGAAAAAGGAGTTTCATCTGCGGGGAAAAAAGCCATGGAAGTAGGGGGAGATAATGTAACCACATTAAATGTATGGACGTTTATTGAACTTCATCAGGATTTCTATGTCGCGATGGCGGAGAAGTGGAATGAAGCTCATCCAGATAAAAAGGTGAAGCTGGTCTTAAGCAACATGCCTTATGATGACATGCATAACAAATTGTCTCTTGCACTGGAATCAGGGGAAGGGGCTCCTGATATTGTGGATATCGAGCTTGGAAAGTTCCCGGCATATATGGTTGGGAAAATAGGGCTAATGGAGCTGAATGATGTGATTGCACCTTATAAGGACAATATTGTTAAGTCCAGATTAGATATTTACTCCAAGGATGGAAAAGAATATGGCCTGCCAACCCATGTAGGAACTACCGTAGCATTTTATAATGAAAAACTGCTTAATGATGCGGGCATCAACTATAAGGATATTAAGACCTGGGATCAGTTTAAGGAAGCTGGTGTAAAATACCATGAAGCCACCGGTAAGTACTTCGCCTGTGTCGAGACTTCTGCCCAGTGGATGGTAAATCTGATGCTGGCCCAGAAGGGTGGGGATTACATTGATAAGGATGGTAAGCTTAATATTGCAAGCAAAGAAATGGAAGAAGTATTGGAATACATAAAAGGAATGCAGGAAACGGGTGCATTTGCAACGATTCCTGGAGGACAGCCGGATAATGAAGAGGCATATCCTTTCTATAATTCCGGAGATTATGCGGTTCAGATCATGCCTTTCTGGCAGACATCAAGATTTGTAAATTACATGACTGATATCAAGAAGCAAGTAGCCATTGCACCCGTACCTGTCTTTAGTGAGAGCGATGGTGAGGTTGCCACAATCGGCGGTGGTGGAACTGGTACTGCAATTATTAAAAGCGGAAAGAACGCTCAGCTTGCTGCAGAGGTTATGGCTTTTATTAAGCTTTCCGAAGAATCCAACAAGGAAGTCTGGAATGTGTTAGGCTTTGACCCTGTTAATACGGCTGTATGGAATGACACCTCCCTGACACAGAACCCTGATAACAAATTCATTCAGTACTTTACAAATTATCCATTTGATACACTTATAAAAACCAAGGACAGCATAGGGATCCTGCAGGCTTATACGGATGAAAAGTATCCATCCATTAATAACGAATTCTGCAATGTCACTTTAAACAGTATTTTTGAAGATGGTATGGATGTGAAGGAAGCACTTCTTCAGTCACAGCAGACCCTTGACAATGAATTCAAAGAAAAGTGATAACTAAGCCGGGCTGCGGGTGGTCAAGTGCCCTTTCGCAGCCTGTTACTTTTGTCCAACGAAAAATGGGGTAAGATAAATGAAAAAATTCTTTTATTCTAAAAAAATAGCTCCCTATGTGTTTATATGTCCTTTTGTAATCACTGTGCTGCTGTTCTGGCTGGTACCCATAGGTAACGGCGTGCTTTTAAGCTTTCAGGATGTGCTGAAAGAGCAATGGGTTGGATTTGACAATTATTCCAGGCTCCTTACGGATACCATATTTTTAAAAGCATTATGGAACAGCTTTAAATATATGGTGGGAACCTTGCTTCTTCTCATTCCATTTCCCTTATTATTTGCCTCATTGCTCAATAGTAAGCTGATGAAAAAAGCAGACATATTCAAATCCATCTATTTCATTCCGGCTTTGACCTCTGTGGTGGTGGCTGGTACTATTTTCCGGCTGATGTATGGGGAAGCTTCCACGTCATTATTTAACCAGGTCCTGGGATACTTCGGTATAGGGCCCATAAAGTGGCTCAAAGGAGCGGGAACCAGTTTCTTCGCCCTTCTTTTACTGGCATGCTGGAGATGGACCGGGGTAAATATTCTTTATTTTCTTGCCGGTCTTCAAAGCATTCCCTCTGAACTATATGAGGCAGCCTCCATTGATGGCGCTTCCAAGTGGCAGCAGTTTAAAAAAATATCCATGCCTCTGGTGAAACCAACTACGGTTTATGTACTTACTATCAGCATTTACGCAGGCTTATCCATGTTTATTGAGAGCAGCATGTTGTTTAAGGGCAATAACTCCCCCAATAACATAGGACTGACGATTGTTGGTTATCTCTACCGGCAGGGAGTGGAGAAAAGGGCTTTAGGCTATGCCTGTGCAGTGGGATTCATTCTTTTGTTCGTTGTTATGGCGGTCAATATCGTACAGTTAAAGATTACGGGAACCTTTGAAGAGGGGAGAGAATGATATGAACAAACAAGGCAGTGAAAAATTACATAGCAGCAGGGGACGGAAACGTTATGCTTCCGTAGCGCTTATCATTTTATTTTCCATTCTGGCTCTTCTTATCATTCTCCCTATCTGGGTGATGTTTGTAGCCAGCTTTAAACCGGGCAGTGATCTTTTGCAGTATGGTCTTAATCTCGATATCAATGTTTCCAGAATGAATCTTGATAATTACATTCTGTTATTTACCGGGCAGCATGAATACTGGAAATGGTTTTTTAACAGCATTTGCCTCACAATAATAACTGTTTTAAGTACTCTGATCATCAGTGCCTTTGTAGGCTATGGCTTTGCTGCTTATGAGTTCAAGGGAAAAAAGTTCTTGTTTCTCCTTGTGCTTTTAATTCTTTCCATTCCTCTGGAGGTAGTAATGCTTCCGCTATACAAGCAGATGTCTGCCTGGAAGATGATGGACAGCTTTACAGCCGTGGTCCTTCCATTCGTTGCCCATGCCTCGACTATATTCTTCTTTCGTCAGTATTTGGTCAGCATTCCCCAGTCCCTGTTAGAAGCCGGAAGAATCGATGGAGCTACGGAGTATGGAATCTTTTTCCGGCTGATCATCCCTCTTATGAAGCCGGCCTTTTCTGCTATGGCAATCTTAAATGGAATGAATGCGTGGAATAATTATCTGTGGCCGCTTTTGGTAATCCGCTCTTCTGAAAAGTATCCTTTGACATTAGGACTTAATACACTCATAAATCCGTATGGAGATAACTACAGCCTTCTGGTGGTTGGCTCTGTGTTTTCCGTAATACCAATATTTATACTCTTTGTGGCATTCCAGAAATACTTTATAGAAGGAATGATGGCAGGAGCCGTGAAAGGATAAAGGTAATTTTAAATGGACAAAAATAATTACAGAAAGACCCTCTATAATGAACCGTTTATACGCAATCGGGCAGATCCTTACATATACCGCCATGTGGATGGCACCTGCTATTTTACTGCTTCCGTCCCTGAGTATGACAGAATTATACTTCGCCGTTCCAGTACTTTGTTAGGTCTGAAGGACGAAAGGGAAATTACGGTCTGGGAAAAACACAAAAAGGGAATCATGGGAGCACATATCTGGGCACCTGAGATTCATTATATCAATGGAGGCTGGTATATTTATTTTGCAGCAGGGGAAACAGAAAATATCTGGGAAATCCGTCCCTATGTTCTGGAGTGCCTGGATGAAGATCCCATAACCGGAGAGTGGAAGGAACTTGGGATGATGGAGCCCTTTGATGAATATACCTTCCGGGACTTTTCCCTGGACATGACAGTATTTGAGCACAAGGGTGCCTGGTACTGTGTCTGGGCGGAAAAGGTCAGTTCAGGGAAAAAGATATCAAATCTCTATATTGCGGGAATGGAGTCGCCGTGTAAACTGTCTACAGAGCAGGTGACCTTGTCCGCCCCTGATTACGATTGGGAGAGGGTAGGCTTTTGGGTCAATGAAGGGCCTGGAGTATTAAAGCATGAGGATAAGATTTATATTACGTATTCCGCAAGCGCAACCGGAGAATGTTACTGCATGGGAATGCTTAGCATTAAGGCCGATGAAAATCTTATGGATAAAAATGCGTGGAAAAAGGAACGGACGCCTGTATTTCAAACGGATAGAGAAAATGGAATCTTTGGTCCTGGTCATAATACCTTTGTAAAGGATGATGATGGAAACAGAGATATTATGGTTTATCATGCCAGACAGTACGATGAGATTACAGGTGACCCCCTTTATGATCCCAACCGTCATACTTATTTAATGGAAGTTGGCTGGAATCAGGGAAAGCCGGTATTTGATGTTGAGCATAATATGAAGCCGTAATAAATGATTAACTTTATTCATAAAGAAAGATTTTTGCCTGTAAGCTTGATGAAAGACAGGAGTGACGTTATAATAGAAGCGTTACATAGACCATAGATATATATTGATACAGAACGGAGGAAACTATGGCTGTCAGACAGATAACAGGCAGACGCTTGAACCAGTATGCAAAAGACTACGTGGTATTTGATTTGGAGACCACTGGGATCAGTGCGCAAGAAGATTCTATTATAGAAATATCAGCAATCAAGGTAAGAGATCATAATCCAGTGGAGGAATTTACTGCTCTTATAAATCCAGGCACTCATATACCAGTGGGAGCGACGAATGTTAACGGCATTACAGATGACTTGGTAAAGGATGCGCCGAAGCTTACAGAGGTGCTTCCCAATTTCCTTTCTTTTATTGAAGGGGACGTTTTAGTAGGACATAACATCCAGTCCTTTGACCTTCCGTTTATTTACCGGGCAGCAGAGGAACTCCTTGAAAAAGAGGTTCCCAATGATTATATCGATACGTTACATATGGCCAGGGAATGTCTTCCTATGTTAAGGAGATATCGATTGGTGGATATCTCAGAATATTTTCAGATTGAAACCAAAGGAGCCCATCGTGCGTTAAATGACTGCATTATGAATCAGCAGTGCTATGAACAAATGGGAAGGCTTATAAAAGAGACCACAGTAGAAATCTGTCCACAGTGTGGTGGCGAATTAAGGCGACGAAGCGGAAGATTTGGAGATTTCTATGGTTGTACCAATTATCCAAGCTGCCGCTTTACAAGAAACGTATAATCAAGGTTTGGTTTTGGAAAGGTATGGCGAATGGAATTTTCTATCGAAAGGGCTTATTTAAATGAGTCTCAGGTTCTGGCTGAAATCATCGAATCTGCTTTTCGGGAGATAGAAAGAAAAGAGTGGTTCGTTGCAGATGACTCAGAAAGCATTTGGCGTCTGCTTCAGGAAGAAAAAGGGATAGCCTATAAGGCTGTGGAAAAAAGTACGGGAGCTGTGGCTGGAGTTTTAATTGCAGCTATGTATGGAATGGGAGAAGAAAACCTTGGTCATGATATCGGCCTGCCAAAAGAGGAATTAAAAACAGTGGCTCATATGGAGTCTGTAGCAGTTCTTCCCGAATATCGGGGATATGGGCTTCAATATTTCCTCATGCAGGAGGCGCAGAAGGAACTGATCGTACGAGGGTTCCGTTATTTCATGTGCACCATTCACCCGGATAACATCTACAGTAAGTCCAATGCAGTACGCCAGGGCTATGAGGTTGTTATGACGAAAGAAAAATACGGTGGTTACATAAGAGATATTCTTTTGAAAAAACTGGGTTAAATAAGAAGATGTGTTACAAAAAGCAAGCCCCCGGCGAAGCACCTTAAATATAAGATGCTCTTCGGGGGTGTTTTTTATTTTGTATATTTTTCTTCACAGTACATGCATCGATAGGTTTCTTTTCCTTCATCAGCAAGATAGAAAATATGAGGCAGTCCCTGTTCAATAGAAGTAATACAACGCGGGTTCTTGCATGGTATCACATTGGTGATTTTTTGAGGCAGGCTTAAAGATTTCTTTTCAGCGATCTGGTTATCCCGGATAATGTTAACGGTAATATTATGATCAATGTATCCAAGGATATCTAAATCAATATGGTTTAATCCGCCTTCTATTTTAATAATATCTTTTTTTCCCATCTTATTACTTTTGGCGTTCTTTATAATGGCTACCTGACAGTCCAGCTTGTCCAGACCAAGATGATAGTAAATCTCCAGACTTTTCCCTGCTTCAATATGATCCAGTACAATTCCTTCTTTTAATCCGCTGATATTTAACATGATTTTTCTACCTCCAGTAAAGTCATAATCAGAGCCATTCGCACGTATACGCCGTACTGTGCCTGTTTGAAATAAGCGGCTCTTGGATCCTCGTCTATTTCCACAGAAATTTCATTGACTCTGGGAAGGGGGTGAAGAACATACATATCTTCTTTTGCCAGCTTCATTTTCTTCTTGTCCAGGATATAGCAGTCTTTTAAACGAATGTAATCCTCTTCATTAAAGAAACGTTCCTTCTGGACACGGGTCATGTAGAGAATGTCAAGGTCTGGCATGGCATCGTCAAGGCTGTCCATTTCCATAAATTCAATGTTGTTGGCCCGAAGCACATCTTCCCGGATGTATTCAGGTACACGAAGTTCTGGGGGAGAAATTAAGATAAATTTGATGTTCTCATATCGAACCAGAGCGTTGATGAGAGAGTGGACGGTACGGCCAAATTTAAGATCGCCGCAAAGCCCAATGGTTAAATCATGAAGGCGGCCCTTTAAAGAGCGAATGGAAAGCAGATCGGTAAGTGTTTGAGTGGGATGCTGATGGCCACCATCTCCGGCGTTAATCACTGGTATTCCGGAATGAGTAGCTGCCACTAAGGGAGCACCTTCCTTTGGATGTCTCATGGCACAGATGTCTGCGTAACAGGAGATGACTCGAATGGTATCGGAAACACTCTCGCCTTTTGCGGCAGAACTGGAATCAGCAGAAGAAAAGCCCAGTACACTACCCCCCAGATTCAGCATAGCAGCTTCGAAACTTAAACGGGTTCTTGTACTTGGCTCATAGAATAATGTAGCTAATTTTTTTCCATCGCATACGTGGGAATATTTTGGAAGATTATCTTCGATGTCTTTTGCCAGATCTAAAAGTTGTCCGGTTTCTTCCACACTAAAATCTAACGGGTTAAGTAAATGTCTCATAAGAATCTCCTTTATCCACTGAGTTATGGTTTCAAATTCTATCCCATTATATAGTATTCATTGGAATATTTCCACACTTTTTTGCGATTTATGGTATAATCTTTTTTAGTCGAATTTCTAGAATAATTTTCCATATTTGGTGTAAGGAATATGTAAGGAAGATTAAGAAAATATAGTAAGACCAGAAATGGTTACTTGTTGTATAATGTGTATGCAAAAGAAAGTCAGGAGGTAACTGTATTGGCTGAAAATAAGACGCCTATGATTGAAGTGAAAAATCTATACAAGGTGTATAAGGTAGGAGATACCAAGGTTTATGCGCTGAACGGTGTCGATTTTACGATATATAAAGGTGAGTTTTGTGCCATCGTGGGGCCATCTGGTTCCGGCAAATCCACTCTTCTTAATATGATGGCAGGACTTGAAAAGCCCTCTAAGGGAGAGATTGTCATCGGTGGGAATCACATTGAAAAGCTTTCAGAAAATAAGTTGGTTGCATTTCGAAGAAAGCATGTTGGATTTATCTTTCAGTCTTATAATCTGATTAAAACCATGAATGCAACAGAGAACGTTGCCCTTCCCCTTTCCTTTCGGGGAGTTCCAAAGAAGATCAGAAACGAAAAGGCTTTAAAATATATAAAACTGGTGGGGCTTGAAAAGCAAAAGAAGCATATGGCAAATGAGATGTCTGGAGGACAGCAGCAGCGAGTCGGCATTGCCAGGGCACTAGCCATGGATCCTAAAATCATCTTTGCAGATGAGCCCACTGGAAACCTGGATTCAAAGACAACGAAGGAGATTCTGGGACTCATGCAAAAGATTGTACGGGAACAGAATCAGACCCTTATTATGGTTACTCATGATAATTACATAGCAAAATTTGCAGACAGACAATTCCACATTGTAGATGGAAAAATATTTAAAATAGAGGAGCAGCATCATGAAGATACTGAGGAGGAAATCAGAGATGAAGAAGTTTAAAAGGGGGGCAGTGTTACTTCTTGCGGTTCTTATGATGATTGCATCGGTACCTGGCGCAGTGTTTGCACAGTACGATGTCAGTCAGAATACGTACATAGATGCAAAGACCACTCCTTCCGGAAAGACAGGAGAAAGGACTACCTTAAATCTGATCTTTACCAATAAATCAAGTCAGGATTTAAAAGGTGTCACGATTATGTTTGACAAAGGTGTGGCTCAGGAAGAATTTGAAGCCACCTCAGATGCGGCAGATGAGACGACCACTGTCAGCATCGGTTCCATGTTCCCATTTGAGATTACCTCAAGTACTTTTGACGGAAAGCTCTTAGGAACGGTGAAACAGGGCGATTCCAAAAGCTTTTCCCTTTCTGGAAGAGTAAGACGTGATTTGTCTGAAGGCTATTATACCGTACCTCTTTTAGTGAAAGCGGATGGGAATGAATTCAGACGTGAAAAAGTAAATATCTGGATTACAAAATCCACTGGTACCACAGCGTCAGGCAGTAACCAGGGTACGATACAGTTTGAGCTGGGAGAGAACCAGAGTACTCCATTTGGAGTCTATCCCGATGTTATGAATTACAATATGAATGTCCGCAATGCTTCCGATATTACAGCCTTCGATGTGAATATCCGTATGAAAGTAGATCAGGACAGCACTAAATTTCCTTTTGACATAAATGACGGAAACTATACAAAGCATTACGACCGGATCGGTGGGGGGCAGAATATTGAAATCCCTTACAGCATGAGTATTCGCAAAGACGTTTACAGCGGCTATTATCCCATAGCCTTTGTGATTGAGTACCGTGACAGTACAGAGGGAGATATTCAAAAGGCCGAGGGAACGTTCTTTGTTAAGGTTCAAAACAAGGAAAAGGAAAGCGATACGAAGGAATTTAATGCCAATGACCGTTCCAAGGCAAGGCTGATTGTAGATGGATTCCAGACCAACCCGGAAACCGTATATGCCGGTGATGAATTTGAGCTTACCCTTCATATGAAAAACGCATCAGAAAACGTTGCAGCCAGCAATATTCTTTTTAGCCTGGAATCAGAAAAGGTAACGGAAAGTGCGGTATTTACCACGGATTCCAGTTCTCCCTCTGTAGTCGTTAACTCTCTTGGAGCAGGTCAGGTAACTGATGTCAAGGTAAAGCTTCGGGCAGGTGCCTGGGTGGACCAAAGGACCTATGCCATAACCATAACCGAGAAATACGACAGCCCTGAGTTTAAGAATGCAGAAGAAAAAGTGGTTGTAAATATTCCTGTCAGACAGACACCACGTCTCAATACAGGAACCATAGAGGTTTCCCCGGATTCTGTTAATGTAGGATCAGAGACCAATGTCATGTTCCCAATTAATAATACCGGTAAGGTTCTTTTATATAATGTTATGGTGAATTTCGTCGGAGATTCTATCCAGCAGACCAGCAGCTATGTAGGAAATATAAAACCGGGTGAGACCGGGAATGTGGATGCTATGATCTCAGCCATTGCTCCAACGGCTGACGATGGAAGAATCAAGGTTCTCATTACCTATGAAGATGAAAATGGAGCTGTTAGTGAGCCTTTAGAGAAAGAAATAACCTTAATGGTATCAGACGCTCAGGAAACTGATTTTGGAGAAGAAGATCCAGGCGCACTGCCAACGGATATGGAACCTCAAGGATTTGCCAAGTACCGGAATGTAATCGTTGCTTCTGTGATTGTAGTCCTGGCCGTAGGGATTATCGGCGGAGTGATTGTATTCAAAAGGCTGAAAAAGAAAAAAGAAGCGGAAGCGTTAGATGAGGAAACAAATCATGAGATTTAGTGATTTGCTCTCCATGAGTGCAAATAATTTAAGACGGAGAAAACTAAGGACATTTTTGACGGTTTTGGGAGTCTGGATCGGAACGGCTTCCATTGTAGTTATGGTCTCCTTAGGAATCGGTTTTAATCAGCTAACCATGGACCAGATTGCTTCTTACGGCAGCCTTACGGAAATATCCGTATATTCCGGTGAACGGATGAATCAGGACAGCAAGGATTCCAAATACATGACTGATGATGTGATCCGGCAATTTGAAAAAATTGAACACGTGAAAGCGGTTTCCCCGCTATTGCAGGTAAACGTACTGATGAAGCAGGGAGCTTATGAATCCAATACTACCATTACAGGTGTCACCCAGGAATATATGAAGGATATTCCTCTGAAAGAAGGGCAGATCCCGGAAGCAGGTGATAATGAGCTAAAGATGGTGGTGGGAAATATGGTCATAAGAGACTTTTATAATCCCAAAAGCTCTAACCGTATGTTTGGTGATACCAGTAACCTTCCGGATATTGATTTTATGAACCGGCCCATGTTTGTAATCTTTGATATGGATGCTTACTACCAGGCTCAAAACGGAGGAACTGCTTCCGATGGGAAGACTCCTATAAAACCTCCAAAGAAATATCTGTTGCACACCAGCGGATTGGTGAAGGGCACGCCGGAAGAATATAATAACTACAGTTATAGTGTATATGTAGACATAGATACCTTAAAAACCCAGTTAAAACAAATTTTCAAGAAAAAACCCATACCAAATCAGCCAACCACAAAGAAAGGAAAGCCTTACAACTATTTTATCTATAATCAGTCTGTGATCCAGGTAGATGATATGAAGAATGTTGCTCTGGTTCAAAAGGCAGTCTCTGATATGGGATTTCAGGCAAACTCTAATATGGAGTGGCTGGAGCAGTCCCAAAAGCAGGCTAAGATGGTTCAGGCGCTTTTAGGCGGTATCGGTGCGGTTTCTCTGTTTGTTGCTGCTATCGGTATTGCAAATACCATGATGATGTCCATTTATGAAAGAACCAAGGAGATTGGTATTCTTAAGGTGTTGGGCTGTGATATGAATGTAATCAGAAACATGTTTCTATTAGAATCAGGTTTTATCGGCTTTTTCGGAGGTGTGGCAGGCATTGCCTTCAGCTATGGAATTTCTTTCCTGATCAATAAGTTTTTGGCCAGCCGGTTCATGCCGGATATGCCAGGTGATCTGTCACAAATTCCCATATGGTTATCCACAACTGCCATCGGCTTTGCTATTTTTGTAGGAATGGCGGCAGGCTTCTTCCCGGCATTAAGGGCCATGAAGCTCAGTCCCTTGGCAGCCATTCGGAATGAATAATGGATTGAAAAAAATACTTGCTTTTTAACCTTTTATAAGATATGATGATTTACAAGGTACGTGCGACTGACGGATCAGTGGAATTAACCACAGGGAGCACGATACAATTTGAAGCCGACCGTCTGGGCACCGCTATGGGATGCCCAGGCGGTTTTTTGCGTGTAAATGACGAAGGAGGAACAAATGCTATGAATTTGATTTCTTTAAAGGACGAATTAAAGAACAATTCTTATCCCGGAAGAGGGATCGTAATCGGAAAGACCCCGGATGGGACAAAGGCAGTGGCTGCTTATTTTATTATGGGAAGAAGTGAAAACAGCCGTAACCGGATATTTGCTCAGGAAGGACAGGGAATTCGTACTCAGGCATTTGATCCCTCTAAGCTGACAGACCCCAGTTTAATTATTTATGCTCCAGTAAGAGTTCTTGGAAATAAGACCATTGTAACAAACGGTGATCAGACAGATACCATTTACAATGGATTGGATCATAAGCTCAGCTTTGAGCAATCCCTTCGTTCCAGAGAATTTGAACCGGACAGCCCCAACTATACCCCTCGCATTTCAGGGATTATGCATTTAGAAGAAGGTGAATTTCACTATGACATGTCCATCTTAAAAAGTAATCATGGAGATCCCAGGGCCTGTAACCGCTATACCTTTTCTTATGAAAATCCGCTGGCTGGAGAGGCTCACTTTATTCATACCTACATGCAGGATGGAGAACCCCTTATAAGCTTTCAGGGGGAGCCAAAGCTGGTTGAAGTACTTGATGATATGGATGCATTTACAGAGCTTGTTTGGGATAGCCTAAATGAAGAGAATAAGGTATCCCTGTTTGTCAGATATATTGATATTAAAACAGGGGCGTTTGAGTCGAGAATCGTAAATAAAAACAAATAACAGGAGCGCAAAGGATGAACGAGCTGGAATTAAAATATGGTTGTAACCCGAATCAGAAACCATCCCGTATATTTATGCAGGACGGGAAAGAACTGCCGATTCAAGTTTTGAGCGGCCGCCCCGGATATATTAATTTCCTGGATGCTTTTAATGGCTGGCAATTGGTAAAAGAATTGAAAGAGGCCACCGGACTTCCGGCAGCAGCTTCCTTTAAGCATGTTTCTCCCGCTGGAGCTGCGGTAGGTCTTCCTCTTAATGATGTATTGTCAAAAATCTACTGGGTAGAAGATATGAAGGACTTATCTCCATTGGCCTGTGCCTATGCAAGAGCAAGAGGTGCTGACCGTATGTCTGCCTTTGGGGATTTTATTTCCTTATCTGATATTTGTGATGTGGATACTGCCAAAATCATTAAGCGGGAAGTATCCGATGGTGTTATTGCCCCTGGATTTGAGCCTGAGGCATTGGAAATTTTAAAGGCCAAAAAGAATGGTAATTATAACGTAATTCAGATCGATCCTGATTATGTACCAGAGCCTCTTGAAACGAAACAGGTGTATGGAGTTGTGTTTGAGCAGGGAAGAAATGAACTGAAAATAGATGGAGAGCTGTTAAAGGACGTTGTTACTAAGAATCAGGAGATTCCGGATTCCGGGAAAATGGATCTTATTATCTCTCTCATAACCTTAAAATACACCCAGTCAAACTCCGTTTGCTATGCAAAAGGGGGACAGGCCATTGGAATTGGGGCAGGGCAGCAGTCAAGAGTCCATTGTACCAGACTGGCAGGAAGCAAGGCTGATAACTGGTTTCTGCGACAGGCACCCCAGGTATTAGAGCTGCCATTTGTGGATGAGATCCGCCGGGCAGACAGAGACAATGCCATTGATATTTATATTGGTGAGGAATATATGGATGTCCTGGCTGACGGAAGATGGGAAAGTATTTTTAAAGTGAAGCCTCCTGTATTTTCCTCTGAGGAAAAAAGGGCCTGGCTGGATCAGCTTTCGGGGGTTTCGTTAGGCTCAGATGCATTTTTCCCATTTGGGGACAACATAGACCGGGCTTATAAAAGCGGGGTCAAGTATGTGGCCCAGCCTGGCGGTTCCGTTCGGGATGATCAGGTAATTGAAACATGCAACAAATATGGAATGGCAATGGCATTTACCAAAATCCGCCTGTTTCATCATTAGAATATTAAAAAAATCGGACAGAGACTCAGGCAGACCATAGAGTTCTCTTGCCCGATTTTTTTGATCTTTCCTTGATTATGAGGAAAAAGAAGTACCAGCCAATATTTATTGTAAAAGCACTTTCATGGAAAGGGCAGCATAAAATGAGAGTAAGTAAGTTTAAGGTGGCTTTCTTTGAAAACTTTTCCCAAACCTTTAACTGCACGAGAGGAACGAGAGTGTCTGGAACGATACCAGGAAGGGGATCAGGAGGCGAGAGCCACACTCATTGAGCGAAACATGCGTCTGGTTGCCCATGTGGCGAAAAAATATCAGAATACGGATTACGACATGGAAGATCTCCTATCCGTAGGAACGATCGGTCTGATTAAAGCCGTGAACACCTTCCATCCGGATAGAGGCTCAAGGCTGGCTACCTATGCAGCCAAATGTGTGGAAAATGATATCCTATCATAACGGCTCACAGGCATAGAAATTTCCAGTTTTTACCGATTATACTTGCAAGGCTTAACATGCTTGTTATAATGGAATTATGATTATGTAATGTATGGAGAAAGGGGATTATATGAAAAATCAGATCATGTTACAGACTCCTCCCATGGGTTGGAACAGCTACGATTATTATGATACGACCGTAAATGAGGATCAGATCAAGGCCAATGCAGACTATATGGCAGCACATTTAAAGGATTTTGGGTGGGAATACATTGTAGTGGATATTCAGTGGTATGCTTACGGGGCAGGAACCAGGAGGGACAAGTACCAGTACATACCCTTTGGGAAAGTGGAAATAGATGAATATTCCAGACTGATTCCCTGCTCAGAGCGTTTTCCATCATCAGCCGGGGGAAATGGGTTCGCCCCTCTGGCTCACTATATCCATAAGCTGGGACTTAAATTTGGCATTCATATCATGCGTGGAATTCCAAGAATTGCTGCACATACCCATGGAAAGCTTATGGGAACGGATAAGACGGCCAATGAAATAGCGGATCCCGGGTCTGTGTGTTCCTGGAATCCTGATATGTATGGTGTGATACCTGGCGTAGAAGGGGCTCAGGAATATTACGACTCCATCATAGAACTTTATGCCAGCTGGGGCGTGGACTTTATAAAATGCGATGATATATGCCGAATGGATGTCCCGTCAGCAAAGCAGGAAATAGTAATGCTTCATAAGGCCATCAAAAAGTGCGGCCGCCCTATGGTGTTAAGCCTTTCTCCAGGCCCTGCACTGATTCATGAATCATGGCATTACAGTACCTATGCAAACATGTGGCGTATTACCGATGATTTTTGGGATGATTGGAAATACCTTCTTCCCATGTTTGAGCGCTGTGAAATCTGGCAGAACCATGTGAGCGAAGGAAATTATCCAGATTGCGACATGCTGCCTGTTGGAATGATCGGCAAAGGATTTGGTCAGGAACGGCCTACGAGATTTACCAGAGAAGAACAGATTACCATGATGTCGCTTTGGTGCATGTTCCGGTCACCGCTTATGATTGGTGGAGAATTGACGCTCCTTGATGACTGGACCCTTAAGCTGTTGACGAATAAGGCGGTCTTAAAGCTTTTAACTGATTCAGAAGGTGCCAGGCAGTTATGGAGAGATGACCATCATTGTCTCTGGCTGAGTCATGATAAAACAGATGAGACACAATACCTTGCTGTCTTTAATCTTTCCAATGAAGAACGCCCCATCTTAATAGAAGCAGATATGGCAGGCCTTTCAAGCTTCTGCGGTCTTACCCTTACAGAGCTATGGACGGGTAAGAGTAAATCTTTAGAAGAAAAAGATATGTCCATTACTCTGCCCGGACATGGAGCTGCCATCTATCGATATCACCCATAATTTAGAATCATCCTTTTACTCCCTGTAAGAGGATGATTTTTTATTGAGAAAACAGAAAAATAGGGGGTTAAATTTGTACTTACCACATATATTGAATCAAGCAATGCTTAAAATTCCCCACTTGGTCAAGCAATAAACGATACATATAGTTATAATCCTGTATAATTTTTATGGAGGTGTTCATATGGAAATGGAACTGGTACTAGATTTTGTAGGCAAAGGCTTGAGAAAAATCAATTCAGATGTGGAGAAACTGCGTTCTGATCAGTTTAACCGTGAAGATATACTGGATACTCTAAGCAGTGAGATCGTTATGCTGGAAAGCCACATTCAATATTTTAATCAGCTTATCCAGCCAGTATATCAGGAGGAGAACAACGGAACTCAGCCTCAGGGGGGAAGTCAGCCCCAGGAAGGAAGTCAGCCCCAGAACGGAAGTCAGCCCCAGAACGGAAGTCAGCCCCAGGAAGGAAGTCAGCCCCAGGAAGGAAGTCAGCCCCAGGAAGGAAGTCAGCCCCAGAATGGGACCCAGCCCCCAAATGGCACCCAATCCCCTAATGGGACTCAGCCGCAGAACGGAGAGGAATCTGAAAATGGCACGGAACCAGAGGAAGGTACCCGGGAATTTACTTTGGAAGAACTGGCACAATACAACGGAAAAGATGGTCAGCCTGCTTATGTAGCGGTAAACGGAGTGGTATATAATGTTACTGACAATCCTTTATGGGCAGGAGGGAGCCACTTTTTTGGACTTACAGCAGGGAGAAATTTGACCAGTGAGTTTCAGATGTGTCATCCAGGAGCCATGGTATTAAGCGTGCTCCCGATTGTAGGCACTCTTGTGACACCTCAAATGAGCTGATAAGATATGAAAATGCCATCCTATCATACCCTTTTAAGAACCTGGGTATGATAGGCTTTTGCTTATCCTTTATTTGTATCAGGATTAATTTCCTTCCATATAGCTTGTTTCTGATAAATTGGACAAGAAAGCTGTTTTAAGCACTGTAAGACAGCCTGGCTGTGAACCATGGCTGCTTTTTTTTCCAGATCCTTTTGGTCTTCTTCTGTCTCAGGACGATAAACGATGATATTCATAATAAGTCTTCCGGAACGATAGTCTATATATTGTATGAGGTTCTGCGTGTCCGGTATGTGCCTGGAGTGGATTATGGAATGCAGAGTATTTTGTTAAGGGGTGTAATGAATGGAAAAAGTGAAAGATCAATTTGCAATATATTCAAGAAAATCAAAATTCACCGGAAAAGGGGAGAGTATCGGGAATCAGATTGAATTATGCAGGCAGTATCTGTGCAGCCATTATGGAGAAAGCTATGGGGAAAATGCCTATGTTTATGAAGATGAAGGTTTTTCTGGAGGAAACCTGGACCGGCCTCAGTTTAAAAAGATGATGCAGGAGGCAAAAAAGAAACGATTTACTGCAATTGTCTGTTATCGTCTTGATAGAATCAGCCGTAATATTGGCGATTTCGCAAATCTGATTGAGGAATTGAATGAGATGCATATTTCCTTTATTTCAATCAAGGAACAGTTTGACACCTCTTCCCCAATGGGAAGGGCCATGATGTATATAGCCTCTGTATTCTCCCAGCTGGAGAGAGAGACTATTGCAGAGAGGATCCGGGATAACATGCATGAACTGTCAAAAAGCGGAAGGTGGCTGGGCGGAACGACTCCGACTGGTTATAAGTCTCAAAGTGTTAAAACCCTTACAGAAGAGGGGAAGGTTAAAAAAGCATATCAGTTAAGGCTCGTTCCTGAGGAAGCCAAGCTTGTTCGCCTGATATATGAAACGTTTATGGAAACAGGATCTCTAACACAAACGGAAACGTATCTGATTCAAAATGGATATAAGACCAAATATAACCGGCTGTTCAGCCGCTTTGCCATTAAGGCAATTCTTAGGAATCCTGTTTATATGACAGCTGATATGGAGGCCTATGATTATCTGAAGAAAAAAAAGGTGGATTTATTTGCGGAAAAGGAAGAATTTAATGGCCAATTTGGTGTTATAGCATACAATCGTACCCTTCAAAAGCCTGGAAAAGCTCATGAGATGAGAGAGATGGATGAATGGATTGTCGCCGTTGGAAAGCATGAAGGCCTTATTCCTGGGGCCATGTGGGTCAAGGTTCAAAAGCAGCTTGACCGGAATAAATCTAAAAATTATAGAAAACCAAGGAGCAATGTGGCCCTGATGTCCGGCCTTTTATACTGCAGTGAATGCGGAGATTATATGAGGCCAAAGCTATCCGGCCGTTTCAATCAGGAGGGAGAACAAATTTATTCCTATTTGTGTACCATGAAGGAAAGAAGCCGAATGAAATGCTGCGGCATGAACAATCCAAACGGAAATCTTCTTGATCAGATGGTATTAGAGGAAATTAAAAAGATAGCTGAGAATAAGGAGGAATTGGCACTACAGTTAAATCAATATGAAAAACTTCTTGACGAGGGCCGTCAGGAATCAGAAGCAGATATATTGCGTCTGAATGAGGAAATTCTACATTTGGATGAAGAAATTTCCGGTCTTGTTGCCTCTTTGAAAAAAGCAGGAGGAACAGCGGCAGAAGAATATATAGTTGCCCAGATTGAAGAGCTTCATCAGAGGAAAGAGGAAATAAGCAGCCATTTAGAAAGGCTTAAGGTATCCTTAATCAACCAGGAGCTTTCCGACGGGGAGGCAGAGCTTGTTAAAAAAACATTATCTTCCTTTTCAAACACTCTGGACACCATGGATGTGGAGCAGAAGCGAATGGCAGTCCGGGCATTTATAAAGAGAGCCGTGTGGGATGGAAAAAACATACATTTATATTTTATAGGGTCAGAAGAGCCGTCAGGAGAGTCTAGCAAATGAAATCCTTATGCTCCTTCGTGCGAATAAAAAATATTCAAAAGAGGTTTCTTTGTATGAACCCATAGGCGTAGACAAGGATGGAGAGACTGTAAGTCTTGTAGATGTGATTGAAGTGGAAAATAAAGAGACACTGGAAACCATTATTTTAAAGCAGGATATCAAGGAATTGTATCAGGCTTTTGACAGTTGTTTAAAAGACAATGAAAAAACAATCATTGGCATGCGGTATGGGCTTCACGGAGGAAAGGAGTATACCCAGAGAGAAATTGCTGATCTCATGGGAATATCCCGATCTTACTCCGCTGTCATAATAGGGATAAAAAATTAATAATAATTATTTGGCAATAGAATCTAATAAAAAGAGAATAATTTGTATCATTTTGTAAAAACAAAGAATCAATCCTCTGATTATTTAAGGAAAACAGAAAAAACTTGCATAATAATTTTGTACATGTTAATATGAATGTGTAAATATTTACCAATTAACTGTGATGATGTTACATATCAGATATTTTGAGGGGAGATTTATATGCATTAGACTTAAACTAGTTAGATTCGCTCAGGTGTGATATCTAGCGTTGTCCAACTAATAAGGGGGATTTAGTATGAAACGAAACGTAAGATTTCTACTGACATCTGCATTGGTACTGACCGTAGGGTTATTAAAGTTTACCAACGTTTATGCCCAGGAGACGACATCAGCAAACATAGTTGATGTGAAAGCGGCAGCTTATGCCGGGAATGTATACCTTACCTTTGATGACGGCCCGAATAATGCAACTTCACAAACTTTAATATCCAATCTTAAGAAAGCTGGATGCTACCAGGCAACATTATTTGTCTGGGGAAACAAAATTGCCGGCAATCAGGCTGCATGGAATGCCTATGTAAACTCAGGCTTCAGCCTTCAAAATCACAGCTGGACTCATTCTCAGATGAGCAGCTGGAGCTATCAGCAGGTTTATAACGATTTCCAGAAATGCAACCAGGCCATTCAAAACGCTGGTAAGCCAAGGCCAACCAAGGTGAGATTACCCTATCTTTACAACAATAATACCATCACTCAGGCATGTTCCGCATTAGGCTTATCCATTGTTACTCCGACTGTCTATACAAGCGACTGGGAAGGCGCGAGTACACAGACAATTATCAACTCCTGTAATAATTTAAGGGCTGGCGGAAATCCTCTGATGCATGATGCCTATCAGACGACACTTCAGGCACTTCCGACAATCGTTAATAATTTAAAAAATCGTGGCTTCGGTTTTGCGCAGTATTAAGCTAGGATTGTACATAACTTATACACGCTGCCTGTTTTCTTGGGCAGCGTTTTTATTCACTACATGAAAAAAGGGGTAAATATGAAGAAAAAGCTTTGGCTGCCTTTATTGCTTCTTTTTCTGCTGATTGCTGTATCTTTTGTATATTTCAGGAAAGAAGCATCGAGGACATGGGAGCAGGCCAATGGTCCATATGGAGGATATATCTTATGCATGGCAGCTGAGAAGGAAAAGGTTTTTGCGGGAACGCAAGGAAGCGGTGTCTTTGTCTCCACCAATGAGGGGGCTGGCTGGAAAGCTGCGAATGATGGCTTAGACAGCGATCATGTATATTCCCTGGCCATTAGCGGGACAATGATATTTGCAGGAACCAGCGCGGGCATCTATTCCTCACCAATGGATGAGATACGCTGGCAAAGTGTAGATTCTAAGTATCAGGATGTTATGGTCTATTCCATTGCAGGAACAGATGAGAAGCTCTATGCAGGAACCAGCAAAGGCATTCTATATTCTGCAGATCATGGCATAAACTGGAAAGAGATGAACGAGGGTTTAACTTCAAGCAATGTAAATTCAATAGTCGTAAGTGGTACAGACTTATTTGCAGGAACAGAGGAAGGCGGTATCTACCGGTCTTCTGATCAAGGCGATCATTGGATACAGGTCAATAATGGCCTGACCAATCTGCAAGTCACTTCTCTTGCAGCAAGCAATTCTGCAATCTATGCCGGTACTCTTGGAGGAGGTATATTTATGTCTGATAACAATGGAGAGAGCTGGCAGTCCTTAGACATGGGAGAGACCAGTAAAAATGTCAATTCCTTATCCATAAAGGAAACCAATGTTTTTGCAGGAACAGAGGAAGGGATATTTCTTTTTGACGGCACTGGCTGGAAGGCGGTTAATAATGGTCTGACCAATCATTATGTATATACTTTGATTGCAGATGATTCCTGTATTTATGCCGGAACCAACGGAGGAGGAGTATTTGTCTCTCTTGATGATGGGGAAAGCTGGAATAAAATCAATGAAGGATTGATGAACACTCATATCAGTTCTTTTGCCTCTCATAACAAGGAAGTTTATGCCGGCACCAGCGGCGCAGGTGTCTTCGTTTCTCAGGATGGGGGACTGAACTGGAAGGAAGCTGGAGCAGGATTAACTAATCCCTTTGTTTTTTCTCTTGCGATTAATGATACAGGTATTTTCGCAGGCACAAACGGCGGTGGAATCTTTTTATCCACAGATCAGGGAAAAACCTGGAATGAGATGAATTCCGGGCTTACCAATAAGTTTGTCTATTCTATTGCAATCAATGGCAATGATATCTTTGCTGGTACCTTTGGAGGCGGCATATTCCGTTCCAGTGATAATGGAAACAGCTGGGAAAGTGTTAACCAGGATATCACCAATTATTATATTAGCTCTCTTGCGGTAAGCGGCAAGGAACTTTATGCCGGCACTTTTGGCAGCGGAGTGTTCCGGTCATTTGACAATGGAGAAAACTGGGAGGAGGTTAACAATGGAATCACCAATGCCCAGATCTTTTCACTGACCGGCAATGAGTCCTTTATTCTGGCAGCTACACCGGGGGATGGTGTATTTCTATCTACAAACAAAGGAGACAGCTGGAAGCCGGTCAATTCAGGTTTAACCAGTGGAAATATCAATGCCCTTGCTGTCAGTAAATCAGCTGTTCTTGCAGGCACTTATGGTGGCGGTATGTATCATTCTTTTGATGAAGGGAAAAACTGGAGTGATTTCAATGCCGGTCTGGAGTCCATAGATGTTTATTCTATTTTAATCGGAGATAATAATGTATTAGCCGGAACCAGCGGAAAAGGTGTCTGGACACGGTCTGATAAATAAGTTGAATCTGCTGTATATTCCTTTCGTCTTTAAAGCGACGGGAGAATATACAGCTTTTTTATTATATAGGAAAGAGCACTCCCTGCAGGATGCACATGACGCTTAAGAGGAAGATGTCACTAAAGTGACGGCGCGTCAGCACCAGAGTCTGATAAGTCAGACTCTTTCTTGTGTACAAGGAGCTTGTGATAGCATAGGACAATCCGGGAACTGCATACATTGAAACTGTAACTGAGATGAGAGGAAGAATGGAATTGCCCAGCAAAGAAATACCAGATGATTCAGAGTTTCGTAAAGAAGATCTTGTTGACATCAGTTCAGTTCAAATTGATACGAATCTGCCAAAGGAAGAACGAATCCAAAGCTTTTTAAAACAGATTAAAAATCCATACTTATTCCGTTATGGAGATATGGTAATTCATTCTGTTTTTTCAGAGACAGAGGTTACATTGGATGAGAGACTAAAACAATACTTTCGGATAGAAAGCAGGTAAAGGATTGGAATGAAAAAGCAAAAACAAGGTTTTACACAGGTGCGTGTTATGAGATTATATGATATAAAATACATAGGGATAATATGGAACCGCCTGGGTTTTTGCTGATACAGTGAATGCTTAGGAGGTTTTTTTGTGGAATCAATTCAGGAAAACAGAATATATCACGGCGCTATATATATCCGGTTATCCAAAGAAGATGGAGATAAACAGGAAAGCAATAGTGTTGGAAATCAACGGGAGTTGATTCTTTCATTTTTAAAAACGAAACCAGAAATAGTGGTATGCTCGGAACGCATCGATGATGGTTATAGTGGGGTATCCTTTGAACGGCCTGCGATCAAAGCGTTATTTGAAGACATAAAGGCAGGAATCATTGATTGTGTCATTGTAAAGGATTTATCCCGCTTCGGCAGAAATTATATAGAAACAGGAAGATACATAGAACAGGTCTTTCCTTTTTTAGGGGTCAGATTCATAGCCATTAATGACGGATTTGACAGCAAAATATCACAAAGTCAAACGGATGGAATTATAATTCCTTTTAAAAATCTAATGAACGATGCCTATAGCCGTGACATTTCCGTAAAAGTAAGGAGCCAGATAAAAGTCAGATATTCCCGGGGCGAATATATCGGTGCCTTTCCAGTTTATGGGTACGTCCGTTCAAAGGAGGATAAACATAAGCTGGTAATTGATGAGTTTGCAGCAATGACAGTGCGTGATATTTTTAAATGGAAAATCAAGGGGTACAGCAACCAGAAGATTGCAGAGCGTTTGAATGCAGCAGGAATATTATCACCTCTGGAATATAAGCGGATGCTAGGCTGGGCATTCAGTACAACCTTTAAGCTTAAGCCCGTAGCCAAATGGTCAGCCCAGGCCGTAAGCCGTATTTTGGAAAATGAGATATATACGGGCAACATGGTTCAGGGAAAGGAAAGCTCTCCTAATTATAAGGTGAAAAAGAAATTCAAAAAACCAAGATCAGAATGGGCAATTGTGGAAAACACCCATGATGGAATTATTACAAAAGAAGACTTTTTCCTTGTCAGACGAATCATTTCTACAGATACCAGAACAGCTCCGGAGCAAAAAGAACTATATCTTTTTTCCGGCATATTAACATGCGGGGAATGTGGAAAAAGCATGATACGAAGACCAGTAAAATCTGGTGGTAAGACATACATCTATTATATATGCAGAACAAACAAAATAGATAAAACAAGATGCAGCAACGCAAACAGGATTGGTGAGCTTCGACTTAAGGCCTGTGTTCAGGAGGTCATAAGGCAGGAAATTAATATCTTCAGTAAGGCAGACGACATCCTTACCTATATGGATACCCTTCCAGGGAAAGATAATGAGGTTACAAAGTATTGTAAGCGATTGGAAAAGAAACGAGAAGAGTATGAGTATTACCAGAACCTGATTATGGGGTTATATGATGATTATAAAAAAGAGATTTTAAACAGGGAAAATTATAATAGTATGAAATCCGTCTATGAAACAATCATAGACGAGATTTGCCAGACCATAGGAGTATTGGAAGAAGGTTTAAAAGAACTTTTAGAAAATAATAATTCCAAGAATCAATGGCTGGAAGAATTCAGAGACATAAAGAACATCACAGAGATCAATCGTTCTCTGCTTCTTTTTTTCGTAAAAGAGATTGTGGTATCAAATAAGAACTATATCCAGATTATTTTTAATTTTAGGAATGAAATTACGGTACCCATGGGAGTTGAAGGAGATGGCCAGAACAAATAGAAACAATCAGGAGGTTTTAAAAGAGACCGTTGAAAAAAACTTTTTAACAGCCATTTATGCCCGCCTTTCCATAGAGGACAATGGGATTGACAGTGATTCCATTGAAAATCAGGTGTACTATCTAGAAAAATATGTGAAGGAGCATAAAGAACTAAAGCTTATTTCCACTTACTGTGATAATGGATTGACAGGAACCAATTTTGACAGGCCAGGGTTTCATGCCATGCTTGATGATATCAAAAGCAGTAAGATTAATTGCGTGGTTGTGAAAGATCTGTCCCGGTTTGGAAGAAATTATATGGAGACAGGGAACTATCTGGAGAATATTTTCCCTTATTTAGGAGTGCGTTTTATATCTGTGAACGATTCTTACGACAGCCAGAAGGCAACGTCCAACGAAGGGCTCTCCCTTTCCCTTAAAAATGTGTACCATCATATTTATGCAAAAGACATTTCTAAAAAAGTCTGTACCTTACTTGATGTGAAGAAAAAGAAGGGACTGTTCTTGGGGAGATTTGCTCCTTACGGGTATAAAAAGTCAGACATGAATCCACGTCAGCTGGAGATAGAAGAAAAAACAGCTTCTGTGGTGAGGGAAATTTTTTTCCTTAGAATGAGTGGGCTGGGGGCTGTAAAAATAGCCAGAAAGTTAAATGACAATGGTATTCCATGCCAGACAAGAAGACTTTATCATATGGGATTATTAAAAGGGACCAGCGGTGAAGCCAATGCACTCTGGTCTGGCTCTTCTATTGTAAGTATTCTTGAAAATCCCGTTTACTGTGGCTGTATGGTGGAGCGTAAAACGGAGCAGTCCTATTACAAAGGCGGCAGAAAGCAAATGATTCCCAAAGACCAATGGAATTATATTGAAAATACCCATGAACCTATTATTGATTGGGAATTGTTTGCAAAAGTCCAGGCTTTATTGGAAGAATCAAGGCAAAGCAGAAAAAATAAAGGAGGAAACCACCGGGAAGATACAGAAAATCCCTTAAAGGGCCTTATTGTATGTGGTTGTTGTCAGGGGAAAATGATACGGGACAGCGGATATTTTAATCAGGATGGAAACTTAATACATCATCGCTTCATCTGCCGGAGAAAGTATTTAAAACAGCTGGGATGCGAGGCAGAAAGTGTACTGGAAGCAGATCTTTTGTCTATGGTGACTGAATCTGTCACAAAGCAGTTAAACGTTCTTGTCAGCCCAGGGTGCCATGAACAGTCTAATATAGTATTTGATACAACCAGGAAGCTGGAACAGAACCAGGCAGCGTTTCTGGGAAGAGATATCAAAGAATTGGAACAGTATCAGAATTATAAACGAGGGCTGTTATCCAAAGAGGAATACGTCAGTATACAAAGAAAATGGGAGGAAGAAAAAGAGATACTTGAGAAAGAGAAGGTAAGGCTAAAGAATCAACAGGCAGAGGAGAAACAAAAGGAGGCGGAACGGATTAAGGCAGATGAAACAAGAGATATGTGGAAATATCTTATCGATAGAATTGTAGTCTGTCAACACTGGGTGGAAATACATTATACCTTCTGTTCCGAATACGATCAGCCCCTTGCTTAAAGGAAAAAGCTGGAAGGTGGTGGTGGAAATAGACGGCCAGAATAACATAGCAATTTATATGCGTATTTCTGATGAGGACGAAGAATTGGAAACTGGTGGGGAAAGCAACAGCATAGCCGGACAGAGAATGCTTCTTATGGATTTTATAAGGAACCGGATAGAATTAAGAGATTATAACGTAATAGAGTTTGTGGATGACGGATACAGCGGAACGAATTTTGACCGTCCAGCGGTTTTGACCTTGCTTGAGATGGCAAAAAGGAAAGAAGTCTGCTGTATCATTGTAAAAGACTTTTCCAGGTTTGGGCGGAATTATTTGGAGGTGGGAAACTATCTGGAACAGATTTTCCCCTTTTTAGGAATTCGGTTTTTCTCTGTGAACGATGGTTTTGACAGCTTTTACAGCGCAGGTGCTGCCGGCGCTCTGGACGTGGGCTTTAAAAATATTATTTATGAGGCATACAGTAAGGATCTTTCCGTAAAAATCAAAACGGTACGAAAATCAAAAGCAGAACAGGGAAAATTTGTGACAGCCTTTGCACCATACGGTTATAAAAAAGAGGAAGGGAATAGAAACCGGCTTATCATAGACCCAGAGTGTGCTCCCATTGTAAGGCGTATCTTTACGCTGTATTTATCAGGTGTAACAAAGACGGAAATTACCAGACGGTTAAATGAGGAGGGGATACCAAGTCCCATGACCATAAGAAAGAGACGCAGAGAACCTTTAAACAGATCAGTCAGCAGTAATTCCTTTCTATGGACAGTAGGAACCGTATCTCATATATTAAGAGATCAAAGGTATACGGGAGATGCTGTTTATGGAAAAGTCAGACCAGAGTCTGTAGGAAGCAAAAAGGAGATTAAGGTTCCTAAGGAACAGTGGATTCTTGTTCCTGATGCCCATGAGGGAATCATTTCCCATGAGGAATATAAGGCCGCGGAAAAGAGGATAAAACATTACAAAAAGAAAGAGAAAGGAATCGGAACGGAAAGCTTATTTGCCAAAAAGATAAGATGCAAAGCATGCAGTCATACATTGACCAAAATAGAAAAGGGCAATAAAATCGGCTATTGCTGTAAAATGGGCAGAAATCTATATAACAGCACATGCTATCAGGGGAGAATTGAGGAACAGCAGCTAAAGAACGTGATTATGAGCAGCTTGCAGAAGTTTGCTTTTATGACCAGTCAACCTCTTAATGAGCAGACAAGGAAAAAACCTGTTACAAGAAACCACATGACTGAAATTAAGACCCTTCAATGTAAGCTTAGTAAACTGGAAGGAAAAAAGTTTTCTCTTTATGAAGCCTACAAAAAGGAGAAGCTTTCCCAATTAACTTTTCAGGAAAAGCTAATTGAACTGGAACATTCCGTTACCATTTTACAAAATCAATACCAAACGCTTATGGAGAATCCGGTGTTGGAAGAGGAGGAGCAATTCAGCGGCTGTTTTCCACTTGATACGTGTAACAGGGCAATGATTGACGGATTGATAGAGAATATTACCGTAGAAAGGAATGGAACTGTTATTATCAGATGGAGATTTATGGAACCATTTATTTGTCCCTAATGAAACAGACGAATATGTATCCAGACTAGAGAAAAAGGCATTGGAACGGCTACGGGCGGAATTGAAAAGGTATAGTATTTAGTGAATGAAGCAGGGGCAACTCCAAGTCCCTGCTTTTAAGCTTGAACCAATTGGTTTATTTTGATACAATATAGGAATAAAATAGTAAAGGACAAGCTTTGTATGAATGAAGAGAAGAATCAAGAGGACATGGAAAAAGGGAAGATAAACTGGAAAAAAGAGATATTTGACTGGGTCAAGATAATTCTGATGGCTTCTGCCATTGCATTTTTTCTGAATACATTTATCATTGCCAACAGCAGGGTACCCAGCGGCTCCATGGAGCGGACGATTATGACGGGAGACCGCCTGTTTGGATCTCGGCTTGCCTATAAGTTTGGAGAAGATCCTCAAAGGGGTGATATCGTCATATTCGATCATGAGACTGGGCCTGGATCGCAGGAGACGCGTCTGGTGAAACGAATTATCGGACTTCCTGGCGAGACTGTGGATGTCCGGGAGAATAAAATATATATCAATGGCTCAGAGACTCCTCTTAGAGAGCCATATCTGCCGGAACCAATGGAGACAAAAGACTTTCATTTTGAAGTGCCCAAGGGCTGCTATCTGATGTTTGGGGATAACAGGAATAACTCAGCAGATGCCAGATATTGGCCGGATCCTTATGTACCAGAGAATAAAATTCTGGCAAAAGTACTCGTCCGGTATTACCCAGGGTTTAAGACGATTGAGTAGTAAGGGTTCCAAAACCTTTCATGATGAATATATTAAAAGAAAAAAGGTAAGTTCAATGGCGTATGCGTGATATATTCATTTTAGTACTCGCTCTTTCTACGGACAGCTTTGTTGCCAGCCTTGCCTATGGGGCAAACCGGCTTCGTATTTCCTTTGCCAAGGTAATCGCGGTAAATTTGATATGCAGCGGATGCCTGGGAGCAGCTCTTATGTTTGGCAGCGTGCTGAATGGATTGGTTCCGGAAGCGTTTGCAAAAGGACTTGGCTTTACTTGTCTGTTTTTTCTGGGGGCTATGAAGCTTCTTGATTTTGCCATCAAGAAATATATTAACAGCCATGTAAATGTCAGGAAGGATTTAACGTTTTCTATTTCTGGTCTGAGTATTATCATAAATATTTATGGAAATCCCTTGGCAGCAGACTGGGATCAATCGAAATCCTTATCCTGGAAGGAAACAGTCATGTTTTCCCTGGCCATGTCAATTGACAGTCTGGTGGCTGGAGGATTATCTGGATTTCTCATGATGCCTCCGGGCCTGACGGCATTCATTTCGCTGCTTGTTGGAATTGTAGTAATGTATATCGGTCTCTTTTTGGGACATGAGCTATCGGCTCGAAAAGACTGGGATCTTTCCTGGGTCAGCGGACTTTTGTTTTTATTTCTCGCCTTTGGAAAGCTTTGAATGATAGAAAATGAGGTTTGGCTCTTTCAGAGTTAGACCTCATTTTCACTGGGAAAAACGTTATATCGTATAGGAGAAAAATTCATGCTGTATACAATACCTCATTATTATCATAAATTTCATTGTGTGGCAGGAGATTGTACGGATACCTGCTGTGCTGGCTGGTCAATCATGATTGATGATAAGTCAAAAAAACGCTACTGGAGACAAAAGGGTGGGTTTGGACAGCGCTTAAAAAAGTCCATAGACTGGAAAAACAGCTCTTTTAAGCAGTGCGGCAAACGATGTGCTTTCTTAAACCGGGAAAATCTTTGTGATTTATACATGGAAGCTGGACCGGATATGCTATGTAAGACCTGCAGGGAATATCCAAGGCATACGGAGGAATTCGAGGGGATCAGGGAGATTTCCCTATCCATGTCCTGTGAGGAGGCTGCAAGAATCATACTTGGCACAAAAGAGCCGGTTACCTTCCTGACAAAAGAGGATGAAAAAGAAGAAGTTTATCCTGAGTTTGACTTTCTGCTCTTTACCAAGCTGACAGATGCCAGGGACCTCATAATTTCCTTTCTACAAGACAGGAGATTTATCTCCAGCCATCGAATGGCATTGGTATTGGGATTTGCCCATGATCTGCAAAGCAGGATCAGGTCTGGCCATATGTATGAAATTGACGGGTTGCTATCACGGTATCGGAATGAATCCCTTCATTCGATTGCTGAAAAAAAGCTTCTTGGCAGGAAAGCACAGGCTGAAAGCCGTTTTCTGAAGATGAAGGAGCTGTTTTCCATTTTTCAAGAATTAGAAGTTCTGGATGCGGACTGGCCCCGGTATATCAGCACAATAAAAAAGCTGTTATTTGAAAAAGGGATAGCCTCTTATGAAGAGAATCGCAGTGCGTTTTATCAGTACTTAAAGGAAAATCCGGAGAGAGAAGAGCAGTGGGAAATCTGGTGCGAACAGCTTTTGGTTTATTTTGTATTCACCTATTTTTGCGGCTCAGTTTATGATGGACAACCTTATGGAAAGATAAAGCTTGCAGTGGTATGCACTCTGTTGATTCAGGAGATGGCTCAGGCAACCTTTAAAATGAGGGAAGGAAGATTGGATTTTTCTGAATTTGTTCATCTTACCCATCGATTTTCCCGGGAAGTGGAGCATTCCGATTTAAACCTTAATGCATTAGACCGGATATTTATAAGCGATCAGAGATTTGGGCTTTCATCCCTTCTTTCTGTTTTATAGGGGGAATTGTAATGAGTACGAAAGATAAAAAGAATCAGTTATACATCTTGTTTTTGTTGGTTTGTTTTGTTATTTATTGCGTAATATTGTACGCTTTAACCGGGGGACTGTGTGCATTCCGGGGGTTACTGGGGATTCCCTGTCCTGGATGTGGAGGGTCAAGAGCCATTCTATCTCTGGCAAAAGGAAATATAAAACAATGTATGGAGCTTAATCCCGCTGCTCCTTTTGTATTTCTTTGCATCGTAAATGAAATACGTGTAACCTATTTGAAAAAAGGTAATAAAAAGCTGGCTGGAATTCTGCTTTCCGCCAGTATCATAGGTTCTCTGATTTTGTATGTCGTCCGTATGAAACTTTATTTTCCTTACCGGGAGCCATATGTATTCTATCCTAATAGCCTGCTAATGCGAATTTTAGAAAGTCTGCATTAAAAATACAGCTAAAATATACAATTCCAATTTATTGAATTATATGTTATAATGTGGAATGTCATATTAATGTCAGATTTTACCAAGGAGGATTTGTATGGAAAACGATTACAATGTAAGTAATGAGGGAAACCAGTATTCAACTCAGATGGACCCGAACAAAAGCGTAATGACAATGGGAGATTGGATAGTCACATTGTTGATTACATTAATCCCATGTGTTAATATTGTCATGATGCTAGTTTGGGCTTTTGGCAATGGAAATGAGAATCGCAAGAATTTCTGCAGAGCAAATTTGATTGTGCAGATAATTCTGTCAGTACTCGGATTTATTTTATATTTTACTTTGTTTGCCAGCCTGATGGCAGCAGGTTATTCCAATTTTTAAAAGAGGTCGCAAGACCTCTTTTTTTATACAAAAATTTAATATAAGTTAGCAAAAAACGATGCAAACACCACCGTACAAAGCCCGGATGTGGCGATGGCAAGGCTGCTCATTGCCCCTTCTATTTCCCCTAGTTCCAGCGCCTTAGTAGTTCCAATGGCGTGGGCAGAGGATCCGATGGCAATACCTACTGCAACCGGTTCCGTGATATGGAATATCTTACATACAGTTTCGGCAATGATACTTCCAAGAATTCCTGTGATGATGATACTGGCAACGGTAATCGTAACAAATCCTTTCATCTCCTCAGAAATTCCCATAGCGATAGCAGTTGTAATGGATTTTGGTAAAAATGTCACGTACTCCTGATGATTAAGCCCAAATACCATAGCAAGAAGCAGTACTGTAACCATGGTAGTGATGACCCCAGTCAAGGTTCCGGCTAAAATAGCCTTGGAATGTTTCTTAAGCAGTTCCATCTGTCGATATAAGGGAATGGCGAGACAGATAGTAGCTGGGGTAAGAAGATAGCTGATATATTTTGCACTCTGGTTATATACCTCATATTCAATATTAAATATAGAGAGAAGAGCCATAACGATCAGAATGGATATTAACAGTGGGTTAAAAAGAGGGGATTTAAACCTTCTTTTTAGTTGGATTCCTAATTCATAACCCAGAAGGCTGATAACAGCCCCAAAAAATAAAAAACCATTGATTGTATTACTCATGATCATCATCCTTTCCTTTTTTATCAACCCGGATAAAAAACTGAGTGACTCTTCCGGTGATCACCATAACCAGGATAGTTGATACCAGGGTGATAACAATAAAAGGAACCAGCATAGAACCAAGAACCCCCCAGGAATCCAACAGTCCTACCGCCGCCGGTATAAACATAACTGGCATGATTTCAATCAGAAACATGCTGGCATCCTCTACCGCATTTAAAGGTATGAGTTTTGTTTTTAACCCAATTAGCATAAGTAGCAAACCATAAATGCTGGCAGGAATGGGAAGAGAGATAAAAAGATGGATAATCTCTCCAATCAAAGAGATAAAAAGAATGATGCTGAATTGCCTTAAGTACCTCATAACTACGCCTCCTGCGCTTTTTGTCGAAATTTCAGCTAAGGATTATCCTAAACTTTTTTTTAGCAGATGTCAAATGTATTTCGTGCACAAAAAAAATACTTGCATTCTTTAAAATCTGTGTTATACTTGTGACGTTAAAAATAAATATGAAAGTCGCAGAGTAGACTAGTGTGCGTTAAGTGCTGAGTGAACAGGGAGTTGTCATTCGGACGAAAAGATTTTCTTGCGGTACACGAGTCGCATCCCGCTGCATCAGAAGATAAGTATTTTATATCTCCGGTTGTAGTCTGAGGTCTGCAAAGGAGGTATTTTTTTATGAAAAAATTCGTCACTTTGTTTACCGATTCTTACAAAGAGCTAAAGCATGTAAGAACCATCACCACTGCCGCCATGTTTGGCGCCCTGGCAATTATTCTTGGTATGTTCTCCATTGATTTTGGAAATTATATCAGAATTGGTTTTGCTTCCATACCCAATGGAATCATTTCCTACTTGTTTGGCCCGATTGTAGGCGGTCTGTTTTCAGGAAGTATGGATGTATTAAAGTACTTGTTAAAGCCCAATGGACCATTTTTCCCGGGCCTTACTATGGTGACTTTATTATCCGGTTTTATGTATGGCTGTTTTTACTATAAAAAGGCAATGACCTTAAAAAGGGTTCTCATCTCAAAGTTTATTGTGATGCTAATCTGCAATGTGATATTAAACACCATCTGCTTATCCATACTGTATGGAAAAGGATTTATGGTCATTCTCCCTGCAAGGGCATTGAAAAATCTTGTGATGTGGCCCATTGACTCCATGATTTTTTATACCCTGGTAAAAGCACTTGATACCATGGGAGTGTTTCAAATCATACAAAAAACAAAGGCAACCAGAGCTAAATAATAAAAAAAGACCTGTTCTTTCCATTAAGAAAGTTCGGGTCTTTTTTACCATTGTTTTCATAAAGCTTGTATAAAATCCATGGACAGAAGCTCTCTTTCATACTATAATCTAAAATATCCGTATCTTATATTTACGGATAAGGGGACAGTTATGATAATTTCAGACGGTAGTCGATGGACTGCCCTCTATCGATAAACTTTTTCATAGGAGGAATTGACATGAGCGATTTAGATTGTACACATAATTGCAATAGTTGCGGCGAAAGCTGTCCAAGCAGGCAGGAAGGGCCTAAAAGCTTTCTTGAGCCGTTAAATCCTGCCAGCACAGTAAAAAAAGTAATTGGTATCGTCAGCGGAAAAGGTGGAGTCGGCAAATCACTGGTAACCACCATGATGGCAGTACGCATGAGTTCCAAGGGCTATAAAACAGCCATCCTTGATGCAGATATCACAGGACCTTCCATTCCAAAAGCATTTGGTATCACGGATTCTGGAGTGGGGATGACACCGAATGGGCTTATGATTCCAGCCACCACATCCACTGGTATTGAGGTGATGTCTGCCAATCTTGTTCTGGATCATGAGACAGATCCGGTCATCTGGAGAGGACCGGTCATTGCAGGAGCAGTAAAGCAGTTCTGGCAGGAAGCTCTTTGGGAAAATATCGATTATATGTTTGTAGATATGCCTCCTGGAACCGGAGATGTTCCTCTGACCGTATTCCAGTCCCTGCCTGTGGATGGAATTCTTATTGTCACGTCTCCACAGGAGCTGGTTTCCATGATTGTTGCAAAAGCAGTCAATATGGCAAAGAAGATGAATGTACCGATTCTGGGACTGGTCGAGAACATGAGCTACTTAAATTGTCCGGATTGCGGGAAAAAGATTTCAGTCTTTGGAGAGAGTCACATTGATGAAGTAGGTAAAACCCATGACCTCCCCATTTTAGCGAAAATCCCCATTGATCCTAAAATCGCATCTGCTGTGGATAGCGGAACGGTAGAATACTTAGAGGCACCATGGCTTGATGAAGCTGTTTTAGCGGCTGAGAAGGCTTAAGATTGTTTCTTAACATTGAGGTGTAAAAATGAATATAAGCATGAACCCTAATAGCGAATTGAATCAGTCAATTGTAAATGTACCGAATCTCGTTCAGGTTCCAGATCCATTGATTAAGCAGGCTTACCAGTTTCAGGAAGCTATGATGATGTATACCTGTGCCATCCGGGAGTTGAAAACAAAATTAGAGGTTTTAAATGACGAATTATCTGTGAGAAACTCCAGAAACCCCATTGAGCTTGTGAAATCCAGAGTGAAGAAACCCATCAGCATTGTGGAAAAGCTTCAGCGCAGAGGTCTTCCTGTCTCACTGGAATCCATGATGGAAAATTTAGATGATGTGGCAGGAATCCGGGTCATCTGTTCCTTTCTTGATGACATTTACGCAGTGGCAGAGATGCTGACAAGACAGGATGACGTCCATATCATAGCGATTAAGGATTATATCCGTCACCCCAAAGCCAACGGCTATCGTAGTTACCATATGATTGTGGAAATTCCAGTATTTTTCTCGGACCAGAAAAAGTGGATGCGGGTAGAGGTTCAAATACGTACCATTGCCATGGATTTTTGGGCAAGCCTTGACCATCAGCTTAAGTATAAAAAAGAGGTGGAAGCTAATTCTGAAGAGATTAGTACGGAGCTTCGGGAATGTGCAGAGGTGATAGCAAATACGGATGAGCGGATGTTAAATATTAGAAAAAAGATTGAAGCTCAAGAGATTGCCATAAGTAAATAAACATAGAAAAGACCCTGAGACAGCAAACTGGCTATTAGCCATGGTTGTCTCTGGGTCTTTTATTTTCCTGTTTTACAGCTTTAGTGGCAGGGTCACCGTAAATATGGTTCCTTCAGGCTGACTGCTTGTCACGCTGATCTTCCCTTTATGAGAATCTATTATCGTTTTTGCAATGGAAAGCCCAAGACCATATCCTCCCTCTTTTCTTACTCTTGATTTATCTGTCCGGTAAAAGCGTTCAAAGATATGCTGCTGTTCCTCCGGTGGAATGATCTCGCCAGAATTACAAACGGTTAAAACAGCCAGGTGGCTTGCGCTTTTTAGTCCGATAGAAACAGTACCACCTTTTCCTGCATATTTACAGGCATTATCAAGAAGTATGGTAACAACCTGCTTAAGCTGGGATTCATACCCGGAAAGAATGATGTCAGGTTCAATTTCGTTCACCAGTTCCACCTTGTTTTCAAAGGCAATGGATTCAAAGATAAGAGTGCTTTTTAAAACCAGGTCGCTGAAATCAATGGACGAAAGTTCTGACTTCCTTTCATTGCCTGCCCCAGCGTCGGAACGGGCGAGAAACAGGAGGTTTTCCACCAGCTGCTTCATACTGGCAGCTTCTTCCTTTGTGTTGCTCAGCCATTTATTCTGTTCCCTGACCGTAGACTGCGGGTGAGTAGATATAATATCCAGATTTGCCAGAATCACCGTCAGAGGAGTTTTTAACTCATGGGAGGCGTCTGCAACAAACTGATTCTGCTGATGCCAGGCAGCCTCAACAGGTTTTAGGGCAAGGCGGGAGAGATACAGACTCAGCATGAGAAAAAGGAATACGGCCCCCGTAAAAAGCATGATACAGTTGACCGTAAGAGTCTTGATGTTATTAATCTCGTAGCTTTGATCTGCAAAAATGATTTTTGTTCCTTCCGGAGTTTCTGCCTTTAGAAAACGAAGGGAATAGTCTGGAAGAACTCCTTTCGTAAGCTCCGTAGAATCAGCCATTTGAATTAAGGTAGAGGCAAGCTCTGTTGTAACGGTAATGTTGTTTCGTTCTATGGTCCTTATGGTGTGATCGGAATTTAAAGTAACGACAAACGAGGGAATAGGAGGAGGCGGGGGTTGCTTTTTGTGCCTCCCAGGTTCCAGTTTAAATGGCGGTGAGAACCGATCCTTTTCTATGGATTGGAACATAGCCATCTCTGTCTGCCGGACCAGGCGGTTGGAAGCAGAAAAGTAAAAGAGTCCTATGACAGCCAAAAGAATACTTGCTACGCAAGTCATATTAATGATGATAAATTTCCATCTTAATTTTCGTATCATTTGGGCCCCTCCAATCGATAGCCCACTTTTCGTATGGTATTTATCTCCACTTGAGAGCCAACAAAGGAGAGTTTTTTACGTAAAAATGAGATGTAGGCTTCTACGTTATTATCTTCAGCATCAGAATCATTGCCCCATACTCTGGTTATTAAAGTGTCCTTTGAGATAATCTTACCAGAATTGCTCATAAGTAATTTTAAAACCTCAAACTCCTTAAAAGCCAAATGAATGGATTTTTCTCTACAGCATAAATCATTGGAGGATAAATCAAGGGAAAGATCTCCAAATACCATTTCATCAAGAAATACATCTCCCTGCCGACGAGAGAGGGCCCTGATCCGAGCCAGAAGCTCTTCTGGTATAAAGGGCTTCGTTAAGTAATCGTCGGCTCCTTTATCAAGACCTTTGACCTTATCGCTGGTATCATCCCGTGCGGTCAGAAGAAGAACTGGTGTTTTGATTCTGGATTCTCTTAGCTTTTGTACAATCTGAAAGCCGTTCATTCCTGGCAGCATGACATCCAGTATAATCACATCGTACTCATTTGTGAGGCCATAATAAAGGCCGTCAGTTCCATCGTTAACAATATCTGTATGATAATTTTGTTCCTTCATGATCTGTCCCAATGCGTCAGCAAGCCTGATTTCATCCTCCACAATCAATACTTTCATTCGTTTCCCTTCTTTCCATCATGATATAGACTGAAACCTATTATAAACAATCCTTTGATTTTAAGCAAATGAACCTTTTCATTATAAAAAAGAAAGCTGAAATTATACTGAAATATCTTCCTATGGTAATATTATGCCATTTCAGGTTAATTTCAGTTAACAGTCACATTTCTGACATAGGAGTCTGTTAAAATTGGAAAGAGTTTCAGACTGGAAAGGAGAATTTTACATGCACGGACAAAAAATGGCAGCCGCCCTGGCTGTTGTAATGGCAGCAACGGCAGTCAACCCCATGATTACCCATGCTTCCGCAGGTTTTGATTTAAGAAAAAAGGTGGTTGGATTATCCGGCATCATGAATACAGGAAATATAAATATGAAGGTAACGCGAGGGGAATTTGCCAGTATGCTTGTGAATGCTTCTTCCTACCGGAGCACAGTTAGCAGCACCAGCAATACCTCTGTGTTCGCAGATGTGCCAAGGGATTATGAATATGCGTCTTCCATACGGATTGCAGCAGAACAGGGATTTATGAATGGATATCTGGGGGGCAACTTTAAACCTGAGGAATACGTTACTCTTCAGGAAGCGGTAAAAGGAGTACTGGGCCTTTTGGAATACAAAAACACTGATTTTACAGGAGATCAGACGGGATCTAGAATGTCTAAGTATCATTTTCTTGAGCTGGATGATGGATTGAATAAAGAAGCGGCTGAGCTCATGACAAAGGAAGACTGTGTGAATCTGTTTTACAATCTGCTTAAAACCGATACAAAATCAGGAACCATGTTTGGTAAGAGTCTGGACTGCGAGTTGACTTCAGATGGTGAAATCAATCCATTTTCTATGGTGGATAACAGCACGAAGGGACCAAAAGTGGTTACCAGTAAAAGCAGGCTGAACTCTTATCTGCCATTTCAGCTCAGTGATGCCAATATATATCTGGATGGAGATCCAGTGAAAAACTCCAGTGAGGCAATTACCACTGCCTTTGACAGCACGGACGGTGTATTGGTCTATTATCATACACTTTCTAAAACGGTATGGCTGTATACCGTGGGGAATGAAAATGAAAACGGCCGTTCCGCTGTGTTAGGAGAAATCACCAATGTGGTTTACAATTCCACAGATTTAATGACACCCACCGCAATTATTCTTGATGATGGCAATACTTATGTACTTACCAGCACGGAGATGCAGTTTGTATTTTCTTCCTATGGAGATCTTCGGGTAGGAGATTCCGTAAATCTGGTATACACACTGTCCGAGGATGCAGAAGGAAATCAGACCAGAACAGTGATTGACTATATTGAAGATTGACAGGAGAAAACAGAATGAAAAATAAGAAAAAATTTCTGATCCTTCTGATCGTGGTACTTTTGGCTTTTGGCGGAATCGTTGGCTTCCTCATGATGAATAAGTCAAAGAGTGCATCTGCTAAGGCCAAGAGCGTTCAGACCGCAACGGTTTCCAAGCGAGATATTACATCTGAACTTTCTTCCTCAGGGACGATTTCTCCTAAAGATACGTATGACATTACTTCGCTGGCGGAAGGGGAAGTGACAGCCGCCGAGTTTGAGGAAGGGGATGTGGTGGAAAAGGGGCAGGTGCTTTACCGGATCGATACCTCCTCCATGGAATCTCAGATATCATCTGCCAATAATTCTCTGGAGCGTTCCCAGGAAAGCTATCAGAATGCACTGGAGGATTATAATACAGCGTTGTCTGATTATAGCGGAAATACGTATAAAGCTACAGAAAACGGATTTATCAAAACCCTGTCCATCAAAGATGGAGACAAAGTGAGTAATGGTACAGAAATAGCCGCAATCTATGATGACAAAACAATGAAATTAAAGGTTCCATTTCTTTCGGCAGAAGCAGCTCAGATTGTGTCTGGCAACGGAGCAATCCTGACCCTTACCGATACGGGAGAGCAGATTAATGGGGTGGTTTCCTCGGTCAACAATATGGATGTTACTTTAACAGGCGGACGTATTGTAAGGTATATTACCATAGAGGTTGCAAATCCCGGGGGCATTACCTCGGAAACAGCTGCAACGGCTCTCGTCGGCGATTTTGTAAGCAGTATGGAAGCGGCCTTTGAGCCGAAGCTGGAAACTACCATGAAGGCAGATATATCCTCCACAGTTGAAATACAGAAGATGCTTGTAAAGGAAGGCGACTACGTAACAAAAGGAACCCCAATATTCTCCATAGAAAGCAAATCTGCTGATAAATTACTGCGAACCTATAAGGATTCCCTGGACAAAGCTCAGGAAAGTCTGGAATCCGCAAAAAGCAAGCTTGAAAGCACTCAGGATACTTATGATAACTATACCGTTACCGCACCCATTTCAGGAAAGGTCATTAAAAAAACAGTAAAGGTTGGAGATAAAATATCAAAGAGCACCACCGGGAACACAGTACTTGCAGTTATTTATGATATGTCCAATTATACGTTTGAGATGTTAGTGGATGAACTTGATGTGAAATCGGTAAAAGCAGGCCAAAGCGTCAATATTACTGCGGATGCAGTATCCGGTAAGACATTTTCCGGAACTGTGACAAATGTCAGTCTGCAAAGCTCTACCTCTAACGGTGTTACGAATTATCCTGTTACCGTTACGTTAAACGATGGGCTTGACGAACTTCTTCCAGGTATGAATGTAGATGGTGTAATTATTCTTGATGAGGCAAAGGATGTCATTGCCATTCCTGCTGATTCCCTGATGAGAGGCAATACCGTCTATGTAAAAGATGATTCTGTGAAAGAAAAGATTGGAAACGTACCTGCCGGTTTCCGCAGTGTGGAAGTTAGCGCAGGCCTGATCAGTAAAGATTATGTTGAAATAAAAAGTGGTCTCACAGAGGGAGAGGAAGTATACGTAGCACAATCCTCTGTTGAAAAGACTTCAAATAACATGATGCCAGGCGGAATGGGCGGAATGGGCGGTATTACAGGCGGCGGCGGGCCCGGTGGAGGCAGAACCGGCGGTGGCGGAACCGGTGGAGGTGGTGGCAATCGTAACAGCGGGCGATAAATAGAGTGAGCAGGAGACATAAATATGGCGGAACCTTTGATTGAATTAAAAGATATATATAAGATTTATCAATTGGGCGGTGAGGAAGTCCGTGCAAGTGACGGAGTTACGCTGACCATTTGCAGAGGAGAATTTGTAGCCATTGTAGGAAAATCAGGAAGCGGTAAATCCACTCTTATGAACATCATTGGTGCCCTTGATGTACCAAGCTCTGGCTCCTATTATCTGGGAGGCGAAGATGTGGGAAATATGGGAGATCATCAGCTTGCCAAGGTGCGCAATAAGATGATTGGATTTATATTTCAGCAATACAATCTGCTTCCCAAATTAAATCTCTTAGAGAACGTGGAACTTCCTCTCCTTTATTCCGGAATTTCTGCGGATGAGAGAAAACAAAAGGCGATGGAATCTTTAAAAAGAGTGGGGCTTGAGGAAAAATGGAGAAACTTTCCCAATCAGCTTTCCGGCGGTCAGCAGCAAAGGGTATCCATTGCCCGTGCTCTTGCTGGAAATCCTTCCCTTATTTTGGCAGATGAGCCTACAGGTGCTCTTGATTCCAAGACCAGCAGGGATGTACTGGACTTTTTAAAGCAGCTTAACGAGGAAGGCAATACAATTGTTATCATTACCCACGACAGCACCATAGCCATGGAGGCAGAACGGGTAGTAAGGGTACACGATGGAAAGATTAATTTTGATGGAGACGTAAATGAATATTCTGCAATCCTTTAAAATGGCCATAAAAAGCATATGGGGAAACAAACTGCGTTCCTTTCTTACCATGCTGGGAATCATTATAGGAGTGGCCTCTGTTATCATACTGGTCAGCCTGGTAAACGGCCAAATGAATTATATGACAGAACAGTTCTCCAGTATGGGAACAAACCAGATTAATGTAAATGTATCAAATCTTTCCTCAAGATCCGTAACTGTGGATGAAATGTATGAGTTTTATGAAAAGAATCAGGATCTCTTTTCTCAGATGACTCCTAAGATTTCCATCTCCGGTACCATTAAAAACGGGACGGAAACCCTGACGGATACTACGGTGACCGGCGTCAGTGAGCAGTATCTGGATATGAAGGATCAAACGCTGGAATCCGGAAGGTTTCTTCAGTTTTCCGACATTTTGTCACGGCAAAAGGTGGTTGTGGCAGGCTATTACGTAGCCTGGGATTTGTTTGGAGGTGTGGATAAGGCCATTGGGGAAACCTTAAAAATTGATGGTGTCAGCTACAAGATCGTAGGAGTCATTTCAAGACAGAATGAGGATGAGCTGGAAGCTGGTGGCTCCGATGATGTTTTATATCTTCCTTACAGCAGTGCAGTCAGGCAGACCAATAGTGCCAATGTAAACAGCTATGTGTTTGCCACTGCAGATACAGACCATACAACCCAGGCTAAAAATGCAATCAATTCATTTTTGATGGGTATCTTTAAAGACGATGATTTGTTTCGGGTGTCTGCGATGAGCGAACTTTTGGATTCGTTAAATTCTATTATGTCCATGATGTCCATGATGCTTGGAGGAATTGCAGGAATCTCTCTGTTAGTAGCCGGAGTCGGAGTTATGAATATTATGCTGGTATCCGTCACAGAACGAACAAGAGAAATTGGAATCCGAAAGGCCCTTGGTGCTCAAAAACGAAATATTATGCAGCAGTTTGTTATAGAAGCGGCGGTGACCAGTTCTCTGGGAGGTGTCATCGGAATCGTGGTTGGTTCCATAGCCACCACAGTGATCAGCAGCTTTATGGGCCTTAATGCGACCCCGACCCCAGGGGCTGTCTTAATATCCTTCAGCGTTTCTGTGGGGATCGGTCTTGTCTTTGGATATATGCCTGCAAACCGGGCGGCAAAGTTAAATCCAATTGACGCCTTGCGCAGTGAATAAGAAGTGAATATTTTCTTGCAAATACAGCATAAGAATGATACTATTTGCATAGTAACAAAAGGAGTAACTCATCATGGGTTACTCCTTAAATACATTTAAAATATAGAGAGCAGGGAAGGCAGAAATCATGAAGGTTATTGATATGCATTGCGATACAATTTCAGAATTGTACTATCGAAGAGAAGCTGGAAAGGCTTACTCACTGTTGAAAAATGATTGCCACATTGATTTAGAGCGGATGAAAAAGGGAGACTACTGCTTGCAGAATTTTGCGCTGTTTACAGAATTAACGAGGCATGAACGTCCCTTTGAATACTGTATGAAACTGGTGGACCTTTTTTATACGGAGATTGCAAAGCATGAAGATTTGATTGGTGTAGTCACCTGTTATGAGGATATTGAAAGAAATAGAAAGGAAGGAAAAATGTCGGCTCTCCTCACCATAGAAGAGGGCGGCGTCTGCCAGGGAGAGATTGCATTTTTAAGAAATTTCTACCGTCTTGGTGTTCGTATGATGACGCTCACCTGGAACCATAAGAATGAATTGGCAAGTCCTAACCGCATCTGGCAGGAACATGGAGAAGCCTTTTTTGAACCGGATACGGAACATGGTCTGACGGAAAAAGGGATAGAATTTGTAAATGAGATGGAGGCTCTTGGCATAATCGTGGATATCTCTCATTTATCAGATGCCGGCATCGAAGATGTATTCCGCTATACGAAAAAGTCGTTTGTGGCAAGTCATTCCAACGCAAGAACGGTAGCTTCCAATCCCAGAAATTTAACGGACGATATGATACGCCGGCTTTCTGAGCGGGGAGGCGTTGCTGGTCTTAATTACTGCGCTGCTTTTTTATATGACTGGAAAAAGGGAGATACCGTCTTAAGCCGTGTGGAACATATGATTGCCCATATCAAGCACATGAAGCAGGTTGGAGGCATCCAGTGCATCGGACTGGGATCTGATTTTGATGGTATTGGTGGAGAATTGGAGATGAAGTCTCCGGAAGATCTGCCCATACTGGAAGCTGCCATGAAGAAAGCAGGCTTTACAGAGAGTGAAATTGAAGCTGTATTTTACAAAAACGTACTTCGGGTTTATGAGGAAATTTTACACTAAAGAAAAATTTACAAATATTTTACCTTTCAGCGCATGATACTTTACATAGATTTGATATAGTACTTACAAGACATGCCGTAAGATCAGGGGGAATACTATGTCGATGGATGATATACAGATGTTAATTAAATTCCTTGGAGGACTAGGAATCTTTCTTTATGGAATCGACCGAATGGGAGATGGGCTTCAAAAAACGGCTGGACACAAAATGCAGCAGCTTTTAGGAGCCCTGACTGATAATCCGGTCATGGGAATTTTACTGGGGACCGGGATTACCGCCATAATTCTCAGCAGCAATGCTACCACCATTATGGTGGTGGGGTTTGTCAATGCCGGGATATTAAACCTGTCTCAGGCAGTGGGAATCATTATGGGAGCCAATGTGGGAACGACCGTCACCAGCTGGATCGTATCCATGAATGAATGGGGAGAGCTGTTAAAGCCAGAGCTTTTTTCTCCCATTCTGATCGTATCAGGAGCCATGATCCGCTATCTGTCCAGAAACGGAAAAGCAAAACAGGCTGGTGAAATTCTGGTGGGATTCGGACTTCTTTTCATTGGTCTTGGTTTTATGTCAGAAGCCGCTTCTGCCTATCGCACCAATAAAGAACTTTTGGAACTTTTTACTAATTTGGGCAGGCATCCTTTCCTTGGCATCGTGGCAGGACTTTTTGTTACGGTACTGCTTCAGAGCTCTACCGTATCTGTAGGTGTTTTACAGGTCCTGGCCCTAAACGGGATGATCAGCTGGCAAACCGCTGTTTTTATTAATTTAGGACAAAATATTGGTTCCTGTGCGGCTGCACTAAGGTCTAGCATTGGAGCAAACAGTACGGCGAAAAGGGCGGCGGTCATTCATCTCCTTTTTAATACCATTGGTGCCGTTATTTTTGGGACAGCCATGGTTTTGATATTCCGGCTGAATACGCAGCTTGCGGATTCTCCTGTCACCAGTGTTGGGATCTCCATTTTTCATACGGTTTTTAATGTAAGCAATACCATTCTCCTGTTTCCATTTGCCGGATTTCTGGTCAAAGCCTCTGGTATTCTTATCCGAGAAGGAACATCAGCCAGTGGATGCTCTTTGGATTCCAAGGATGAGATGAAGCGCCATCTTGACAACCGGATTCTTGACACACCTTCCTTTGCCATTGAGAGCGTGACTCATGAAGTAGTAAATATGGGGTATGCGGCTCTTGAAAACTTTGATATGGCAGCACGTGTCCTTTTGACGGATGATGGAAGCCATGCCTACCAGGTGAAAAAAATGGAACAAAAAATTGATGATTATGAAAAAATCATCACAGACTATCTAATAAAGATCAGCAACCAGTCTTTGAATGAAGAACAGCACCTGATTGTTAAAAATCTTTTTTATACGGTCAGTGATTTTGAACGTATCAGCGATCATTGTGAAAATCTTTCAGAACTGGCGCTGGAAAAGAACAAAAGAAACATTGTGTTTTCTAAAGAGGGGGATAAGGAGCTTAAGGAGATGTTTCAATCCGTCCGGTCTTCTTTGGAGCACGCCATAAAAGCAAGAGCCTCTTCCGATATGTCTGAGGTCCGTGCTGTTGTCCGAAGCGAAGAGCTTGTGGACAACCTGGAGGAAGAATTCAGGGAGCGCCATATCCTTCGACTGGCGTCGAAAGCCTGTAAACCAGAAAACGGGGTCATATATTTAGATGCTTTAAACAATTTGGAACGCATATCAGACCATGCGCATAATATTGCAGGTTTTGTCAGAGATGAAATGTAAGGAAAGGGAGATTTCGTATGGAACAGATCTATGTAATTGAAGACGATGATAATATCAGAGATTTAATTAAAATTGCCCTGGAGGGATTTGGATATGAGGTGGCAGCCTTTGAGATGGCCGAGGACTGCTTAAAGCAGATTGAATCAGACAAACCAGCGCTTGCTGTGTTTGACTGGATGCTGCCAGGCATGGATGGCTTAACTGCCATACGAAAGATCAGGAAAATCGAATCCTTAAAAGATCTTCCTATCTTAGTGCTCACTGCAAAGGACAGAGAATTTGATAAGGTGGCCGGTCTTGACGGCGGTGCAGATGACTATATGACAAAGCCCTTTGGTGTGATGGAACTGGCAGCCAGAATCCGCAGTCTTTTAAGACGGTCCACAAGGTCCAATGCAGCAGAGGATGAACTGGAGCTTTACTGCTTAAGCCTCAATAAAAAAACGAGAGAGGTTTACTGCGAAGGAACAAAGGTGGAACTTACATTAAAGGAATTTGAGCTTTTACAGTATTTAATGGAAAACCATAATAAGGTAGTGACCAGAGATGAACTCTTAAATCAAATCTGGGGATACGATTATGACGGTGAGACAAGGACTCTTGATATGCACATTAGAACCTTAAGGCAGAAGCTGGGAGAAAAGGGAAGTGCATGCATTAAAACGGTCCGCGGAGTCGGATACCGGTTTATTCGTACAGAAGAGTAAAAATAAGCGGAGGGGTTCATGAGAAAAGCAATCTTTGCAAAATTTCTGCAGGTAATTTTAGTGGTTTTGTTTTTAAGTACCTTCATTTTCTATATTGCTTCCAGCAGTGCCCTTTTAAAGAACTCAAGAAAAGACATGCTCTATACTCTGGGTGCGATCGATAAGGTGCTGGATTACAATGGAGATTTTTTGGGTGAAGTAGAAAAATTGAAAACCGCCTTAGATGAAAAGCAGGGTCGTTTCACCATCATTCAAAAAGACGGAGTAGTCGTTGCTGATACGGGAGATGTACCTGTAAGCACTCTGGATAATCATTCCGACCGGGAAGAGATAAAAGAAGCGATAGAAGAAGGAATCGGTTATTCCAGACGTTATTCTGAGACCTTAAAAGAAAATATGCTCTATGTAGCCATACGTTCCAGTGAATCAGATTACATCCTTCGTATGGCCACACCATATACGGGCATGAAGGAATACTTAATGCTTCTCCTTCCTGCGGTATGGCTTACCTTCCTGGTTGCTATCATGTATTCCGCTTTTTCAGCAGACAGCTTTGCAGAATCCATTACAAAACCTTTGAAAGAGATATCTCAGGAGATGCTTAAGGTAAAGGGGGATTATACAGATCTATCCTTTGAAACGTACCAGTATCCGGAAATTAATATCATAGCGGATACAACCACAAAGATGTCAAAGAATGTAAAGGATTACTTGAATCAGATAGAGATGGAAAAGCAGATCCGTCAGGAATTTTTCAGCAATGCTTCCCATGAATTAAAGACTCCCATAACCTCTGTTCAGGGATATGCGGAGCTTTTGGAGAGTGGAATTATTCAGGACGAGGAGCAAAAAAAAGAGTTCCTTAATCGAATCAAAAAGGAAGCTGCCAATATGAACAATTTAATCAACGATATTCTGATGATATCAAAGCTTGAAACAAAGGATGCAGAAGTACTGAAAAGTGATGTACGTCTCTCCATTGTCCTTAATGATATTTTAGATTCTTTAAAGCCCTTAGCTGCCTCTCATGAAGTCCTCATTCATCTGGATTGTAAGCCCATCTGCATCTATGCTAACAGCCAGCAAATGAAAGAGCTTTTTGGCAATTTGATTACCAATGCGGTAAAATACAATAAGCCTGGAGGGGAAGTCTGGGTCAGGGTAAGAGAGGAAGACCGGAATTTAATTGTACAGGTCAAGGATAATGGTATGGGGATTCCTAAGGATTCACTTAGCCGGATCTTTGAACGTTTTTACCGGGTAGATAAAGGCAGGAGCAAAAAACAGGGAGGTACCGGTCTCGGTCTCTCTATTGTTAAGCATATTGTAAACTTCTATCATGGCACTATCAATGTGACCTCAGAGCTTGATGTGGGGACAGAATTTACAGTAAAGATTCCAATTCATGGAAAAGTGTGATAAAATAGATACAAACAATGCCAGGAGGTGTTATTTGTGGGGAAATTTATTTTAACCTGTTGTTCTACTGCAGATATGAGCAGGGAATACTTTGACCGCCGTCATATTCCTTTCGTCTGCTTTCATTATACCATGGATGGAATTACCTATCCCGATGATTTAGGAAGAAGCATTCCATTTGATCAGTTTTATAACCGAATATCAAAAGGCTCAACTCCAGTTACCTCTCAGGTGAATGTGGATGAATACTGTGATTTTTTTGAACCATTTTTAAAGGAAGGCAAGGATATTTTGCACCTTACCCTATCTTCCGGAATTTCAGGAACTTATAATTCAGCCTGTGTGGCACGGGAAGAGATGAGAGCAAAGTATCCGGACAGAACCATTGTCGTAATGGATACCCTTGGAGCTTCTTCCGGCTATGGCCTTTTGGTGGATGCAACAGCTGATTTAAGGGACAAGGATGTGTCTTTAGAAGATGCGGTTCGATGGGTAGAAGAGAATCGTTTGAGGGTTCATCACTGGTTCTTTTCCACAGATCTTACCAGCTTTAAGAGAGGCGGAAGAATTTCTGCCACCTCTGCTATGTTAGGTACTGTTCTAAATATCTGTCCTCTCATGAATATCAACGATAAGGGCTGCTTGATACCGGTCCAGAAGATCCGGACGAAGAAAAAGGCCATACAGGAGATTGTCCGTATGATGGAGCTTCATGCGGACGGCGGCATCAATTACAGCGGCAAGTGTTTTATGTCCCATTCTGCATGTGAAAAGGATGCAAAAGAAGTGGCACTGCTCATTGAGGACCGTTTTTTACATTTATCAGGACCAGTTGTGATAAACAACGTAGGGACTGTGATCGGGGCTCATACAGGCCCAGGTACGGTAGCATTATTTTACTTTGGAGATAAAAGAGAAGGCTGAAAGACTATTCTCCTATGATCCTGGCAATCATATGGTTGGGTAAGCAGACCACATTTTCACCTGTGTGCTGAATCCAGCCTTTGTGGATGCAGACCTTATCCGGACAGGAAGCTTCTGTTACGCTTACCTTTTTATCCTTTACCACGACCCGGTTCGTTCCGCCGTTGAATCCGTGAACCAAAATCTCTCCATCCTCATTTAAATTGAGGGTCTGAATCACATTACCGTCAACCGTTATTTCCACCTTTCCCGCCGGAGCCCTAAAAAGAATCTGGTTGAAAAGGAGGAGAAGGCAGGATACGATTAAAATTCCTGCAATAAGAATCATTTCTTTTTTATATTTTTTTATAATCATATTGTTTTTTCCTTTTACTCAGTTAAGTATGATGATTTCCCAGAACATGGAAATTCATAATCTTATTATATCACATAATTTCAGCTCTTACCAAAGATAAATAATCAATAAACTAATTGATAAAAGCTTATAAACTATGTTAAAATATAATCAAACCTTATCAGGCAGGAGGAAGATATGAAAAAGTTTAACGCAAATGCAAAAAGGAATGGATTAATCGGTCTTGGAGTTATGATCGTACTGGCAGGTGCCACTGTGTTTGGTTCAGAACCTCTTTACAAAGCGGTTGACAGCATGTCAGGAACCAGTTTATACACTCCAGGTACGTATACGGGATCTGCCCGGGGATATGGCGGTGACGTTACCGTTGATGTAGTAGTAACAGCCAAAAAGATGCAGTCAATTAATGTAAAGGGCGACAAGGAAACACTTTTAGATATGGTGCTTCCAGGCCTTACAGATACCATACTTTCCAAGCAATCGACGGAGGTGGATGCTGTAAGTGGAGCGACCTTAAGCAGCAATGCCATTAAAAAGGCTGTGGATCAGGCCCTTGCCCAGGCAAAAGGAGAAACACCTGAATCAAGCTTAGCTTATCAGGAAGAAACTGTCCCTCAGAAGGAATCCAGTTTAAAAGACGGAACCTATTCCTATGAAGCGCCGGAGTTTGATGAGAATGGTTTTAAAGACCAGGTGAATATGACCATCAAAGACAATACGATTACAAGCCTGACCTGGGACTGTATTACGAAAGATGGTAACAAAAAGAGCAAACTATCTATGGATGGAAATTATAAGATGACGGATAACGGTCCGGAATGGTATGAACAGGCCAAGGCGGTGACTGATTATGTAATTGCTCACCAGTCTGTGGAAGGTCTTACCAATGCAGATGGCTATACGGATACTGTGGCATCAGTCAGCATTAATCTCCATGGATTTGTAAACGGCGTAAAGGACTGCTTAAGCCAGGCTGCCGGCGAGGCTCCCAATGCAAAGTCTTCCTTAAAGAACGGGACCTATTCCTATGAAGCACCGGAGTTTGATGACAATGGATTTAAGGATCAGGTGAATATGACTGTTTCAGACAATACCATTACAAGCCTGACCTGGGATTGTGTTAAGGAGGACGGAACAAAGAAAAGCCGTTTGTCTATGGATGGAAAATACAAGATGACGGAGAATGGTCCGGAATGGCATGAGCAGGCAAAAGCTGTTACTGATTATGTGCTGGGGCATCAGTCTGTCAATGGTCTGATCAATGAAGAAGGCTATACCGATACGGTAGCTTCCGTCAGCATTAACTTATATGGATTTGTAAATGGTGTAAAGGACTGCTTAAGCCAGGCATCTGGTGAGGCGGCAGAAAATAAAGCCTCTCTAAAGGACGGAACCTTTTCCTATGAAGCACCAGAGTTTGATAAGAATGGCTTTAAGGATCAGGTGAACATGACAATAAAGGATAATACCATTACAAGCCTGACCTGGGATTGTGTCGCAAAGGACGGTTCCAAAAAAAGTAAACTGTCTATGGATGGTAGCTATAAGATGACAGATAACGGCCCCAAGTGGCATGAGCAGGCCACAGCAGTGGCGGATTATGTCCTGCAGCATCAGTCCTTAGAGGGACTGATCAATGCAAGTGGTTATACGGATACCGTAGCCTCCGTCAGCATTAATCTGTATGGATTTGTCAATGGAGTCAAGGATTGTCTGACACAGGCTTCCAAATAATAAGATAGTAATGATATCCCGGAGAAAGGCTTAGCAAGATAAGACTGTTCTCCGGGATTTTACATATTATTTCAGGAAATAAAAGGAGAGTTTATTATGAATGGGAAAGGATCGGCACAAAGAGCATCTCTTTATGGAATGCTGATTGCTCTTGCCTTTGTTCTTAGCTATATAGAGACCCTGATTCCCATCTCACTTGGAATACAGGGGGTAAAGCTGGGACTGGCAAATCTTGTAACAATGACAGGTCTTTATACCATCGGCATAAAGGGGACTGTGGTGATCTCGCTGATTCGTATTCTTCTAGTGGGATTTACCTTCAGCAATCTATTTGCAGTATTCTACAGCCTGGGAGGTCTGGCACTTAGCCTTCTTGCTATGGCTGTTTGTAAAAAATTCCGTTTGTTCGGGACGGTGGGAGTCAGTATTATGGGCGGTGTGGCTCATAACATTGGCCAGCTCCTTGTGGCAGCCTTTGTTGTCAGGCAGGCAGGCGTATTTTATTACCTTCCCGTACTCCTTGTGGCAGGCACATTGGCAGGCCTTGTCATTGGCATATTAGGAAATATGATGATAGAGAGAATCCGCTATTACCTAAAAAAATTGCAGTAAATTCAAAATAAATTCTATTGTTTTGCATGGTGGGAAACGATATAATTGTGAAATAAGGCAAAAGAAAACCAGGAGGAGCATCAGGATGATTAACATGGCAATTAAAAAGCTTATACAGTATGGACGTAATAAAGGCCTGATCGAGGAAGCAGACTATTATTATGCGGTAAACCAGATTCTCGATGTGCTAAAGCTTTGTGAATATGAGGAACCGGATGGAGAAGTTGAGGATATCGATCTTGAGGCTGTTTTAAAAGAAATGCTGGATTATGCCTGTGAACAGGGACTTTTGGAGGAAGACAGTATTACCTATCGGGATTTGTTTGATACCAGGTTAATGAACTGCCTGATGCCAAGACCGAGTGAAGTGGAAAAAAAGTTCTGGGACCTGTATCACAATCAGTCGCCTCTTGCTGCTACCGGATATTATTATAAGCTGGCTCAGGATTCGGACTATATCAGAAGCTACCGGATCAAAAAAGATATGCGTTGGATTACTTCCACCAAATACGGAGATTTAGATATTACTGTAAATCTATCAAAACCGGAAAAAGATCCCAAAGCAATTGCAGCAGCTAAGCTTGCAAAGCAAAGCGGATATCCCAAATGTCTTCTCTGTATGGAGAATGAGGGATATACAGGAAGGACCAATCACCCTGCAAGGAATAACCACCGTATTATACGGCTAAATATGAACCAGAACCAGTGGGGGTTTCAGTATTCTCCCTACGTGTATTATAACGAACACTGTATAGTATTCAATGGACAGCACATTCCTATGAAGATAGAGCGTAATACGTTTGTAAAACTGTTTGACTTCGTAAAACAGTTCCCCCATTATTTTCTTGGCTCCAATGCAGATCTTCCAATCGTAGGCGGATCTATTCTTTCCCATGATCATTTCCAGGGTGGTAATTATGATTTTGCCATGGCAAAGGCGAACATAGAAGCAAGCTATGAGATCAAAGGCTATGAGGGAGTACAGGCTGGAATCGTAAGATGGCCCATGTCAGTATTAAGAACCAGAAGTGAAAATCCCGATGATTTGATTTCCCTTGGAGAAAAGGTACTTAACGCCTGGAGAACCTATACCGATGAAGAGTCCTTTGTTTTAGCCGAAACTGATGGACAGCCTCATAATACCATTACCCCCATTGCAAGAAAGAAAGATGGTATGTATGAATTGGATCTTGTTTTGAGAAATAATATAACAACTGAAGACTGCCCTCTTGGATTTTACCATCCTCATTCTGAACTTCACCATATTAAAAAAGAGAACATAGGCCTGATTGAAGTAATGGGACTTGCTGTACTTCCATCCAGACTAAAAGAGGAGCTGAATCTTTTAGCAGATTATATATTGACTGGAAAGGACATAAGCTCCAATGAGATCATAGTAAAGCATGATGATTGGGTAAAGAATTTTCTCCCAAACTATGATACCGTGACTGCAGATAATATTGAGGATATCTTGAAAAAAGAGGTTGGACTCGTGTTTGAACGGGTACTTGAAGATTCTGGCGTATACAAATGCTGCGAAGAAGGTCGGAGAGGATTTCACCGGTTTTTGACCAGTGTTGGGTTCGTACCTGTTTCACAATAGAAACATTGTGAGACTATCAGATAGATTGATGTTTGTAATTATTTTCCCTTTGAGTTATATTCTATTGGGAGTCAGAGGTAATAGCCTGACTCACTGAAAAAAATATACAGAACCGGACGGAATGATCCGGAGGGAGACATAGAAACGGTCATGAAGCAGATAGAAAATAAAATGCTGAGAACGCTTACGGAATATGGTATTATTACGTTTAGTATCTGGGTAATGGTAGTGGGAGTCTATTTTTTTAAATTCCCTAACAACTTTGCTTTTGGAGGGGTTACGGGCTTTGCTACTGTTATCAGCGCCTTGACCCACTGGTCAGCCAGCCAGTTCACCAATATAGTGAATGCGGTCTTGCTGGTACTGGGGTTTCTGTTTCTGGGACGTGGGTTTGGTATCAAGACAGTATATGCCACCCTTGTCATGTCATTATCCTTATATATTCTGGAACGTATCTGCCCTATGAAAGGGCCGCTTACGTCGGAACCGTTGTTAGAGCTTATTTTTGCTATCTTACTGCCCAGTGTGGGATCGGCCCTTCTATTTTACGTGGGTGCATCCAGTGGTGGGACTGATATTATAGCAATGATTTTAAAACGTTATACCAGCTTCAATATTGGCACCGTGCTTTTACTGGTAGACTTGACCGGTGTGATTATGGCTTATTTTGTATTTGGCCCTCAGACCGGACTGTTTTCTTCCCTTGGTCTTCTTGCAAAGTCCCTTGTCATTGATGATGTCATGGAAAACATGAACTTATGTAAATGCTTTAGTATCATCTGCGATGATCCGGCACCGATCTGCGATTATATCATCCATGGTCTTAACCGGAGTGCTACGGTCTATGAAGCACAGGGAGCATTCACTCACCATAAGAAAACGGTTATTTTAACAACCATGAAGCGGTCTCAGGCAATGAAGCTTAGAAACTATATCCGTACGGTAGAGCCATCGGCGTTTATCCTTATTTCCAATTCCAGTGAGATCATTGGAAAGGGATTTTTAACCAATTAGATGTTCGGACCGGAGCAGAAAACTGCTCCGGTTTTTTGTGCAATGAATCCAGTTTTAAGGGGGTATAATAGTGCATATTTTACGAAAATGCACTTTAGTGCTTTAAAATTACATAAATTTAAAGTAATGAAATTGACGCCGGGTATTTTTTGTAGTATGATACGAAATAAGTTCAAAACAGGACGAGATTTTTAGATGGTGAGGAGAGAAGTTTATGAAGAAAACAAAAAAAATACTGTCACTGATTCTTGCCGGTGCAATGATGATGTCCTTAACTGCCTGCGGTGGAAAAACCGAGGAAAGTAAAAGCTCATCTACTGAGACGACTACAGCCCAGGCGACAACAGAAGGTGCCGCGACCACAGGAGAAAAAACAGCCGATGGGAAGCAGTATAAGATCGGTGTGCTGCAGCTGGTTCAGCATACTGCCCTTGATGCAGCAAATAAGGGATTTATAAAAGCACTTGATGATGCAGGACTCAACTATGTTGCAGACCAGCAAAACGCCGCAGGCGATCAGTCCACCTGCCAGACCATTGCAAGCAAGCTGGTCAATGATGGAAGCGACTTAATTCTTTCCATTGCGACTCCAGCAGCACAGGCGGTAGCTGGAACAACCACTGATATCCCGGTACTGGTAACAGCTGTTACCGACCCAGCCGCTTCTGATCTGGTTGCAAGCAACGATGCCCCAGGCGGAAATGTCAGCGGTACTTCTGATCTGACTCCGGTCAAAGAACAGATTTCCTTATTAAAGAAGATTCTTCCTGATGCAAAAACAGTTGGAATTCTTTATGCTTCCTCAGAATCCAATTCTGAGATTCAGGCAAAGATGGCAAGAGAAGCCATTGAAGCAGAAGGTATGACTGCGGTAGATTACACGGTATCCAGTTCCAATGAAATTCAGACCGTTGTAACCTCCATGGTTGGAAAAGTAGACGCTATCTATGCACCAACGGATAATACCATAGCAGCGGGAATGACTACAGTTGCCATGGTCGCGAATGAAAACGGCCTTCCTACCATATGTGGTGAAGAGGGCATGGTAAAAGCAGGCGGCCTTGCTACGTATGGAATTGATTATTTTGAACTTGGATATTTAACCGGACAGCAGGCAGTTAAAATCTTAAAAGACGGAGACGACATTTCCAAAATGCCGATTGAATATCTCCCGGCAGACAAATGCAAGCTTTCTGTAAATGAAGAAACGGCGAAAGCCTTAGGAATTGATGTTTCCAATATTAAATAATAAAAAGAAGTTTCAGTGAGATATAAGCGGACCAGAAGTATCAGGTCCGCTTAACCCTCTCATAGATGCTTTACATAAAAGATGAAAATTACATCTTTTATGTAAGGCATTTATGCCTGTAAAAAGAAAATATGCGGAGGATTAAATAGATGAGTGGTTTAATGATATCCCTTCAGGATGCAGTGGTACAAGGCGTTTTATGGGGAATTATGGTGCTTGGTGTTTACATCACCTATAAGCTTTTGGATATTGCTGATTTGACCGTTGATGGCAGCTTTGCCCTGGGCGGCTGTGTATGTGCGGTTATGGTGCTGGTTTTTAAGATGGATCCCTGGATCGCATTATTGATTGCCGGAGTTGCAGGTATGGCAGCTGGTGCTATCACTGGACTCTTACATACCGTGTTTGAGATTCCAGCTATACTGGCAGGAATTTTGACTCAGATCGGACTTTGGTCCATCAACTTAAGGATTATGGGAGGAAAGAGCAATGTGCCTCTTTTAAAGACAGATACCATAGTCTCTAAATTCATTGATGCAACTGGAATCAACAAGCAGGCGGCTGCTCTGGTGATCGGAGTTGGTTTTGCCGTTGTTATGATCGTTCTCCTGTACTGGTTTTTCGGTACTGAGATTGGAAGCGCAATGCGTGCGACTGGTAACAATGAGGCAATGGTCCGTGCCCTGGGCGTCAATACCAACTGGACCAAGCTTCTTGCTCTGACCATAAGTAACGGACTTGTTGGTATTTCTGGAGGCCTCGTTTGCCAAAGCCAGAAATATGCGGACATCGGAATGGGAACCGGTGCCATAGTCATCGGTCTTGCCGCTATTGTCATCGGTGAAGTACTTATGGGGAAACTACGTTCCTTTGGAAGTAAATTGACCTCTGCCGTCGTGGGTGCCGTTATTTATTTTGTAATCCGTGCCGTAGTGTTAAGAATGGGTATGAATGCCAACGATATGAAGCTTTTATCCGCTGCTATCGTAGCCGTGGCGCTATGCGTCCCTGTGGTCATTCGGAAATGGCGGTTAAAAGCGGCCTATACAGAAGGAGGAGAATGATCATGCTGGATATAAAAAATGTAAAGAAAACATTTAATATAAATACAATCAATGAGAAAAAAGCCTTAAACGGTATCAATCTCCATTTAAATGAAGGCGATTTTGTCACTGTCATTGGAGGAAATGGTGCGGGGAAATCCACCACCTTAAATATGATTGCCGGTGTTTACCCCATAGATTCTGGAAGAATTGAAATAGATGGTGTTAATATTTCACGTTTCCCGGAGTATAAGCGTGCCAAGTACATTGGCAGAGTCTTTCAGGACCCTATGATGGGAACCGCTGCCGGAATGGAGATTCAGGAGAATATGGCCCTGGCTTATCGGAGAGGCAAAGGAAGAGGGCTTTCCTGGGGGATTAAGCAAAATGAAAAGTCCTTTTACCAGGAGGCCTTAAAAAAGCTTGGTCTTGGCCTTGAAAACCGTATGACCAATAAAGTTGGGCTGCTCTCCGGCGGACAGCGTCAGGCCCTTACTCTTTTAATGGCGACCTTACAAAAGCCTAAAATTCTTCTTCTTGATGAGCATACAGCAGCACTTGATCCCAAGACAGCAAAAAAGGTTCTTGAAATTACAGAGGAAATCGTGGAAGAGCAAAATCTTACGACTCTCATGATCACTCATAATATGAAGGATGCCATTCAGATTGGAAACCGGCTCATTATGATGCATGAAGGAAGAATCATTTTTGACATATCTGGTGAAGAAAAGAAAAATCTGGAAGTAGAAGATCTTCTTCGGAAATTCGAAGAGGCCAGCGGAGAAGAGTTCTCCAATGACCGTATGATTTTAGCAAATTAGCAGTAAAAGCATGGGATGGGAACCGCTTTCGGGCAGAGTACCATCCCATATTTTTACAAAAATTTAATAGATTTTTGAATTACGTATCATAATGTAACATAATCTTAATAAATTTTTGTGAGACAAATATCGCAAATCATGACAAAATATGCTATACTAAGGCGGATAAACTCATAGTCCAAATCGGTTGTCCGGTGAAAATATGACAATGGAGAGAAAGTACAGAATGGATAATAAAAACGACAATAAAGATTATGTGATCCGTTTGGATAAAGCAAGAAAGAGCCGCGGTAAGAATGATTATAAAAAGTATCTTATAGCAGGAGGTGCCGGTGTTTTACTGGTGGCTGGTGTCATTACAGCCGGAGCCTTCGCAAAGCGCAATGGAGGAGGTGCCGCAGCTGCAGCTCTGGCTACCGCTTCAGAGGCTGTGAATCAGGCAACTGCTAATAATGACGAAGCAGTAAAAGCATCGGAAGAAGCGATCAAACAGGCGGAAGAGATGAAGAAGGTGGTAGCTTCTTATAAAAATCTTGGAATTGTCAAGGCTTCCGGTTATTTAAACATCAGAAAGACTCCTGGTACCGATGGGGATGTTATTGGAAAGCTGCAGAGTGACGGTGCCTGTGATATTTTAGAAAAGACAGAAGATGGCTGGTATAAGATTACTTCTGGAGGAATCGAAGGCTATATTAATTCAGAGTATGTGCTGACAGGAGAGGAAGCAGTTAAAAAAGCAGAAAGTCTGGTAAAATTAAGAGCAGTTATTAAAGCGGACAGCATGAATATCAGAAAAGAAGCTTCCAAAAGCTCGGATCCGGTGGGGCAGGCTCTTGCCGATGAAAGATATGAGGTGCTTGATCAAACCGAAGGCTGGATAAAGATTTCAACCGGATATCTTTCCTCTGATTATGTAACATTAGAATACTCTTTAAATGAAGCGAGAAAACTGGATTTAAAAGCAATGGTCTTTAATTACTATAAGAATATCGGAATATCTGATGTAGATAATTATTTAAATGTGAGAGAAGAGCCTAACGAAAAAGGGAAGGTAATCGCTAAGATGCCAAGTAAAGCTGCCGGTGAGATTTTAGAGACAACGGCCGACGGCTGGTATAAGATCCAATCAGGAAGCATTACAGGCTATGTAAAATCAGATTATATTCTGACCGGGCAGGCGGCAAAGGATGAAGCCATGCAGGTTGCCCAGCTAATGGCCATTGTAAATACGGATATGCTGAATGCAAGATCAGAACCCAGTACGGATTCCAAGATCTGGACTCAGATATCCAACAACGAAAGATATCCTGTATTAAAGCAGGTAGACGGCTGGGTAGAGATTGAGCTGGAGGAAGACAGCAGTGCCTATGTGGCTACTGACTTTGTGGATGTACGTTACGCTCTTCCTCAGGCCATCAAATTCTCACCCCTTGAGGAAAAGGCCAATGCCCAATCCTCCTTAAGAACTCAGATTGTCAATTATGCGCTGCAGTTTTTAGGAAACCCATACGTATGGGGCGGAACCAGCCTGACAAAGGGAGCAGATTGTTCCGGCTTTACCATGTCCGTATATTCTAAGTTTGGTATCGGCCTGCCTCATTATTCCGGCTCACAGGCTGGAAAAGGGACTGCTGTAAAGTCATCAGAGATGAAGCCTGGAGATCTTCTGTTCTACGCCAACAGCAAAGGAACCATCAATCACGTTGCCATGTATATTGGTAACGGCCAGATTGTTCACGCGGCCAGCAGACGAAGCGGCATCAAGATCTCTACCTGGAATTACCGTTCACCAGTAAAGATCCGTAATATGGTAGGAGATTAAATAAAAATAATAACGTAACTCATAAGAAAGCCCAGATGACCGGATTCATATCCAGTCTTCTGGGCTTATATTATTTATCGGTTTTCTTTTTTGTCACGGTTATAATTGATTAAGCATCCGGATTTTACGATGGCCCGTTCTTCCGGAGTCATATCTGCAATGTGTAGATTGATCTCCTGAATGGGATTGCCCTCTTCATTGCGGATCACATAGGCCTTGATTTTTTCCATATCTCCATCGAGAGCAGTACGAATATCAGGCACATAGATAAAGTCACCTACTTCAAACGCCGGCTCCTCATCAAGAAGGAAGGGAAGCATTCCCCAGTTCATGACATTGGAACGATACCGCTTGGTTGCATATTCATTGGCAATATTGGCAAGACCGCCAAGAACTCTTTGACAGCTTGCCGCCTGCTCTCTGGCAGAACCATCACCTGGCTTAACCGCATAGAGTACACTTCCTATTTCAGTCTCAGAAGCCTTAAGCTCCGGCTGATCTAAGTAAAGGCGCAGTGCATGAAATGCTTTTTCTAATTCGCTGTCTGCTTTAAGTGGACATTCCCCATTTTTACGAGCTTTCTCCAGCTCATTGACCTGCTTGGATCTTCCTACATATTCCGGATCCCGGCGGGATAATGTATATTCCGCAAGGCCAAGCGGATTAGAGCGGAAAGAAGAGGTCTCACCAGATGGAATCAGTTCATCTGTGGTAGTAACCGGATCCATAATTTTTGAACATACTTTAAGGATAATATTATCGGTCAGAGAGCTCATGGCCGGCCAATCTTTAATATTAGGGCCATTGACCAGTTCAGCTTCTGCTTGAGGAGCATCGTATCCCTGATAAACTCTTCTTTCATAAGAAGAGGAATCAAATTCATATGCCGGCACTTCATAACCATCTACAACGCTTTCGGCAGAGGTGAGAAGTCCGCCGTTTGCTGCTGTGGCTGCGATGGATCTCGCATCCATAAGAGCAACACAAGAAATCTGACCATTTCCAGGCTTGGAGCCTTCCCGGTTAGGGAAGTTTCTTGTGGTATGACGTATGCTTAATGCATTATTGGATGGAGTATCACCTGCTCCGAAGCATGGGCCGCAGAATGCAGTACGGATGGTAGCACCTGCAGTCATTAGCTCTGTAATAGCACCTTTCTTCACCAGATCCATATAAACCGGCTGAGAAGACGGATAAACAGACAGATTAAATACATCGTTGCCGCAGTCTTTGCCGCTTAAAATATGGGCAGCCATCATAACGTTGGAGTAATTACCTCCCGCACATCCTGCAATCACTCCCTGCTGAACCATAAGCTTTCCGTCAACGATCTTATCCGTAAGAGAGAGCTTCACTCCTGATTTTCCGGTATACTGATCGGCTTCCTTTTCCACGGTTCTTAAGATATCTGCCAGATTGGCGTTAAGCTCATCAATTTCATAGGTATTGCTTGGATGGAATGGGAGAGCAATCATAGGTTTAATTGCGCTTAGATCCACGGTGACAACGCCATCATAATAAGCAACGTCAGCTGGATTTAATTCTTTATAATCATCGCCTCTGCCGTGAAGGGTCAAATAAGCTTTCGTATCTTCGTCAGTTCTCCACACAGAAGAAAGACAGGTGGTTTCTGTTGTCATTACATCCACGCCGTTTCTGTAATCCGTATCCATGGAAGAGACGCCAGGTCCTACAAATTCCATGATTTTATTCTTCACATAGCCGTTTTTAAATACCTTGCCGATAATGGCCAGTGCCACATCGTGAGGTCCTACGGCAGGAGATGGTTTGCCGGTAAGATAGATAGCGACCACTCCCGGATATGTAACGTCATAGGTATCCAGAAGAAGCTGTTTTACAAGCTCGCCTCCTCCTTCGCCGATTGCCATGGTTCCAAGGGCACCATATCTGGTATGGCTGTCAGAGCCAAGAATCATGCGGCCGCATCCTGCCATCATTTCACGCATATACTGGTGAATAACTGCAATATGCGGAGGTACAAAAATACCACCGTACTTTTTGGCGGCGGAAAGGCCAAAGACATGATCATCCTCATTAATAGTACCGCCTACCGCGCATAAGGAGTTATGGCAGTTGGTCAACACATAAGGTATCGGGAATTCCTTGAGTCCCGAAGCCCGGGCAGTCTGAACGATTCCTACAAAGGTAATATCGTGGGAAGCCATTGAGTCAAAACGAAGCTTTAAATGCTCCATATTGCCTGAGGTATTGTGGGCCTCTAAAATGGAGTAGGCAATGGTTCCTTTTGCTGCGTCTTCTTTGCTGACGGTGTTTCCCGTGAGAGCAGCGATTTTTGCGCTATCTTCCTCTGGAATGAGCTCCGTTCCATTTATAAGGTAAGCTCCGCCTTCATATAATTTTACCATAATTATCGTTCCTCTCTTTTTATGTAGGGATTTGTTTCACCCACGTATTTTGTTGCAGGACGCATGATTCTTCCGTCATACATTTTATTTTCAATATTGTGTGCCAGCCAGCCTGCCATGCGTGCACAGACGAATAAAGGAGTGTACATATCCTCTGGAATCTGCAGCATTTGATAGGCAAAGCCGCTGTAAAAGTCCACGTTGTTGGACAAGGATTTTCCGTTTCCAGCCAGACAGGCTTTGGCAACGGTTTCAAACTTCGTCAGGAATTCGTATTCATCCAATCGTTTTTTCTCTTTTGCAAGCTTTTCACAACAGTCTTTTAAAAGATCTGCTCTGGGGTCAGATACCGTGTAAACCGCATGGCCCAGGCCATAAACCAGACCAGAGTTATCGTAGAAATCCTTAGAAAGGATTCGTCCAATGACTTTTTTCATCTGATCCTCAGTGGCATGCAATCCAATTTCCTGTTCAATGGCAGACAACATTTCGCTGCACCGGATATTAGCGCCACCGTGTTTTGGTCCTTTTAGGGAACCGATGGATCCGGTAATGGCGGAATAAATATCAGTTCCAGTGGAAGAGATAACTACATTTGTAAAAGTGGAGTTATTTCCACCGCCGTGATCGGCATGAATCATAAGCATCACATCAAGAAGATTTGCTTCCTGCTCTGTAAAGCTTCCATCCCGCCGAAGGAGATGAAGGATATTTTCTGCCATGGAATATTCAGGGCGAGGATAATGGATAACCAGGCTTTCCCGGTCGTAATGATGGATCTTGCTTTGATATGCATATACAGCAAGGGTTGGCAGCTTTGCAAGGATATTAATTCCTTTTAAAAGTGTTTGATAAGGATCTGTATTATCGGGATCATTATCATAATCATAAAGAGCCAGAATGCTTTTTTGCAGACTGTTCATTAAATTGCTGGAAGGACTGCGGAGCATATTTCTCTCAAAAAATTCATTGGGAAGCGGATAATACTTTTGAAGAACAGAAGTAAATTCCTTTAACTCCTTATCGGAAGGGAGATAACCAAAGAGAAGCAGAAATGCGGTTTCTTCATAACCGTAGCGCCCATTTCCTTTTCCCGTTACCAGATCGCTGATTTCAATTCCCCTGTAGTATAGCTTACCTGGGATATTAAGCTTTTTTCCATCTTCAAACTCATAGCCTACAACGTCAGATACACGGGTAAGTCCTACAATGACACCGGTTCCATCTTCATTTCTAAGTCCTTTTTTTACATCGTGTATTTTGAACAAATTGTTAGGAATATCCGTATAATTGGAAGATTTTCCAAAAGTCTGTGCAATGAATAAGTTGTTCATGGGACGCTTCTCCTTTTTTCAGAATATTCAAAAGCTCCAGAGGCAATCCATTGATAGAAAAGCAGCGCATACAGATCCCTCCGGCGCTGCCTTCATTGGCAATGAAACGTAACTGGCTTTTTATTGTTTGATAGTTTAACATGGAAAAGTATCAAAGTCAACAACTTGTTACAATCACAATTGAAATGTTGTTAATCATAAAAACCTTAGACTGGCAATCTGACAGGATTACCCTGGTTTTTCAATTATAAGCATATTTTTTGCCATTTCTCCACATCATAAGAAAACTACCAAAAATAGAGCAAACAGGAGGTTTCCTAAAATGGCAGATAATCAGGAAAGAAACGATGGTAACAGCCAGGTACAAGATGAGAAGCAAAATGAAATGAGCGCTTCCAGTGATACGGGGAAAGAAAATCTCGATGAGAAAAAGAAAGAAAAAGATATAGAGCAGAAAGAAGATGAAAAGCTGGAGGAGTATGGGCAAATGACTCTTGATGACAACGCCCATAAGAGAAAAATTCATTTACTTTCCATTATAGGAGAGATAGAAGGTCATGAAAACCTCTCTGGCAACAGCAAAGCAACCAAATACGATCATATCCTTCCAAAGCTTGCGGAAATTGAGGACGATGATTCCGTAGAAGGGCTTCTGGTCCTTCTTAATACTTCAGGCGGAGACGTGGATGCAGGACTTGCCATTGCAGAGATGATTGCTTCCTTAAGCATCCCAACCGTATCCCTTGTACTGGGAGGAAGTCATTCCATTGGAGTTCCGCTGGCTGTAAGCACCACTTATTCCTTTATTGTTCCCACAGGAACCATGATGGTACATCCGGTCCGTATGACAGGAATGGTAATTGGAGCTGCTCAGACCTATGAATATTTTGAAATGATTCAGGATCGTATTTTAAGCTTCGTATCCGGTCATGCAAAAATCGCTTATGATCAGGTGAAGCGGCTGATGTTAAATACAGAGATGCTGACCAGAGACTTAGGAACCGTTCTGGTTGGAGAAGAAACTGTAAAAGAAGGCTTGATCGATGAAGTAGGCGGAATCAAGGATGCCCTAAGAAAATTATATGAGTTGATCGAAACTGGTTCCCGTTAATCGTTGCAATTCTCCCGATTTTTTTGTATACTGTTACCAATGGATAAAAGGGGGAAGTATTGTGCCTGAGACAACAAAGAAGAAGACAACAGAAAAAAAAGGGACAAGAGGAAAAGGCGGGAGATCAGGAAACAGCAGCCCCAGAAAAAAAGTAGTTCTTCCGGAGCCGGAATTTATCCACTCAGAAGTAGTTATCATGATGTCATTTGCGGCTGCCGCCATACTGTTTTTAAGTAATTTTGGATTATGTGGTGTGGTCGGTCAGTTTTTACGCAGTGTGCAGCTTGGTATTTTCGGAGGAATCGGATACATCGCACCGGTGCTTCTTTTTGCTGGGACTGCCTTTTACTTATCGAATCAGGGAAATCCAAGAGCGGCATTTAAGCTGGCGTCCTTTGTACTGGCGCTGGTTTCTTTGTGTGGTTTTTTACAGCTTTTATTTGGAGCCAAGCCTGGTGAGGGGACCACTCTCGTTGATATTTATCTGGAGTCCTCTGTGACCGGAGTGGGAGGCGGATTGATCGGCGGCCTTCTTTCCGAAGGACTCACTGCAATTATAGGTGTCGTAGGTGCCTACCTGGTAGTTATCGTACTCCTTATTATTTCCGGAGTCTGTATTACGGAAAAGTCCTTTGTCAACGTGGTAAAGAGCGGAAGCGGAAAAGCGTACCGCCATGCAAAAGAAAATATTGATATACGAAGAGAGATTCACGCAGAACGGCAGGAAGAGAGAAAAAGGCTTCGGGAAGAGCAAAAGCTTCGCGGGGTCAATTTGGATGCAACGAATCTGACAGATTTTCAGCCTCAGACTGGGACGAAGCCAGAAGCTGTGGATTTTGAAGCTGAATTAGGAATCGAGCCTATTCCAGTTCCAGCCATGGAAGAATACTTAGAAGAGGATATTGATATCCAGGCAGGACGCCTGGCAGCTGTTACGGCTCTGGAACCTGAACGACCAAATCCAGCCGATGTATTCAGTGGCAGCATTTCTCCTGTTCAAGAGAAAGAGGAAGATATCGTTCCATTCGAACCAGATTGGAAGAACGAGCCATTTATGGAAGAATTAGACGAACCTTCTATATATATGAAGAAAGAGAGTCGAACCTTAAAGGAGATGGAAGTCGTAGAGGAGGAGTTTCTTCCGGTAGAAAAACCAGATACCTTTACGGTTCCCGAAGAACAGAAGACAGTGGTTACGGCTACCGGAAAAATCATTGAAACAGATACGGAAGCCCTGCAGAAAAAATTGGTGAGCAAACGGGAGGAAGCCGCTAAGGAAGGCGATCTCTCTGTCAGCCAGCAGATCAAACAAAAAGAAGAAGTGGTGAAAAAGGAATACCAGTATCCCCCGGTTACATTATTGAAAAAAGGAAAAGCAACGGCTTTTTCTGACCGGGAATACAGGGAAACTGCCATTAAGCTTCAAAAAACCTTACAAAACTTCGGCGTTGGAGTTACTGTGACTAACATCAGCTGTGGTCCCTCTGTGACCCGGTATGAGCTTCATCCGGAACAAGGCGTAAAGGTGAGTAAAATCGTCAGTCTGGCTGATGATATTAAATTAAGCCTTGCTGCAGCCGATATTCGAATCGAAGCACCCATTCCTGGAAAATCTGCAGTGGGGATTGAAGTACCAAATAAGGAGAATAATATGGTATATCTGAGGGATATTCTGGAAGCGGAAAACTTTAAGAATCACTCCTCTAAGATTGCATTTGCCGTGGGAAAGGATATTGGCGGTCAGGTGGTTGTTACGGATATTGCCAAGATGCCTCATCTGCTCATTGCGGGTGCCACAGGCTCCGGTAAATCCGTCTGCATCAACACTCTGATTATGAGTATTATTTTTAAAGCGGACCCGGAAGACGTAAAGCTGATTATGATCGATCCAAAGGTAGTGGAACTAAGTGTTTACAATGGAATCCCCCACCTTCTTCTGCCGGTAGTCACAGATCCTAAGAAAGCTTCCGGTGCACTGAACTGGGCGGTAGCGGAGATGACGGACCGTTACAACAAATTTGCCCAGTACAATGTAAGGGAAATTAAAGGATATAATGCCAAAGTAGATAGTATCAAAGATATCGATGACGAGAACAAACCGAAAAAGATGCCTCAGATCGTTATCATTATCGACGAGCTTGCAGACCTTATGATGGTGGCTCCGGGAGAAGTAGAGGATGCCATCTGCCGTCTTGCCCAGTTAGCCAGAGCGGCAGGCATTCATCTGGTCATTGCAACACAGCGTCCATCCGTTAATGTCATCACTGGTCTTATCAAGGCCAATGTGCCTTCAAGAGTTGCCTTTGCGGTATCTTCTGGTGTGGACTCCAGAACCATCATTGATATGAACGGTGCGGAAAAACTTTTGGGAAAAGGAGATATGCTGTTTTATCCGGCAGGTTATCCAAAGCCCATGCGTGTACAGGGAGCCTTTGTTTCGGACTCTGAGGTTTCCAAGGTTGTCGATTTCCTGACAGAACAGGGAATGACTCCAGACTATGATCTTGAGGTAGAAAGCATGATTTCTGCATCTCCTGGAGGTCAGGAGATGAAAAGTGGTGGAAATGACCGGGATGAGTATTTTGCTCAGGCAGGAAAATTCATCATTGAAAAAGATAAAGCCTCTATTGGTATGCTGCAGCGGATGTATAAAATCGGCTTTAACCGTGCGGCAAGAATTATGGACCAGCTTGCAGAAGCTGGCGTAGTCGGAGAAGAAGAGGGCACCAAGCCCCGGAAGGTTTTAATGAGTCCGGAAGAATTTGAGGAGATGTTGGAGCAGGGTTATTAATATAGATAGGGAACTTACATACAGGAGGATGATGCGGATGAAAACAGATATTGAAATCGCACAGGAGGCGGTTATGCTTCCGATTAAGGAAGTGGCTGCTTCCTACGGGATTTTAGAAGATGATATTGAGCTATACGGAAAGTATAAGGCAAAGCTTTCAGACCAGCTTTGGGAACAGGTAAAAGATAAAAAGGATGGAAAGCTGGTTTTGGTAACGGCCATTAATCCAACTCCGGCAGGAGAAGGAAAGACCACAACGACAGTAGGACTTGGGGAAGCCTTTGGAGTTATGGAAAAAAAGGCGATGATTGCTTTAAGAGAGCCATCTCTGGGACCGTGTTTTGGAATTAAGGGAGGCGCAGCCGGAGGCGGATATGCTCAGATCGTACCTATGGAGGACTTAAACCTTCATTTTACGGGAGATTTCCATGCCATTACTTCTGCCAATAACCTGTTATCCGCATTGCTGGATAATCACATCCATCAGGGAAATGCCCTGGAGATAGACACTCGTCAGATTCTCTGGAAGCGCTGTCTCGATATGAATGACCGTGCCCTTCGAAACATCGTGATTGGCCTGGGATCAAAAGCAGAGGGGTTTGTGAGAGAAGATCATTTTGTAATCACGGTTGCTTCTGAAATTATGGCCATTCTTTGCCTTGCAAATGACATGGATGATTTAAAAGAACGCCTAGGAAAGATTATTGTGGCATATAATTATGCTGGAGAGCCGGTAACTGCCCATCAGCTCCATGCAGTTGGTGCAATGGCAGCTCTTTTAAAGGACGCCTTAAAGCCTAACCTGATTCAGACCCTGGAGCATACAGGAGCCATTGTTCACGGCGGACCATTTGCCAACATTGCCCATGGCTGCAATAGTGTACGCGCCACAAAGACAGCATTAAAGCTGGCAGATATTGTAGTGACGGAAGCTGGATTTGGTGCTGATTTAGGTGCGGAAAAGTTCATGGATATTAAATGCCGCAAGGCAGGACTTAAGCCGGACGCCATTGTTTTAGTTGCCACCATCAGAGCCCTTAAATATAACGGCGGAGTTCCAAAGGATCAGCTGAACCAGGAGAATATTCCTGCACTTGAAAAAGGAATCGTCAATCTGGCAAAGCACATTGAAAACATGCAGAAATACGGAGTTCCCGTTGTTGTCACTTTAAATTCCTTCCTTACGGATACAGAAGCTGAATACCAGTTCGTCAAGACCTTCTGTGAGGAAAGAGGCTGTGAATTCGCTCTGTCCGAAGTATGGGAAAAGGGCGGAAAAGGCGGAATCCAGCTTGCAGAGAAGGTACTCTATACTCTGGAAAACAAGGAAAGCAAGTTTGCACCCATTTATCCTGATGATATGGGATTAAAGGAGAAGGTGGAGACTGTAGCAAAAGAAATATATGGAGCCAAAGGAGTGACATATGCCCCTGCAGCTTTAAAAGCCCTTAAAAAATTCGAGGAAATGGGATATGGAAACCTGCCAGTCTGTATGGCGAAAACACAGTATTCCCTTTCTGATGACCAGACAAAGCTGGGCCGCCCGGAAGGATTTGAAATCAATGTAAGGGATGCCTATGTATCAGCTGGTGCAGGGTTTGTGGTTGTACTGACAGGTGCCATCATGACGATGCCCGGCCTTCCTAAAAAGCCGGCGGCAGACGGCATTGATATTAATAAAGACGGAATAATAACCGGATTATTCTGATGGAGGTTTCTATGAAGTTTAAAGATTGGCTGAATGACTTAAAATATGAAGTATTACAGGGGAGTCTTGACGAGGAAGTGGATGAAATCGTCTACGACTCCAGAAAAGCCAGAGAAGGTGCTGTATTTGTATGTATGAAGGGAACGAAGGTGGATTCCCATGAATTTATCCCGGCAGTGGCGAAAGCCGGGAGTAAGGTTTTCGTAGTTGAGGAAAGGGTTCCCCTTCCTCAGGGCGTAACTGCAATCTATGTACATAATGCAAGAGAGGCTCTTGCCCTTCTTTCCGCAGCCAGATTTGGTTATCCGGCAGAAAAGATGGTGACCATCGGTGTTACTGGCACCAAGGGAAAAACCACTACCACCCATATGATTAAGGCGGTTTTAGAAGCCTGCGGAAAAAAAGTCGGCATGATCGGCACCACCGGCATTGTCATCGGTGAGACCGTAACTCCTACCAAGAATACAACACCGGAATCCTATGAACTTCATGAGGCATTTAAAAGCATGGTGAAAGCTGGATGCCAATACATGGTAATGGAAGTATCCTCCCAGGCTTACAAAATGCACCGGGTGGCAGGCATTACCTTTGATTACGGCCTGTTCACCAACATTTCTCCCGATCACATTGGACCGGATGAACATGCAGATTTTGAAGAGTATCTGTTCTACAAATCAAGAATTTTCCACACCTGTAAAAAGGGTATTATGAATCAGGATGATGCTCATTTTGAGGAAGTGACAAAAGATGCCGCATGTGAGCTCTACTCCTTTTCCATGGATAGGGAAGGGACGGACTTTAAAGCGGAAAATATCCATTTTGTATCCCAGCCTGATTTCGTGGGAATCGAATTCGATGTAAAGGGACGATATAACCTTTCGGTTCGTGTCAATATACCAGGACGCTTCAATGTGGCCAATGCTCTGGCAGCCGTCAGCGTTTTAAGCTTCCTTGATCTTCCAAAGGACAGAATCTGCCATGGACTGGAACATTTAAGTGTAAACGGCCGTATGGAAATCGTTCACACCTCGGATAAATGTACCGTCATTGTGGATTACGCTCATAATGCTATCAGCATGGAAAGCCTTCTTTCCACACTGAGAGATTATCATCCAAAGCGCCTTGTCTGTGTGTTTGGCTGTGGAGGAAACCGGGCCAAAGACCGCCGTTACTCCATGGGGGACAGCGCCGGCCGTCTGGCGGATTTTACAATTATTACCGCCGATAATTCCAGGTTTGAAAAGACAGAAGATATTATTGCGGATATTCGGGGCAGCATTGTAAAAACCGGCGGTGAATTTATTGAAATCCCGGACCGCAGAGAAGCCATCCGTTACAGTATGGAACATGCTAAACCAGGTGATATGATTGCCATTATAGGCAAAGGCCACGAGGATTACCAGGAGATGAATGGGGTACGTCACCATTTTTCCGACCGGGAAGAGGTTTTAGAGGCAGCAAAAGATCTAAACTTATAAAATACTCAAAAGTGAAACATACATGCCGGAAGCTGTGATTTGGGGCTTTCGGCTTTTCCACGGCAGATGGGAGGTTTGTGCGCCAGAGGCGTACAGGAAACGGAGGAAGTAATGGTAAACATGACGGTAAATGAAGTTATAAAAGCAACAGGAGGCAAACTGCTTTGCGGCCATCCTGATACAGTATTAGAACACTTAAGCATAGATTCCCGAAGTGAGAAGGAGCGCTCCCTGTTTGTTCCATTAATCGGAGAAAAGGTGGATGCCCACCGGTTTATTGACCAGGCATTTTCAAATGGAGCAGCCGCTGTACTGACCAGTGAACACGATTCCATGAATTCTGAAAAGCCATGGATCCGGGTGGAGGATACAAAAAACGCCCTTCAGGCAATTGGACGCTTTTACAGAGAACGTCTTACCATACCTCTGGTAGGAATCACTGGAAGCGTTGGAAAGACAACGACCAGAGAAATGGTAGCATGTGCTCTTTCTGCTGGCTTTAAGGTTTTTAAGACCCCTGGGAACCATAACAGTCAGGTGGGAGTTCCCATCACGCTTTCTGAAATCACTCCAGAAGATGAAATTGGAGTTATTGAACTTGGTATGAGCGAACCTGGAGAATTAACAGTCATTGCTAGGCTTGCAAGCATTCAGATGGCAGTCATTACAAATATTGGAGTCACCCACATAGAGCAGCTTGGTTCCAGGGAAAATATTTATAAAGAAAAGCTTACCATACAGGATGGACTGATGGAAGGCGGAATTCTGTTCTTAAATGGGGATGATGACATTTTAAAAGACACAAAAGCAAAAGAAGGATGTAAAACCATTTACTACGGGACTGGAGCTAATGCAGATTACCGGGCAGAAGATGTACATCTGGAAGAAGGTTTTCCAGCATTTACAGCCGTTTTTGAAGATCAGAGGGTTCCGGTAAAACTGTCTGTCATGGGAAGCCACAATGTTTTAAATGCCATGGTATCCCTTGCAGTTGCATCTGAGCGCGGCATCCCATTGGAAGCGGCTGCAAAGAAACTTTGTGAATTTACCGGCTTTAAGAACCGCCAGCAGATTTATGAATCCAATGGTATGACAATTATAGATGATACCTATAATGCCAGCCCTGTCTCCATGAAAGCCGGTCTTGAGGTATTAAATTCTCTTACAAAGGTAAAACGACGGATTGCTGTATTAGCTGACATGAAAGAGCTTGGAGAAGATGCTCCAAAATACCATTATGAAATTGGGGAGTATATCACAGAACATCCCATTTTTGAAGTAGTGACCCTTGGAGAGCTGGCAGGTGAAATTGCAAGGGCGGTAAGAGAACAGTCTAAAGAAATACAGGTAAAAGAATTTATGGAGCAGGAAGCTCTTGTTACATATTTAAGAGGAGAGTTAAAAGAAGGAGACGGAGTTCTCTTTAAAGGCTCAAACAGTATGAAACTCAGTCAGGTGGCCGATCAGTTCCATCTGGTTTAATCCTTTGATATACAGATAGAAACAGGTGAAGGAATGACAGAACAATATGCCCGTATTATCATAGATATTTCCCATGAAAAAGTAGACAGAACCTTTGATTACCGGATACCCGAAAGGCTATCCGAAGAAGTGTCTGTGGGATCCTTGGTCCTCATACCTTTTGGGAAGGGAAATGCCATGCGCAAAGGGTATGTGGTTGGCATTACCCCACATGCAGACTATGACAAGGATAAGATTAAAGAAATAGCAGGGATTGTAACAGACAGTGTTACGGCAGAATCCCTGCTTATTTCCCTTGCCTGGTGGTTAAAGGAACAGTATGGTTCCACCATGAATCAGGCTTTAAAAACCGTACTTCCGGTAAAGCAGAAGATAAAACCAAAGGAAAAAAAGATCCTCCGCTGTCTTCTTAAGCCGGAAGAATTAAAAAAGGCATTGGAAGAAGCGGAGCGAAAGAATTATAAAGCCAGATTCAGGCTTTTTCAGGCATTCATGGAAAGTCCCATGATTCCATATGAGATTGCAGTCAACCAGATGAACCTATCCTCCGCCACGTTAAAGCCGGTGATAGAAAAAGGTCTGATTACTCTTGAATCCGAAGAAGTATACCGAAATCCCATCACGTTAAAGAAAAGCCATGCCCAGCACGTTTTGTTAAACCAGGAACAGCAGACCATTGTGGATGCGTTTCAAAGAGATTATTCTGAGAATATAAGAAAAACATATCTCATACATGGCGTTACAGGAAGCGGTAAAACAGAAGTCTATATGGAGCTCATTGACCGGGTGATTCAGGAGGGAAAACAGGTAATTGTCCTGATTCCTGAAATCGCCCTTACCTATCAGACCGTCATGCGGTTTTACGGTCGATTTGGAAGCCGGGTATCTATCATCAATTCCAGGCTGTCTGCCGGGGAACGGTACGATCAGTTTGAACGGGCCAGAAATGGGGATATTGATATCATGATAGGCCCAAGATCCGCTCTTTTCACCCCATTTTCCCGCTTGGGACTGATTCTTATAGACGAGGAGCACGAAGGGGCCTATAAAAGCGAGGTAGTCCCCAGATACCATGCCAGAGAAGTGGCAGAAAAAAGAGCCTCCATGCAGAATGCTTCCCTGGTCTTAGGTTCTGCGACGCCTTCCTTAGAAGCCTATACCAAAGCTTTAAGAGGGGAATACAGCCTCTTTTTACTGACAGAACGGGCAAAAAAAGACAGCCGTATGGCCAATGTATGGGTAGCAGATCTGCGACAGGAATTAAAGGAAGGAAATAAGACCATTTTCAGCAGGCCTTTAAAAGAAAAGATGGAAGAGCGTCTGGCGAAAAAAGAACAGATCATGCTGTTTATCAACCGGAGAGGCTATGCGAACTTTGTTTCCTGTAGGTCCTGTGGAGATGCCATACGATGTCCCCACTGTGATGTGACTCTGACCCTTCATAATAACCGCAGCCTGGTCTGCCATTACTGTGGTCACACCATTCCCATGCCAAATGAATGTCCATCCTGCGGTTCTCCTTACATTGCCAATTTTGGAGTAGGGACCCAGAAAATCGAGCAGATGACAAAAAAAATGTTTCCATCTGCCAGGATTCTTCGTATGGATCTGGATACAACGAAGAAAAAGGGAGGCCATGAGGAAATCCTCACTGCCTTTTCAGAGGGAGAAGCAGATATTCTTATTGGTACACAGATGATAGTAAAGGGGCATGATTTTCCAAACGTAACGCTGGTAGGAGTTCTGGCTGCTGATCTATCCTTGTATACCCCAGACTACCGAGGCGCAGAACGTACCTTTCAGCTCTTGACCCAGGCGGCCGGAAGAGCTGGCAGAGATGAGAAGCCTGGAGATGTGGTAATCCAGACCTACAGTCCCGAGCACTATGCCATTACAACGGCTGCCAGCCAGGATTATCCGGCCTTCTATGAACAGGAAATGGTATTTCGCCGTATGATGAAATATCCTCCTGCAAATGTTCTTTTGACCATTCAGTTTTCTTCCAAAAATGAGGAGGCTCTGATATCAGCTTCAGAGGCGGTGGCAGCTTATGTTACCCCTTTGGCAGAGAAGGAAATGGTACAGACAATTGGCCCTTCAGAGGCTTCTGTATACAAAATTAATGATATTTATAGAAAAATTTTATACTTGAAACACGTAAACTATGATATACTAATAAAAATCAGAGATCAGATTGACGGTTTTTCTGAAAACCGACCGGATCTGTTTGACCTGGTCCTGATACAATATGATTTTTCATAAATGAGAGGATAAGAGAAGATGGCGATTAGAAAGATTAGAACCATTGGAGATGAAATTTTAAGAAAACACTGTAAGCCGGTGAAGGAAATTACACCGCGAATCATAGAACTGGTAGAAGATATGTTTGAAACAATGTATGAAGCCAATGGCGTAGGCCTTGCTGCTCCCCAGGTTGGTGTTTTAAAGCAGATCGTTGTAATTGACGTAGATGACGGCAATCAGTACGTGCTCATCAATCCGGAGATTATAGAAACCGACGGAAGCCAGACAGGACCGGAAGGCTGCCTTAGCGTTCCTGGAAAGTCCGGTACCGTAACAAGACCAAACCATGTAAAAGTAAGAGCCTATGATATTGAGATGAAACAGTTTGAACTGGAAGGCGAGGAGCTTTTAGCCCGTGCCATCTGCCATGAATGCGACCACTTAAATGGAGATCTTTACGTGGATAAGGTGGAAGGTGAGTTAGAGGATGTTACAGATCTTCCGGAAGACATGGAAATCATGGATATGGAGGAAGAGGAGTAAATATGCGTATTGTTTTTATGGGAACGCCTGAATTTTCCGTGCCTGCTCTAAAGGCACTGGTAGAGGCTGGACATGATGTGGTTGGGGTGGTGACCCAGCCGGATAAATCAAAAGGCAGAGGAAAAGAAATACAGATGCCGCCAGTAAAAGAACAGGCTTTGGAATACGGAATTCCTGTTTACCAGCCTGTTAAGGCCAGAGATCCTGAATTTGTTAAGGTCCTGGCTGATTTAGCCCCAGATACCATGGTTGTTGCAGCATTTGGCCAGATTCTTCCAAAAAGCATTCTGGATATTCCGAAATACGGCTGTATTTGTATCCATGCTTCCCTTCTTCCGAAATACAGGGGAGCAGCACCCATACAGTATGCAGTCATTCATGGAGAAAAGGAAAGTGGAATCACCACTATGCTTATGGCAGAGGGGATTGATACGGGAGATATGCTGGATCAGGAGGCGGTTTCCTTAGATTCAAAAGAAACTGGTGGAAGTCTCCACGATAAGCTGAGCCAGGTTGGAGCTGCCCTCATTTTAAAAACATTAAAAAAACTGGAAGATCAAACCGCAGTCAGAACCCCTCAGGACGATTCAAACTCCAACTATGTCGGCATGATAAAAAAGTCCATGGGTGATATTGACTGGTCCATGGAGGCTGTCAGCATAGAACGGCTCATCCGGGGACTGAATCCATGGCCCAGCGCCTATACAGTCTGGAATGGAAAAACAATAAAAATCTGGGATGCTGAAGTTGTGGACAAAGAGTACGAAGGCCCCTGCGGTCAGGTGGTGGAAACCGGTAAGGATTGTCTCGTTGTAAAGACGGGAAAAGGCGGCTTATCCATCAAAGAGCTTCAGATGCAGGGGAAAAAACGTATGGACATCGGCGCATTTCTGCGGGGATATCCGATTGTGGAAGGCACTGTTTTTGAAAGGAGTGTTTGATTATGTTTTACGGAGGAATGATGGGATATTATTATGATCCTACCTTGATATTTGTAATCATTGGCGCTTTATTATCCCTGGTTGCTTCAGCCAGAGTAAACAGCACATACAATAAATATTCAAAAGTTAGAAGCATGTCAGGGATGACTGGTGCAGAAGCTGCCAAGAGGCTTTTAAATTCTCAGGGAATTTACGATGTCCAGGTACGCCCTGTAAGCGGTCAGCTGACGGATCATTACGATCCAAGATCAAAGACCGTGAATCTATCTGATTCCGTCTATGATTCCACGTCAGTTGCTGCCATCGGTGTTGCTGCCCACGAGTGCGGTCATGCCATGCAGGACAACACAGGATATGTTCCCTTGAAGCTTCGTGGGGCCATTGTTCCGGTAGCCAATATCGGCTCTCAGGCGGCTTTCCCGATTATACTTTTAGGCTTTTTCATCGGGGGCGTGGGTTCCCCGTTAGTTAACATAGGATTGATTCTTTTTTCTGTAGCAGTCCTTTTCCAGCTGGTCACACTACCAGTGGAATTTAATGCTTCAAGCAGAGCCATTCACCTTCTTGGTGAAGTAGGCATTTTGGGAAGTGAAGAACTTGGACATACCAGAAAAGTTCTGGGAGCGGCGGCACTCACCTATGTAGCTGCTCTTGCTGCAACTGTGCTGCAGCTTGCAAGACTTGTATTTTTATTTGGAGGAAGAAGGCAGGATGACTAAAGAAACAGACAGCAGGGAGATTGCCCTTGATATCCTCATGGAGATACTGGAAAAATCAGGATACAGCCATATCATTCTGCGTCAGGCATTAAATAAATATCAATATCTGGACAAATCGGAGCGGGCCTTTATTTCAAGGTTAGTAGAAGGAACCTTGGAATATCTGCTCCAGA